>NZ_JAVBIJ010000001.1:1916250-2235625 GCF_032193765.1 Rhodoferax potami
CTTTGGGCGCTCAGAGCTGAACATCGCCTACCCAGCGGATCTGGAAGGTGGGCTCGGTGATGAGTTCCTTGCGGGCGGGCTGAAATGCCGCACGCAACAGTGGATGCCAGCGGGCGTAGTCCTGCTCGGCCACCGAGAACTGGACCTGCATGAAGTCCTGTACGCGGTCACCGGCAACGACCATTCGTTCTGCGATTTCAGACAGGTGCTTCTGGTCCCAGACGATTTCTTTAGGCTGCGAGACATCGATCTGCAGGTCACCGTCGTCGATGCGGAATCTGGCAGCTTCTTCCTGACCAAGCGTTGTGGCATGACGGACCTGGTCGGCGTAGCGGATTTCCATGCCCCGATTGATTCGGCCGCGCATCTGCAACGTCCAGTCATGGAGCTGCTGCACCGCGTTGCTGAAGTGAGCCAGCTGGTCTTTGGGCAGACGGCTGATCTGGTTCTCGGAGAGGTCGGGCAACGCCGCCTGTTGCAATTGAAGGTGGTTCATGGAGGACTCCTCAGGTGGTGGAACGTTGCGAGGTGGAGACGTGCTGGACGCAGTTCTCAAAGGCGATCACGGCATTGAGTGGGTAGTTCACCCGCTTGCCGAGCTTCAAGTAGTGAGGTCCGCGCCCCTCCATTCGCCAGCGTTGAAGGGTCTTGGGGCTCATACCCCAACGCGAGGCCAGATCGGCCTCGCTCAGGACTTGCCGTGGGGGCATATGTGGCTCTGGGGCCATGGCGCTCAAAGGGTTAAGCGTTGAACGTGCTGGTGTTGCTAGCAGCATGGGTCACTCCTTTCAGAGAGTTGAGGGACAACGCTGCTATTTCAGAAAATCAATGGGGAACTGATAAGGAACTGATCAAGGAACTTTGGCGATATCTCCAGTTCCTTAATCCCGACCTGGTGCTCGATGAGCTGGACGCGTTGGATCGAGCACCTGCCAATAGCAGAGTAAATTTCATAGCCATGGGAAAATAAGCACTCATATATGCGTTGCTAAAATTTTTAGAACGCCATAAAATGCGCTTTAAATGAAATCCCTATCCCCGCCACCACTGCCAGTTGCACGCAGCCTGACCCGACTCGGTCAGGCAATTTCGCTTGCGCGTCGGCGCAGACACCTGACACAAGAAGATCTTGCGCAGCGGATTGGTGCATCTGCTCACACCGTGCGACGGATGGAAGCGGGCCACCCGGGCACCGCCATGGTTCATCTCGCCAGGGCCTTGCAGGTGTTCGGGGAGTTGGACAAGCTCAATCAGTTGCTCGACACGCCTCAAGACACCATCGGCCTGACCCTGATGGATGAAAAATTGCCCCAACGCGTGCGCAAGTCCCGCAAATCACCAGAGTCCGGAGCGTTTTGATGGCCACAAAACCTGCTGTCAAACCCGCCGCCAGGCCAGCCCCCACCCGCACCCAGATGGATGTCTTTCTGGGCAAAGCGGAGAAGCCTCTGGGACGGCTCATCTTCGTCAAGGACGGCCAGCGGGAGTTTTCTCAATTCGCCTACAGCGAAGATTGGCTGGCAGATGCCCAGTTCTTCGATGTCTCTCCCGACCTCAACCGCCAAAGCGGCTACCAACTGCGCAAGCCTCCGACCAAGAACGACACCTGTTTCTTCTTGGCCTTGGCCGATACCGAGCCGGATGCATGGGGACGGCGAGTGATCGCACGCGCACATGCCAAGGCCCGTGCCAAAGATGCGTCGCTTGGGCCACTGACCGAAGCAGACTACCTCGCTTGCGTGGATGATTTCAGCCGAGTGGGCGCACTGCGGCTGCGAGATGAGAGCGGGCACTACCTGCGCAGCGTGGCCGATGGTGCGCGGTCAACGCCTGCATTTTTGGAGCTGGAAAAAATCCTCCTCGCATCCCGCGCAGTGGAAGTGAGCAAAGAAACGGCCGAAGACCTGGCCTACCTTCAGGGCAAAGGAACATCCCTGGGCGGCATGCGCCCCAAATGCACCATCCTGGATTCAGATGGTGCTTTGTCGCTTGGCAAGTTTCCAAGCGTGAACGATGAGCGCTCTATCACGCGTGGCGAGGTGTTGGCACTGCGACTGGCCCAGCTGGCAGGCATCGACAGTGCGCAAGCACGGATCGTGATGGTTCAGGACCAGCCGGTTGCCATGATTCGCCGCTTTGACCGCACATCCGAACAAAATCGCATCCCCTACATCTCAGGCGCCACGCTGCTACAAGCCAACCGCGACGACGAGCATTCGTACACGGAAATCATCGATGTGATGCGCTCCAAATGCGAGAACTTCATGGATGACGCTAGGCAGTTGTGGCGACGGTTGGTGTTCAATCACATGATCACGAACGTGGATGATCACTTGCAGAACATCGGGTTCTTGTACAGCGGAAACAACCAGTGGCGACTGGCACCTGCTTTTGATTTGAACCCTTTTCCCGACAAGGAGTCGGAATCTAAAACCTGGCTCAGTGAAGACAGTGGACCGATCACCTCGATCCAGCAACTGTTGGGTCAAGCCGCCCGCTTCGAGTTGTCTCAGCCCCAAGCGCAATCCACCCTTGAAGAGGTGGCCGCAGCAGTCAAGCAATGGAGAGATGTGGCGACCTCAGCAGAGGTTGGACTGCAGGCGCACGAACTCAATGACTTCAAGCCTGCATTCAAAAGCGACATCCAATAAGCAGCCGTTCCGCAACCTGTCGCGGCGCGCATGAACCGGAAAATAGCGCGGTCATGGCTTGATACAACATTGCCGATGTTAGAAGTCAGATTTCCTGTTAGATGAGCACCTCGCAGGAATTACTTCTGATCCCAGGCCAGCTGGTACAAACCCAACCGGCGCTGTCGGCTAACCAGTTGCTCATAAGCTTGGAGCGGCCCTAGGTACAACGGATCCCCGCGATTTGCGGCCTTGATCTTGAAGACATCCATTGGCTTTTCGCTGGATAGACCAGCTGCCCTCATGAGGAATTCAGCTGGTTGGGCTTGGTTTCGATGCTTCCAGAGCGCAGCAAACAACCTCGCCTGAGCTTCGGTCAAGCGGATGGGGCCATGCGGCCAGTCATCCAGATACACCCACTGGAAATCGTCGCTGAACGGCCCATTAATGGCCACAGGGATGGCGTCTCTCAAAACATCGCCAGCATCTTCATGCACATCGTCGAGCAGACGCAGCGCCATACCATGCAAGGCAAATCGATCCTCGAGATGCCACCAGGTGGCCACCCCCGCCAGCGGATCCTGCGGCATCCGCCCCAAAGGCCTGGGCGTGATCACCCAGCTTTGGGTACGAGGCTCGTGTCCGTGAAATATCTGCAGCCCATGGCGCTCCACCAGATCAATCCGCCGTGCCACCACCACCGGTCGCTTCCTGTAGCGGCCGATGTCCCACACACCATCGACGATACAGGTGATTGAGACCTGCGACGCAATGCCCAGTGCGCCGCGCAACTTGCGGATCAGCCATTCGTCGTCCAGCTGCCAACTGCGCTGACTGGCCGGATCCAACCGAAACGGACCGCAGTCAGGGCACTGCACCATGAGGCCGTCATCACTTCGGAATATAGGACCTCGGTACAAGCCACAGAAAGCGCACATGGCATCAGCTGGCGTTGACCTGGCCCGCAATCACCGCCTTAACCTGCTTGAGTACATGCAGAGCTGAAATTTCTCCGTCGTGCAGGCCGCTTTCGAGCGAAAAGCCGCCCCTCACAAACAACAGGGCTGCCAGATTGATGGCTTGCTGGTTCTGCGTGATCTCCATTCACAGCCCTCACTCAAACAAACCACCAGCGAGCACCCCTTGCCCTGCACTTTCTGGATCAGGCAAGAGGACCTGCTGGCCTTGCAGGATGCCCAGCTGCACCAGATAGCCTTCCAGCTGGGTCCGAAGTTTTTCATCGAACTTGTGCAGGTTCAGCCGCCCCTTGCTCGTAACCTCAACACTGACCACCGGACAGCGGCTTTTGCCCTGCATGGGTGCGAGGTAGAAATTGAGCACCGCTGCCTGGATCATCCAACCACGAGTGAGTGGATTCTCCGAGTTGAAATAGCTGGCCAGCAAATCGGTCACGCAGCGCTGATCGCTGGATGCACTGGCGGTGCATTCAAGCTTGAGCCGTCCACAGCCACTGACCACGGTCACGCTTTTGACCTGCAGGCCCACGAAGCCGTCCTCGATCGCTTCCGGGATGTTCATGCCCAGGCGCAGGGAGGTAAGGTTCAGGCGAGGCGTCTGAATGCGCTGTGCATCCGCGTCCACACCCAGCAAATGCCTGGCAAAGGCCTCACAGAGCATGGCGTGGTACTTGGCCCCACCTCGGATGATGGTGCGTGCCACACCGGTTGCCTGGGCATATTCCAGCACCATGTGGATATTGGGACTGCCCACGCGCCGCTGCAGTTGGCTGCCCTCGAATTCGAGCTTGGCCGTCGCCAGATCCTTGGCGTGAATTGAGATGAGCTGTGTGCCCCGGGCACGTTCGAGCACATTGACCACACACACCTCACCGCAGCCTAGCTCGCGCTGGTAGAACCCCTTGATGGCATCGCTGAACGCAGCTATCGAGGCCTCGTCTCGTTGTATGGCTCTCTTGATGCCAAGGTCATGCTGTTGGGCCTGCTGCCCATGGTGGTCTAGGTATTCGATTTCGGCCGCCGCCTCAAACAGCGCGGGGTGGTGAACATACAGCCAGAACGCCCGCTGCAGGTCACTCTTGCAGCCAATCAGGCCCATCAACTCGGAGGGTCGATCATGCGCCGCCTGGAACATGGCCTGCTTGCCCAAAGGGTGAGCCAGCAGCGTGCTGGCGTGCAAACCCGCCACGATGCGGTCACGCATGGCAGCCACAGGGTGGGACTGGATCAAGCCAATCAGGCCTTTGGACGTTTGAACGGAGTCGTTCCATGACCAGCCCTCGGGCAGTGGCAAGGCATGGCGCTCCATGAATGTTTTGAGGGTGTCGTCGACAGGCAAGTTCAGCAGGATGTCGGCGTAGGTCTGAGCTCGACTCATTTGGGTCTCCTTTGTTGTTGTTTGTTTCGGCAATGAGGCGTCTCAACCCCCAGTCTGTTGACCGGGGGCTTGGGTTGAGGTTTTGCCGGATTGCTGGATAAATATACAGCTTTTGGCAAGTTTGTCAAAGCCACCGCTGCAGGCCGCTTGAATGCTGGCCGGTGTCTCAGAAACCCAGGATTTATGCGGCTCTCCAACTCAAGGACCTCATTGGCCCGCCAAAACACGTTACTTCTGGAGGGGTTCATTCATACGATTTGTGGACGGTTTTCTCAATCAATTCCTCCCCATGAAAGTCCACCTGAACCAATCCACAAGCCCCCTGGGCAATCGCTCGGAAAAGAGTGGCTACCTCTGCCTTGAACAGATCAGCGCACTGATGGCCAAAGGCGCCCTCAGTCAACACCAGAAGCTCACCGAAATCCACAGCAGTCAGGTTTACGCCACTGAACTGGACGAGTTCGTGGACTTCAATGCCTGGCAGAGCGTGAATGTGAACCCGTCTACAGAACAAGGAGTTCACCCATGAAGCCACGATCCATCACCCCGCGCGAGCAGCGCAGTCTGGAAAAGCTCAATGCCGTCCAACGCGAAGTGGCTGCCCTGCATGAAATGAAGATGCCCGATCTTTGGAAAGTGTGGGATCTGCATTTCGCAAGCCGCCCGGTACACCCCAACCGCAAATATCTGACCTCACGCTTGAGCTACCGGATTCAGGAATTGGCCTTTGGCACCTTGCCCCAGTCCACACGCGAGCGCTTGGTCGACTACGGCCAAAACCTCTCCAAAATCAAGACCAAGACCCCGGCCAAAGCGGTGGCCATGCCCGGGGCCACACTGGTGCGTGAGTTCGAAGGCAAAGAGTTCAGGGTGGAGGTTTTGGCCGACGGCCGCTACGAGTACAACCAGAAGATCTACCGCAGCCTATCGGCGATCGCCAAGAACATCACCGGCACGCATTGGTCCGGACCCGCATTTTTTGGCGTAAAAAATATGGTGGCCGTATGACTGAAGTGACCATCAAACGCTGCGCTGTGTACTGCCGCGTGTCCTCTGATGAAGGCCTGGACCAACAATTCAACTCCATCGATGCCCAGCGCGAAGCAGGCTTGGCCTTTGTGATGAGCCAGCGCACAGAAGGCTGGGTGCCCGTGCAGGACACCTACGAAGACCCCGGGTTCTCCGGCGGCAACATGGAACGCCCCGGCTTCAAACGCCTGATGACAGACATCAAGGCCGGAAAGGTTGACATGGTGGTGGTCTACAAGATCGACCGCCTCTCGCGCTCGCTGGCCGACTTTGCCCAGATGATGAAGGTCTTTGACCAGCACACGGTCAGCTTCAGCTCCGTCACCCAGCAGATCAATTCCTCGACCTCCAACGGTCGCCTGATGCTCAACATGCTGCTGTCTTTTGCTCAGTTCGAACGCGAAGTGACCGGCGAACGCATCCGAGACAAGATTGCCGCCTCCAAACGCAAGGGGCTGTGGATGGGTGGCGTGGTGCCGCTGGGCTACCGTGTGGAAGATCGCCAGTTACTGATCCACCCGAAAGAATCGGAAACTGTGAACTGGATCTTCGACACCTACGCCAGCACAGGATCGACCACGCAGATGGTCCAGCAAATGAAGGAGCAAAACCTCCTGACCAAAACGGGGCGGCATTTTTGCAAGCAGTCGCTGTACAAGGTGCTGCAAAACCGCGTCTACCTGGGCATGCTCTCGCACAAGGGCAATTTCTACCCTGGTGCCCACAAGCCCCTGATCGATCAGGACCAGTGGGACAAGGTGCAGAAAATGCTTGCGCGCAAACCCGAAGAGAAGACCCAGGCCACTTGGTCCTTGAAGGCCCGGACCCAGTTTCTGTTGCGCGGCTTGATCTACACCCCTGCAGGCGATCTGTATCTTCCGATGGCCTGTCAGAAGAAATCTGGCAAGGTCTACCGCTACTACGTGCACAACAAGAAAATGCACGAGGGCGCCAGCCAGAGCACCGTCGCCAACCAGCCTGCCGAGCCGGTGGAACAGGAGGTCACCCGGCAGGTACTCGATTTCCTGTGCTCGGGCACGATGCTCAATCAATACTGGCACCAGATCCAGCAGCTCAACCCCGGCATCCCCGAGGCCCAAGCTGTGAATTTGGTGCTTCAGCGCACAGCGGAAATCTGGGACAGCTACTTCGATGAGCTCAAAAGCCACATCATCCGCAGCTTGGTCGAACGAGTCACGCTGCACGATGACGACACGATCGAGGTCAGCTGGCGCACCACTGACTGGCTGGCTCTGCTGGAGGCAATGAAGCCCGGGACAATCGGCGCAGAGATGCTGGAGATGGAGATGCCAGCATGAGCGAGATGACAATCAGCAAGGAAGGCGAAGGTCTTAGGATCTCCACACGCAAGCCCTTCAAGCTCAAACGCCGCCCAGGCATCAAAACCCTGGTACTGGCCCAGGACGCGCCAGAAGGCCAACAGATGGGTGCGGTGTTAGCCAAGAGCACCCACGTCGCCTTGTTCCACGGGCTGGCCAGGGCCCATTACTGGCAGTGGCTGCTCGACACCGGAGAGGTCAAGAGCGGCTCTGAAATCGCCCAATTGGAGGGCCTAGATCCGAGCACGGTCAATGAGCTGCTGCGACTGACGCTGCTGGACCCTGCCCTGGTGATGGACATCCTTGGGGGAAAGCCACCTCATGAAGCCAACATGATGTGGTTCACCAGAAACGCACTACCGAACCTGTGGCATGAGCAATTCATGTCACAGCAAGCCGCCTGAAGGGATTCATAATGCTCCGTGCGACCTTCAGCCAATTTCGCGGCCATGGCTTGGTTTTACGAAAAGTGGCGTTTTGACAGGATGCAAGCGATTCACTCTTCAGTCCCATTTCCGGTATGCAGCGGGAGCCGTCAGCGGCTCACATTTGCTGGTTAGCGATTCTTGGCAGAAGCTGTCGAACAGGATTGGCGCCCTAAGCTGTCGTTCTATGACCCTTTCGGAAGATGTTGTCAAACGCAGTTTCGATTTGATACAGCTGTCGAACGCAAACGCGGCGTGGATTTGATACACCGTTGTGTGGGGCGATTGTCTGTTTTGTCTTTGCTTGTCTTTCAAGCAGTCAGTGGCTCGCCACTGACTGCTTGGCGCCCTTAGGCTGCCTGTTCCTCCTGTGTATCAAGGTGACTGCGTTTTCGTTTGAGTAGGGTATTGCTGCTGGCGGCAATCACACCGGCACGCCGCTTATCTTTCAGGCGATAGGAGTCTCCTGAAATCGGGACCACATGGGCGTGGTGGAGCAGTCGGTCAAGTAGCGCCGCTGTCAGCGTGGCATCGTCTGCAAACGTCTGGTCCCATTGCCCAAACGGCAGATTGGAGGTCAGGATGAGACTTCCCACTTCATAGCGTTTGGCAATGACTTGGAACAGAAGATTCGCCTGTTCCCGATTCATGGGAAGGTACCCGACCTCGTCAATGATCAACAGCCGGTAGGGACGCACGATGCGTTTGATAGCCTCTTCCAGGGTGTTCTGCCGTAGTGCCGTGCTCAGTGTCATCAGCAGATCTGCCGCCGTGATGAAACGCGTCTTGATTCCAGCCTGGGTTGCCCTGTAGCCCAAGGCGATGGCCAAGTGGGTTTTGCCCACCCCACTGGCGCCCAGCAAGACCACGTTCTCGCTGCGCTCCACGAAGGCCAGACTGCCAAGCTCCTGTACCAGGGGTTTGGGCACGCCGCTGGCAAACTGGAAGTCAAACTCATCAAGCGTCTTGATGGCGGGGAAGCCCGCTATGCGCGTGAGCATGGCGCGTGTTCTCTCCACTCTGGCTAGAGCCTCGCCACGCAAGGCTTGCTCCAGGAACTCCAGGTACCCCAGCTCTTTCTTGGCCGCCATTTGCCCCAAGTGGGCAAGCTGATCGGGTAAGTTGAGCAGGCGCAGCTGATCACACAGTTCACGCAGTCTTTCCATTTGCAGGCTCATGGTCGTCCTCCTGCTGAGGCTTGGTTGTGCACCAGCGTGTCATACATCGCCAGAGGATGCTGCAGGCCTCGCCATGCCGCGGCTGGAATTGGCCGGACTGCTGCGCCGCTACCGGTGACTTTTTGCAATTGACGCACTGTTCGCCCACTGTAGGCGCTGGGGATGGCCAGCAGATGTGTGCGCTCCTGTTGCAAAGCCAGTGCCGGCACACACCCAGTGGTTCCGTGGATCCGCACATTGGCAACGTCACGCAGCCAGGTGCGCATTTCCCGATTGGCTGTGTCCGCGTCCACCACCAAGCATTGCTGCTTCATACTCGCCACCAATGGCACCCAGAAGCTGCGCCGGATGTAGCCATTCATGCGTTCGACTTTGCCCTTGGTCTTGGCCCGATAGGGCTTGCACACCCGCGGCACAAAGCCATGGTGGTGCGCAAAGTCAGCAAAGGCACCCTGGAACTGGTGCAGGTTCTTGCCGTAGGCGTCACGCTTGAGGATGACGGTCTTCATGTTGTCGTACAGCACTTCACGGGTGACTCCACCAAAGCTCTCGAACGCCCTGACATGGCACGCCAGTAGTGTCTCCAGCTTCATGTCTGTGACAAACTCCGCGAAGGTCGCCCGGCTGTGGCCAAGCGTTGCCACAAACGCCGCCAACATGCCGTCTTTATGCCCAGACTTGCGGAACTCGATCCAGTCCATCTGCATTTGCTCACCGGGCTGGGTCTCGAACCGCACAACCGGATCCGGGCGCGCCTGTGGACGCAACTCCTTGAGGTACTCCTGCAGGATGCGCACGGAGCCCGTATACCCCTGTGCGGCAATCTCACGCTGCAGCACCGTTGCGGGAATCCAATCAGGCTTGGCCGCCTGAATACGTCCAGCCAAGTAGTCCTTGAATGGATCGAGCTTGCTTTTACGTTCCGGCAGTTTCTTCATGGCCGGCGGACCGCCCTCCAAATACTTACGCACCGTGTTGACTGCCATTCCAGTTTGCGCCGATATCTCGCGCAAGCTCAGCCTGTGCTTCCTTAAAACCTTGAGTTCCATGTACTCCTCGTTCGTAATCATTGCCAGTCCCATCCATGGTTCGGATGGCTTGGCACGTTAGTCGAGGTGTATCAATTCCTCACCGCGTTTGCGTGTCATTTTCATACTGCGCGTGACAATGTTGTCGCACCTGAAGATTCATACCTCCTAAGCCTAGGAAAGTCGCTGCGCGAGTTGACTGCGGTATCCACTTGCCTTAACGTAGGGCGGCCAAACTCGGAGAGCATTTCTTCAAGCTAAAGGAGGACAGATATGCCAATCAAGCCTGGGCCCAAACCAATTGCCAAATCAACGGGCAAACCTGATAAGCGTCGACGTGACAACAAGGAAACGCCAAAGAATACGCCTGACCTCAAGCCTCACAAGCATAAAAAGGGCGATTAACGGTAGTGGGGTGCGCCTGCGTCAGTACCCATCGTGAGCGACGGCAACCAGCCTGCAGTTGCCATTGCCAAACCGGCCGACCGGAGTGCAGCGATTGCTGTCAGTTGCTGCCACGCCTTCAGATCACTGTCTCATCCAGGAAGCGGTCATCGCGGCGTCTCGCCACAAGCTAAAGTCCGCCCCGCTTACACAAAATTCGGAAACGACCAACACTCGCACAGTGCATTCAAAGGAAGCTCGACGGCTCATCGCTCCAATCCGAAAGCAGAAATTCGGCGTTGATGCCCGCCGGGAGCAAGGCGCGAAGCTCCGTAACTTTCGCCTCCATGGCCGCGGGCTGTCCCATTACAGCAGCCAGAACGGCTAAGTCGGCGCCCAATTCTTGGGCTACCGCAGCTAAGTCCGTGATATCCGATTTAGTGATCAGTTCAGAGCGAGCCTTGACCTCACCGATCACAAGTCGTCCATCCATGATGCAAAGTAGGTCGACCTCACGGTCGATTCGCTGGGCCTGATTCTCTGGGTAATCCCGATAGAGTGCCGTCTGCGGGGCAAACATGAAAGAGTGCTTGGCCTGTTGTCTCAGGGCGCTGATCGCCCACGCAACTGAGATCGTGTCGTGTTCGCGAAGGCAGGTGGCGAAGAATTCGTTCATCCGAAAGTCGAGCGCGACATCAATGGGAAGTTGATGCTCTCGACCACATACATCGCAAGACATCACGTCTTTCAACGCTTCGACCCCGACCCAGTTTCTATGCCGACACTCCCTACAACTCCATTCGTGGCCGCGATACATCACACCGCGTTCAAAGAAGAAGCTCAAGGACCTCTTGAGGTCATCCTCGCGCTCACCCAGGATCTCGTCCTGGCGTTGTTTCAGATTAGGGTCCTTCTCGATCGCGGCGGTAAGCTCTTCGGTCCAGTCGTTCAGGAGATGCGAGTAGCGCGTTCGAAGTCGAGGAACTTTCAGTCTGCTTGCCTTCTGTACGATTCGCTGCGCTAGTTTCTGCCATCCAGCGTCGTCTTCGATGACAAGCCTTCCGTCGGCCGCGTGCATGCGCTGTTGAATGTCTCTAATGACCTCGTCATGCTGGCTTTGCGCAGGCGCGGCCATTTTTCCGAACTGCGCACGCCAGAAGTGCGTCTCCATTGTGTGCTCGATGTCGCTCAGTGAACCAAACATCCCAATCAACCCTTGAAGGTAGCTGCCTTTGTCGGATGGCTTGGTGTAGCGGTAGAGTGCCGCCTTGGCGTGTAAGCCGCGCAGGTCGCCATAGTCAAAGCGTGAGTTCTCAGTGATGAGGCTCTGGAAGACATTGCTGTCGTCGGGTTGCTTTATTTCGACCGTCCGAGTCTCAATATTGACCGGCACCGCCAGTCCACCGCCTGCTCGAATGCGAGCGCCGTTCTCGCCGGAGAAGTGGCGCACCAATTGCCGCCGCTTGGGCAGCGCCCAGGCTTCGCGTACGTTGCTGAAGCGGCCTATGTCGTGCAACCGGTCGACGGACAAGTCGATGTACCAAGCCCCTTGGGTGAAGATCGGGTGCAGGCCCGCACAATACGCGAGCTGCAAAGGTTGGGGAACACTGACTGCCACTTTGGGACCGGCAATTGCAGTCTCTACAGTAGGCGTGCCATCGGTCATGCTAGGCAAGGCACGCCAGACCCGCGCAGCGTCGGGCGGGCAACAGTCGTCGATCGAGGCAATAGGATCAAAGGTAACGATCGCGCGTGACGATTCTTGCAGGCGCTTAACAAATCCCTCAAGGGTTGCCGCGTCGAGCGAACGGGAACGTACGAACACCCGCGCTGGGCCGTTGCTGCTCCCCAACCAATTACCGGTCTTTAGAAACGCGCCGATCTTGTCGACCTTTTCGACGCTGACGACTGCTTCGGCTGGAATGCGAAGAGTTTTGTAGCGCTGACTGCGTGCGTCATCGAAGAGCAGACCCGCATTCCAGCACGCAATGCGGTCTTCGAGCGTATCTCCAACAACGAGGCAGAAGCCATCCGTCCAGCGGTGTTCTGGTCTGTGCGGTTGGCCACGAAGATTCGAGAGTTGACCGAGCGTCGCTATGCCGCCACGATTCCCAAGATTCTCCAGAACTGTATAGGAATCGTGCACCTCATCCCCCTCCAGGGGGCGAAAGTGCCAGCGGTTGTCCGGCGGGTTTTCAGGGGTCAACATCATGCCGCGCACACCGATCTGCTGATGCAGCGGGAAGGGGTTCACGCTGCCAAAAAGGGTTCCGAAGTTGTCCTTGATGAGGCCATCGTCATTCCAGGCTGGGTAGCGATCCAGAATGTGAGATGGCGCCGCGCTATGGAGACCAGATACGGTTTTAAGGAACGGCAGCCACGATAGTGATGTGAGGCCAGATAGCCGTTCGAGATCCACCCGTGGATGTTGCTCAGGCGTGGCACGGTCTCGTTTCCGTTCGAGCAGCGTTGTATCGGCTAGAAGTGCCATCAATCCTGGCACCAAGGCGGCGTTATCGTACGTCAGGAGCAGCACAAAGTCCGGATCAAGCAGGCGAAGCCATGTCTGAAATGGCTCGGATATGGCTCCGTTCACCAATGGCACGACAAGCGACTGACGTCCGCCATCGCGGCCAAAACAGTCGGCGAATATCGCATCGAGCCAGCCATGCGCATCGACACCGTCCTCCAACACGTAGGCGATACGGAGGGCTCTGGGTGTTGCCCTGACCTTTGGGTCTGGCTTGTTCATGGCATATCTTACAAGCTGGCCAGCCGCTCGATGACTGTTGCCGGTAGCAGCAGACATTGGTGCTTCGAAACCAACTGACAGCAATCAGCCTGAGATCGACATTTATCCGGTTCAACTCCCCTATGCTTGGCCACTGACATGGTCCAACCCAATCGCTGGAACCCGCATGAATACTGTGTCCAGCTTATGGACACGTCCACAAGGCAACAGAGAAAAAAGAGAGAAATTCGGACTCTGAGGCCAAAAACTAGAGAAATGTGCCCCGCCGCGTCCACAAGGCAAAACGCGGAAGCCCGCTGATACAGGGCTTTCCGGGCATGAAAAGGGGGACAGAGAAAATCTGTCCCCCCGCATATGGTGGAGCTGGGGGGATTTGAACCCCCGTCCACAAGCCTTCTTCGAACAGTTCTACATGTGTAGCCATCTGATTTGAATCTCGCACCTTACATCGCGCAGTGGCACGCTATGCAAGACGCCAGTAACCTATTGTCTCGACCTGCCCTAAGTCACCCAAGGCAAGTCCAGCCGAATGAAATTAGCCCACAGCCTGGACAGCTTGCGCCACCCTTGCCCAGCCTATCGGCTTGCTGTTGTGAGCCTCACGCGCAATTAAGCGGCGAGTGCGAAACGTTCGTCGTTTGCAGTTAGTTTGTTTGAATCTGTTTTACGAGCGCATTCAGCTCGACATGCCCTGCTGCGCGTCCGAACCCGTGTCGAAACCAGTGCAGCCCCTCGGGTCCTATTTTAGGCGGTTGTGAGAGATTGCAAGAGCTCTAAGGGTGATTTAATTTCGATGTCCGCGCCCCATTTGCCCGTGTCGGCCTGAGCTCCCAAATAGCCATAACATGCAGCAACAGAGAACATGCCAGCCGCGCGAGCGGCTTGGATGTCGCGCTCATCATCGCCTACATAAATGCAATCAGCAGGAGTCAGCCCAAGGCGCCGGGCAGCTTCTAGCAAAGGCTCAGGGTGCGGTTTGGCATGCGGCGTGGTGTCCCCACTGATCACTACCGAAGCCTCGGAGAACAAAGGCAGCTGGGCGACCAGTGGCTCGGTAAACCGCTTGGACTTGTTGGTCACCACACCCCACAAGCACCCGGCAGCACTGATTTGCTCAAGCAATGCCTGAACCTCGGCGAACACATAGGTGCGCGCAGTCATGCTTTTCTCATAGTTCTGGAAAAACTCCTCACGCATTTCCGCAAAATCAGGCGCATCCGGCGTCATGCCAAATGCAACTTGCAGCATGCCACGGGCACCGGCACCGGCCATGGGGCGATAGGCCTCATCGGGCAGAGATGAGAGGCCACGATCCATGCGCATCTTGTCTGCTGCGGCACCCAAATCCGGAGCGCTGTCAATAAGCGTCCCATCCAAGTCAAAAAGAACTGCCTTGATGTTGCCGCGCGATGTACGCAAGGTCATTCGAAAGGCCTTTGGGTAGCGAACAAATAGTTGACCTGCGTACTGTTGTTAAGTGAATATTTACCGGTGATGGGGTTATACCCAAGACCCTTGGTGGCTTTTAGGTCCAAACCGGCTGCCCGACAAAAGTGCGCCAGCTCGCTAGGACGAATCATTTTGGCGTACTCGTGGGTTCCTTTTGGCAGAAGCTTAAGTACATACTCAGCCCCCACAATCGCCTGAATGAACGACATAGGGTTGCGGTTCAAGGTCGAGAAAAATACCCACCCACCCGGTTTGACCATCTGTGCGCACGACATCACTACCGAGGCCGGGTCAGGCACGTGCTCCAACATTTCCATACAGGTCACAACATCAAATGCCGCAGGAGCCTCCATGGCGAGCGTTTCTGCGCTGACCTCGCGGTAAGTCACCCCGGTAGTTTCAGCCTCCATCGCATGGAGCTGAGCGACACGCAGGGCTTTGGTCGACAGGTCGATGCCCAACACTTCAGCACCTTGACGTGCAGCAGCATCAGCCAATATTCCACCGCCACAACCAATGTCTACCAGGCGCTTGTTCGCCAAGGGCACAAAACTCCGGATCCACCCCAAACGCAGGGGATTGATTTGATGGAGCGGCTTGAACTCGCTCTCCAAATCCCACCATCGATGGGCAAGCTCGGAGAATTTAGCCAGTTCGGCGGGGTCGGCGTTGATAGTGGATGTCATGGCGTGATTATGTAGGGGCAAGAAAAAACCCGCCGGAGCGGGTTTTTTCTAATCATTCAGAAGAACTGATTATTGTGCGCGAGTGCCAACCACTTCGATTTCCACGCGGCGGTTCTTAGAACGGCCTTCTTTGGTCTTGTTGTCAGCAACAGGTTGCTTCTCGCCCTTGCCTTCTGTGTAAACACGGTTCTTCTCAATGCCCTTGGACACCAAGTAAGCCTTCACAGCTTCAGAACGTGCAACGGACAACTTTTGGTTGTAGCCGTCAGCGCCAGTGGCATCAGTGTGACCCACAGCAATGATGACTTCCAGGTTGATGGCCTTCACTTTGGACACGAGGTCGTCCAGCTTAGCTTTGCCCTCGGCCTTCAACACGGATTTGTCAAAGTCAAAGAATGCGTCTGCAGCGTAAGTTACTTTGCTTGCAGCGGCGACTGGAGCTGCTGCGGGTGCAGGTGCTGCTGCGGGCTTAGGAGCAGCAACAGGAGCGGGAGCTGCTGCGGGTGCAGGTGCTGCAGCAGGAGCAACGATTGCGCCGTCGCAACCAGCTGCAGCAGTTGCTGGAGTCCAGCTGGCATCGCGCCAGCACTGGCCGTCAACGTTCTTCCAAACGTCGCCAGCGGCGCTACGCCAGTTGTGAATTTCTTGTGCGCCAGCGGCAGAAGCCAACACAGCGGTAGCGATCAGGGCTGCAACTTTATTCAATTGTTTCATAGAACCTTCCTTATTTAGGCAGTAACTGCAGCGAGCTGCGATTGATTGGTGACGCCCCAAGGCCTTTAGCGCCGAAGACGTTGATCTGATTGTGCCATACCGTGGGGAACCAGATAAATGCCCTTGCCAACTAGTTCCGGTATTCACAAACGATGACTGAAGCTGTTGCAATCGTGCTACACCCGCGCGGCCGTAGAATCCAAGGTTGTCCTCGACATTGATAGACAGACACCAACTATGACCCAGTTCGCCAAAGAAACACTGCCCATCAGTCTTGAAGAGGAAATGCGCCGCAGCTACCTCGACTACGCCATGAGCGTGATCGTGGGTCGGGCGCTGCCCGATGCACGAGACGGCTTAAAACCCGTGCACCGCCGTGTGCTCTATGCGATGCATGAGCTCAACAACGATTGGAACCGTGCCTACAAAAAGTCGGCGCGTATTGTGGGCGACGTCATCGGTAAGTACCACCCGCACGGCGACCAGTCGGTGTACGACACCATCGTCCGTATGGCGCAAGATTTTTCTATGCGGCACATGCTGGTGGATGGCCAAGGTAACTTCGGCTCCGTGGACGGCGACAGTGCGGCGGCCATGCGATACACCGAAATCCGTTTGGCGAAAATCGCCCACGAGTTGCTTGCCGATCTGGATAAAGAAACAGTCGACTTCGGCCCCAACTACGATGGCTCCGAATCAGAACCTCTGGTGATGCCCACCCGCATCCCCAACCTGTTGGTCAACGGCTCGGGCGGTATCGCGGTGGGTATGGCCACCAACATTCCGCCCCACAACTTAAACGAAGTGGTGGACGCCTGCCTGCACTTGCTGAAGAACCCGGAAGCCTCCATCGACGAGCTGATGGACATCATTCCGGCACCTGACTTCCCGACCGCCGGCATCATTTACGGCATTCAAGGTGTGAAAGATGGCTACCGCACGGGCCGCGGCCGCGTGGTTATGCGCGCACGCTGCCACTTTGAAGACATCGACAAAGGCCAGCGTCAGGCCATCATCGTGGATGAGCTGCCCTACCAGGTCAACAAAAAGACTCTGCAAGAGCGCATGGCAGAGCTGGTGCACGAAAAGAAAATTGAAGGCATCAGCCACATCCAGGACGAGTCCGACAAGTCCGGCATGCGCTTGGTCATCGAACTCAAGCGCGGCGAAGTGCCCGAGGTGGTGCTCAACAACCTGTACAAGCAAACCCAGCTGCAAGACACCTTCGGCATCAACATGGTGGCCTTGGTGAACGGCCAGCCCAAGCTGTGCAACCTCAAAGACTTGATCGAAGTCTTCCTGGACCACCGCCGTGAAGTAGTGACCCGCCGCACCGTGTTCAACCTGCGCAAAGCCCGCGAGCGTGGCCACGTGCTGGAAGGCTTAGCGGTGGCGCTGGCCAATATTGATGACTTCATCCGCATCATCCGTGAATCACCCACCCCCCCTGTGGCAAAACTGGAGCTGATGAACCGCCCTTGGGACAGCAAGCTGGTGCGCGAAATGCTCACGCGCACCCGTGCCGACGGCGGCGTGGTGAATGCGGATGACTACCGCCCCGACGGCTTGGAAAAAGAATTCGGCATGGGCAACGACGGCCTGTACCGGCTGTCTGAAACGCAAGCGCAGGAAATCCTGCAAATGCGCCTCCAGCGCCTGACCGGGCTGGAGCAAGACAAGATCGTCGCCGAGTACAAAGACGTGATGGCAGAGATCGAAGACCTGCTGGACATCTTGGCCAAGCCAGCCCGCGTGGCAGTGATCATCGGTGAAGAGTTGGGCCATGTGAAACAGGAATTCGGCCAGACCAAGATCGGCGCGCGCCGCAGCCTGGTTGAGCACTCTTCGTTCGATCTGTCCACCGAAGACCTGATCACACCCACTGACATGGTGGTCACGATGAGCCACAGCGGCTACATCAAGAGCCAGCCCCTGCACGAATACCGTGCCCAGAAGCGCGGCGGCCGGGGCAAACAAGCCACAGCCACCAAGGAAGACGACTGGGTAGACCAGCTATTTGTGGCCAACACGCACGACTACATCCTGTGTTTTTCGAACCGCGGCCGCTTGTACTGGCTCAAGGTGTGGGAAGTGCCTCAGGGCTCGCGTGGCTCGCGCGGTCGCCCTATCGTGAACATGTTCCCCTTGCAAGAAGGCGAAAAAATCACCGTGGTGCTGGCACTCACCGGCGAGAAACGCACCTTCCCTGCCGACCAGTATGTGTTCATGTCCACGAGCATGGGTACGGTCAAAAAGACGGCGCTCGACGAATTCAGCAACCCGCGCAAGGCCGGCATCATCGCCGTGGACTTGGACGAAGGCGACTTCCTGATCGGCGCAGCACTGACCGACGGCAAGCACGACGTGATGTTGTTCAGTGACGGCGGCAAGGCTGTGCGCTTTGACGAAAACGATGTGCGTCCCATGGGTCGTAACGCCCGGGGTGTGCGAGGCATGATGCTAGACGATGGCCAGAGCGTGATCGCCATGCTGGTGGCTGAAGACGAGCAGCAAAGTGTGTTGACCGCCACCGAAAACGGCTTCGGCAAGCGCACCAACATCACCGAATACACCCGCCATGGCCGTGGCACCAAGGGCATGATTGCCATCCAGCAATCCGAACGGAACGGCAAGGTCGTGGCGGCAACTTTGGTACATGCCGACGACGAAATCATGCTGATCACCGACAAGGGTGTGCTGGTGCGCACCCGGGTCAGCGAGATCCGCGAAATGGGTCGTGCGACCCAGGGCGTGACCCTGATCGGCTTGGATGAAGGCTCCAAGCTTAGCGGACTGCAACGCATCGTGGAAAACGACGCCAACCCATCCGATGCCACTGCAGAGGGTGCGGAAGATGCAGCAGACGGTACAGACGGAGACGCACCCGCCGCCGAGTGACTATCATTTTGATAGCTACCCACGCACGTTCTATAAGCGCTAGAGCCCGATTTTATTGATAAGCCACTGATGCAACGCCCTTACAACTTTTCGGCCGGACCGGCCGCCATGCCGGCTGAAGTGCTGGAACAAGCCGCCGCCGAAATGCTGAATTGGCCCGATGCCCAAGGTCGTTTGAGCGGCATGGGCGTCATGGAAATGAGCCACCGCGGCAAAGAGTTCCTGAGCATCTACGAAGCTGCTGAAGCGGATCTGCGCGAGTTGTTGGCGGTACCAGCCAACTTCAAGATCCTGTTCATGCAAGGCGGTGGATTGGCCGAAAACGCCATCGTTCCGCTGAATTTGAGCGGACTGCGCGCCGGCAATGGCCAAGGCGCTGCCGACTTTGTGTTGACGGGCAGTTGGAGTGAAAAATCGTTCAAGGAAGCTGGCAAGTACTGCAGCAACCACATTGCGGCCAGCAGCAAGGCAGATGGTTTTACCGCCATCCCTCCTGCCGCAAGCTGGGAGTTGCGTGATGACGCCAGCTATGTGCACATCTGCAGCAACGAAACCATCCACGGCATCGAATTCCAGAGCCTGCCTGATCTGAAGGCACTGGGCTCCAAAGCCGAACTGGTGATGGACTTCTCCTCCCATGTCGCGTCGCGTCCGGTGGACTGGAGCCGCGTGGGCCTAGCGTTTGGGGGGGCCCAAAAGAACCTTGGCCCCGCCGGACTCACCCTCGTGGTAGTGCGCGAAGACCTGCTAGGCCATGCCTTGTCGATCTGCCCCAGTGCGTTTGACTACAAAACCGTGGCCGACAACGGCTCGATGTACAACACCCCGCCTACCTATTCGATCTACATCGCCGGGTTGGTGTTCAAGTGGCTCAAGCGCCAAGGGGGCGTGGCCGCCATGGAGGCCCGCAACATCGCCAAAGCCAAGTTGCTGTACGGTGCGATTGACGCGACCGGCTTCTACATGAACGGCGTGGCACGCAATGCGCGATCCCGCATGAACGTACCTTTCTTCTTGCGCAACGAGAGCCTGAACGACGCCTTCCTCGCAGGCGCCAAAGAGGCCGGCCTTTTGCAACTCAAGGGGCACAAGTCGGTTGGTGGCATGCGTGCCAGCATTTATAACGCGATTCCGCTCGAGGGCGTGCAGGCACTCGTCCAGTACATGCAAGAGTTTGAACGCACCCACGGCTGAGGCGCACCATGGCACGAACACTCCCCGAACTCCGCGTCTTGATCGACGCCCTGGACATCGAGCTCCTCACCCTGCTGAACCGCCGTGCGGCCTTGGCCAACGAGGTGGGTGAAGTCAAAAAGGTGGAAGGCTCTGCGGTGTTCCGCCCCGAGCGCGAAGCCCAGGTCATTCAGACCCTGCAATCCGCCAACGACGGCGCGCTCAAGAACAGCAGCGTCGCGGTGATCTGGCGCGAAATCATGTCGGCCTGCCGGGCGCTGGAAGCACCGCAGCGTGTGGCCTACTTGGGCCCCAAAGGCACGTTCAGTGAAGAAGCCGCCCTGCGCTTTTTCGGCTCCAGCATCACCCACGTACCCTGTGCCAACTTTGACGAGGTATTCCACGCCGCCACCGCAGGTTCTGCCGAGTTTGGCGTGGTGCCCGTGGAAAACAGCACGGAAGGCGTCGTGACCCGCTCGCTGGATCTGCTGCTGAACTCGCCGCTGCATATCGTGGGCGAAATCAGCCTGCTGGTGCGCCACCACCTGCTGCGCACCACTGCCTCGCTGGAGGGCATTGAAGTGGTGCTCGCGCACCCGCAAGCCTTGGCCCAATGCCAACAATGGCTCAGCACCCACTTACCCCATGCGGAACGCCGCGCGGTGTCTAGCAATGCCGAGGGTGCTCGCCTGGCTGCCACCAACCCCGCTTGGGCAGGCATCGCGAGTGAGCGTGCAGGCTCCGAATTCGGCCTGCACACTGCAGCACACGCCATTCAAGACGAAGCCTTCAACCGGACCCGCTTTGTGGTGGTCTGCCTGCCCAGCGTGTTGCCCGCGCCGCAGGCCTCCGGCAAAGACTGCACCAGCTTGGTAGTTTCGGTGCCCAACAAGCCGGGCGCAGTGCACGACATGTTGGTGCCGCTCAAGCAGCATGGTGTTTCCATGACCCGGTTCGAGTCCCGTCCGGCCCGCAGCGGCCAGTGGGAGTATTACTTCTACATCGATTTGCAGGGCCACCCATCGCAGCCGCATGTGACTGCTGCGCTGAAAGACCTTGCCGGACTTTGCGCTTTTTACAAGGTGCTGGGCACCTACCCCTTGGCAGACTGAGCTGACTGCAGGACACCATTTATGTTTGAACAACTCGGTCTGATTGGTTGCGGTTTGATGGGCGGCTCGTTCGCCCTGGCGTTGAAGCGGGCCGGACTCGTCAAACGGGTGGTGGGCTACAGCAAATCCCCCTCCACCACCGAACGTGCGCGCCAGTTGGGCGTGATCGACATCGAAGCGCCCTCGGCTCTGCTGGCCGTGTCCGGTGCCGACATTGTGCTGATTGCGGTCCCCGTGTCGGCGACTGAGTCGACCTTCAAGGCCATCAAGCACTTGGTCACCCCCAACATGCTGATCATGGATGTGGGTTCCACCAAGCGCGATGTAATCGATGCCGGCCGCCGCGGCTTGCGCGAGCACATCGGCTCGTTCGTGCCGGCCCACCCGATTGCCGGCAAAGAGCTCTCCGGTGTGGAACATGCCGACCCCGACCTGTACGCCGGCAAGCAAATCATTCTGACCCCCATAGAACGCACCCTGACCACCCAACTGCAAAAGGCGGTCGATGTCTGGTCTGCACTGGGGTGCAGGGTTTTGAAGATGTCTCCCGAACAGCATGACGCTGCGTTTGCCGCCGTGAGCCACCTGCCCCACCTGATTGCATTTGCCTTGATGAACGGCATCCAAGGACAGCCGCAGGGCAAAGACTATTTATCCTTGGCCGGGCCCGGTTTTCGCGACTTCACCCGCATTGCGGCCAGCGATCCCAAAATTTGGCGCGACATCATGATCTCCAACCGCGAAGAGTTGCTCGAACAAAGCAAAATCTTCCAACGCACACTCCAGGCCATGGAGCTGATGATCTCCAGCGGCAATGCGGACGCACTTGAGGGGCTGATTGAACAAGCCAGCCACACACGCGCCAACTGGACCATGGCCACCAAGCTCAACAAATAATGTTCTCTACCGTTTTCCTCGACCTGCCCCCCTTGGTCCATGCCGCCGGCGCGGTCACCCTCCCCGGCTCGAAAAGTATCTCCAATCGCGTGCTGCTGCTCGCCGCCATGAGCGAGGGCACCACCACAATTCACGACCTGCTGGACTCGGACGACACCCGCGTCATGCTGATCGCCCTGCGCACCCTCGGGTGCCTGGTGGAAGAGTCGGGCACCACCGTGCGCATCACCGGACTGGCAGGCAAGCTCCCCAATGGCTCCGCCAAACTGTTTTTAGGCAATGCAGGTACCGCCATGCGGCCATTGACCGCTGCTCTGGCGGTGGTCGGCGGCGACTTTGAACTCAGCGGCGTGCCGCGCATGCACGAGCGGCCCATCGGCGATCTGGTGGACGCACTGCGCCAACTGGGCTGCGCCATCGACTATATGGGCAACGAAGGTTATCCACCGCTCAAGCTAGGCAAGCCTGCACTGAAGCTTGATGCACCCATCAAGGTGCGCGGCGATGTGTCCAGCCAGTTTTTGACCGCCCTCTTGATGGCACTCCCCTTGGTCGCCACCAAAGACATCGTGATTGAAGTGGTGGGCGAGCTGATTTCCCGCCCCTACATTGAGATCACCTTGAACCTGCTGGCGCGCTTTGGCGTGCAGGTCCAACGTGACGAGTGGCAGCGTTTCACCATTCCTGCAGGCGCCAAGCTGGGCTCGCCCGGAGACATCCATGTCGAAGCAGACGCCTCTAGCGCTAGCTATTTCATAGCACTAGGCGCAATATCCACGGCGGCCAATAGCCAAAATGGCATCAAGGTGCAAGGCGTCGGAGCGGACTCCATTCAGGGCGATATCCGCTTCATGGAAGCCGCCCAAGCCATGGGCGCAAAAATCGACAGCGGCCCGAATTGGCTGCATATCCAACGCGGCGCTTGGCCCCTGAAAGCCATCGACCTCGACTGCAACCACATCCCCGATGCCGCCATGACCCTGGCCGTGATGGCGCTCTATGCCGACGGCACCACCACCCTGCGCAACATTGCCAGCTGGCGCGTTAAAGAGACCGACCGCATCGCCGCCATGGCCACAGAGCTGCGCAAACTCGGCGCCAGCGTGGTCGAAGGTGCTGACTTTATTCAGGTCACCCCACCTGCAAGCTTGCAAGACTGGAAACCCGCCAGCATCCACACCTATGACGACCACCGCGTGGCCATGTGTTTTTCACTGGCAGCATTTAATCCTGCCGGCGTGCAACTGCGCATTGAAGACCCGAAATGCGTCGCCAAGACCTTCCCTGATTATTTTGAAACCCTGTTCTCGGTAGCGTCATCCGCCACATCCTCCATTCCGGTAATTTGTGTCGACGGCCCTACCGCATCCGGCAAAGGCACTTTGGCTGCGGTACTGGCTGAGAAGCTGGGTTACCACTTTTTGGACTCCGGCTCGCTCTACCGAATCACTGGGTTGGCCGCCACCCGCGCGGGTATTACCCTGGACATCGCCAACGAAGCCGCGATTGTGACCCTGCTCAACACATTGCCGATTCATTTCGAAGGCAGCCATATCTGGCTCGGCAACGAAGACGTCAGCGAGCTGATCCGGACCGAAGAAGCCGGCATGAACGCTTCCAAGGTCTCGGCGTTCCCAGCGGTACGGTCGGCACTCATCGATTTGCAGCGCAATTTCCGGCAGCTGCCCGGCTTGGTGGCGGATGGCCGTGACATGGGTACCGTAATTTTCCCGGAAGCCGCTTTGAAGGTCTACCTCACCGCCAGCGCCGCATGCCGTGCGGAGCGCAGGCTTAAACAGTTGATTTCAAAGGGGATTCCAGCTACACTCGACAGTCTTCGCGCTGACCTAGAGGCTCGCGACGCACGGGACTCCTCCCGCACCGTCGCCCCTTTGAAGCCGGCACAAGATGCCTTGTTGCTTGATAACTCGGAATTGACAGTCGATACGTCTGTTCAAACCGTGCTGGACTGGTGGCAGAGCAAACAGCCTTTCTAGCCCCGGCCTGAAAAGCAAACTGGCCCCCATCGCTTTCATCGCGCGCCAGCGCACCGGTTCACACCAAGAGCGACGGGGTTCAACAACTTAACCCCGCGGTGCAAACCGCAAAACACATGTCTGAATCTTTCGCAGCCCTATTTGAAGAATCGCTACAACGCTCGGAAATGCGCACCGGTGAAGTGATCACCGCTGAAGTCGTCCGCATCGAGCACAGCTTCGTCGTTGTCAACGCCGGCCTCAAGTCTGAAGCCTACGTGCCAATCGAAGAATTCAAGAGCGACAAGGGCGAAATCGAAGTCCAAGTGGGCGACTTCGTGTCGGTGGCTATCGACTCCGTCGAAAACGGCTACGGCGACACCATCCTGTCCCGTGACAAGGCCAAGCGTTTGGCTTCCTGGATGAGCCTGGAAAAGGCCCTGGAATCCGGCGAATTCGTGACCGGTACCACTTCCGGCAAGGTCAAAGGCGGCCTGACCGTTCTGGTCAACGGCATCCGCGCATTCTTGCCCGGTTCCTTGGTCGACACACGTCCCACCAAGGACCTGTCTCCGTACGAAAACAAGACCTTGGAATTCAAGGTTATCAAGCTGGACCGCAAGCGCAACAACGTGGTGCTGAGCCGCCGCGCTGTGGTGGAAGCCTCCATGGGCGAAGAGCGCGCCAAGCTGATGCACACCCTCAAAGAAGGTTCTGTGGTGCAAGGCGTGGTCAAGAACATCACCGAATACGGTGCGTTCGTGGACCTGGGCGGTATCGACGGCCTGTTGCACATCACTGACATGGCATGGCGCCGCGTCCGTCACCCATCCGAAGTGGTGACAGCCGGTCAGGAAATCACTGCCAAGATCCTGAAGTTCGACACCGAAAAGAACCGCGTGTCTCTGGGTCTGAAGCAAATGGGCGACGACCCATGGATGGGCGTGAACCGCCGCTACCCACAAGGTACCCGCATGTTCGGCAAGATCACCAACATCGCCGACTACGGCGCGTTTGTGGAACTCGAACCCGGAATCGAAGGCTTGGTGCACGTCTCCGAAATGGACTGGACCAACAAGAACGTTGCTCCTTCGAAGATCGTTGCCTTGGGTGACGAAGTCGAAGTCATGGTTCTGGAAATCGACGAAGACAAGCGTCGTATCTCCTTGGGCATGAAGCAGTGCAAGGCCAACCCATGGCAAGAATTTGCTCAGAACACCAAGCGCGGCGACCGCGTGAAGGGCCCGATCAAGTCGATCACCGACTTCGGCGTGTTCGTGGGTCTGGCTGCCGGTATCGACGGCCTGGTGCACCTGTCTGACCTGTCTTGGAACGAATCCGGCGAAACCGCCGTGCGCGAATTCAAGAAGGGCCAGGAAGTTGAAGCCATCGTGTTGGCCGTGGACGTGGACCGCGAGCGCATCTCCTTGGGTATCAAGCAGTTGGATTCCGATCCTTTCACCACTTTCGTGTCCGTGAACGACAAGGGCCAGACCGTTACCGGTAAGGTCAAGACCGTGGACGCCAAGGGCGCTGAAATCGATCTGGGCGACGACATCCTGGGCTACCTGCGCGCTTCCGAAATCAGCCGCGACCGCGTTGAAGACGCTCGCAACGTGCTGAAAGAAGGCGACGAAGTGACTGCTGTGGTGGTGAACGTGGATCGCAAGACCCGCAACATCCAGTTGTCCATCAAGGCCAAGGACATGGCTGACCAGAACGAAGCCATGCAATCCCTGAACCAGAACACCGGCTCCGCTGGTACCACCAGCCTGGGCGCTTTGTTGCGCGCCAAGCTGGACAACAACAACTAATCTGTTGTTGCTGACCTGATTGAACGACCGGTTGCTTCACTGCACCGGTCGTTTTTTCTTCGTATATTCTGTGTAAACCGCTATGACCCGCTCCGACCTTGTTGAAGAACTGGCCGACCGCTTCCGGCAATTGACGCACCGCGACGCTGAATTCGCCGTCAAGGCTATTCTGGATGCGATGAACGACGCATTGGTTCGAGGTCACCGCATCGAAATCCGCGGATTTGGCAGCTTCTCCATCAATCGCCGCCCGCCCCGCATGGGCCGCAATCCGCGCAGTGGCGAGAGCGTTGCCATTCCTGAAAAACGAGTCCCTCACTTCAAGCCGGGCAAAGCGCTTCGCGAAGCGGTGGATACCCGTACCGCAGAGCTGGAATCCAAGGCAAAACCCTGAGTAGAATCCCTCGACAACGAGGAGATCAATGAAACAGATCGCATGGCTCTTTAAGTGGCTACTTAAAGCGGCCATTTTTTTTACCCTGTTCGCTTTCGCCCTGAATAACCAAGGCGATGTGACCGTGTATTTTTTCTTCGGTACGCGATGGACAGCGCCCATGGTGCTCGTCGTGCTGTGTGCCTTTGCAGCCGGTTTGTTGATCGGTGTCTTGGGTATGGTGCCCCGCTGGTGGCGGCACCGCAAAGCGGCCCGCCGGGCCCGCTCTGATGCAGACTCCGCACGCGCCACGCTTGCCGCCGAATCCAATGCACTGCCTTTAGTGCCCCCGCATGGACTTTGATATTTCGCTACTGCTGATCGGCCTGCTTATTGCCTTCGTGCTGGGCTGGCTCGCTTCCCGTTTGGATTTGCGCCAATTGCGCATCGAAAACCGGCAAGCCCCCAAAGCCTATTTCAAAGGCTTGAACTTCCTGCTCAACGAACAGCAAGACCAGGCGATTGACGCCTTCATTGAGGCGGTCCAAAGCGACCCTGACACCTCGGAACTGCACTTTGCCTTGGGCAACTTGTTTCGCCGCCGGGGCGAGTATGAGCGTGCTGTGCGTGTGCACCAGCACCTGCTGTCCCGTGGCGACTTGAGCCAGGACGACCAGCACCGCGCCCAACACGCCCTGGCGCTCGACTACCTGAAAGCCGGCCTGCTGGATCGCGCGGAAGAGGCCCTGCTCAAACTCGAAGGCACCCGTTTTGAGGCTCAAGCCCGCTTGGCGCTCTTGGCCAATTACGAACGCTCGCGCGACTGGGAACACGCCGCCGGCATTGCACGCAAGCTCGAAGCGTCCGGCCAAGGCAGCTTCACCGGTCGCTTGGCGCACTACCTCTGCGAACAGGCGGCCACCCTGCTCGCCCAAGGCGACGAGTCATCCGCCCGCGCACTGCTCGAGCAGGCCATTGCGAGTGCCCCTCAGGTTCCCCGCCCGCGGATGGATTTGGCAGCGCTGTGGACGCGCTCAGGACAGGCTGCCAAGGCTTGCAAAACGCTCACAGAGGCTTTGTACGCAGCTCCCTCGGCCATCCCTTTGATTGCGCCACTGCTGGCGCAAAGCGCCTTGGCAGCCGGCGAAGGCGAAGCCACGCTGGCCCTGCTCAAAAGCACTTACCTTGACGTGCCATCGCTCGATGTGCTGGACGCCATCGTGACCCTGGAAGCGAGCAGCAGCGAACTCACCCCTACCGCACGCGACTGGTATGCCCGCCACCTCGAAAAAGAGCCTTCACTGGTCGCAGCCACCAAATGGATTGCCGGTGAAAAACTGGAGCGCGAAGCCTTTCACCCCCAGGTGCAACGGGCGCTGGACCACGCCGTCAAACCCCTGACCCGCTACCGCTGTGCCGCCTGCGGCTTCGAAGCCAAGGTGCACTTCTGGCAATGCCCGGGCTGCCAAGCTTGGGACAGCTACCCGGCACGGCGAGTCGAAGAGCTTTAACCCTATGAGCATGACAAAAAACAAACTCTCCGCCTCCCGCGTGCTGGTCGTTGGCGATGTGATGCTGGACCGCTATTGGTACGGCGCCGTGGATCGCATCTCCCCCGAGGCTCCGGTACCCGTGGTGCGCATCACCCATGAAGAAGAGCGCTGTGGCGGTGCCGCCAACGTGGCCTTTAATGCCGCCACCCTAGGCGCACAGGCCTCGCTGTTGACCGTTGTGGGCAATGACGAAGCCAGCCACAAGTTGGAGGCCCTGGTCGCCAAAACCGGTATCCGCACCCACTTCGGGCGGGACTCCGACCTCAAGACCACGGTCAAGTTGCGGGTCATCGGGCGCCAGCAACAACTGATCCGGCTCGATTTTGAAAACACCCCGAAAAACGAAGTACTGGCGACCCAGACCGCCACCTTCACCCGGCTGTTGGCAGAGCACGATGCAATTTTGTTCTCCGACTACGGCAAGGGCGGCCTCGCCCACGTGAGCGACATGATTGCCGGAGCCCGTGCGGCAGGCAAGCCGATTTTTATCGACCCCAAGGGCAGCGACTATTCGCGCTACCAGCAGGCGACGGTGATCACGCCCAACCGCGCGGAGTTGCAACAAGTGATCGGCGCGTGGGCCACCGAAGACGAGCTGCACACCAAAGTACACGCCTTGCGCCAGCAACTGCAACTCGATGCCGTGTTGCTCACCCGCAGCGAAGAGGGCATGACCCTGTTTGATGCCGACGGCCATCTGCATGTCAGCGCCCAAGCGCGGGAAGTATTTGATGTCACCGGCGCAGGCGATACCGTGATCGCCACCATGGCCACCCTGGTGGGCGCAGGCATGCGCTTGCGCGACGCCGTGCCCCTTGCCAATCGGGCGGGCGGCATTGTGGTGGGTAAATTCGGCACCGCAACGGTGTCTTATGAGGAGCTTTTTGTATGACACGCATCGTGGTCACCGGCGCGGCCGGTTTCATTGGCAGCAACATCATTGCCGGGCTCAATGCCCGCGGCATGACGGACATCATTGCGGTCGACGACCTCAAGCAAGGCGACAAATTCCGCAATCTGGTCGACCTCAAGATTGCCGACTATGTCGACATGGATACCTTTTACGACGAGTTCGCCGCCGGCCACTACGGCCAGGTCGAAGCGGTGTTCCATGAAGGAGCCTGCAGCGACACTATGGAACAAGACGGCAAGTACATGATGGCCAACAACTACACGCTGTCTTGGCACCTGTTCCAAGCCTGCCAGAAGCGTGGCGCCCGGCTGTTGTATGCATCGAGTGCCGCCACTTATGGCGGCTCCGACACCTTCCGCGAAGACCCCGCCTTTGAGGCGCCGCTCAATGTGTATGGCTATTCCAAGCTGCTGTTCGACCAACGCATGCGCCGCGAGTGTGGTGCGAATTTTGAGCGCACCAAGGCTGGCCGCACCCACCAGGTGGTGGGCTTCCGTTATTTCAACGTCTACGGCCCCCGCGAGCAGCACAAGGGCCGCATGGCCAGTGTGGCATTCCACCAATTCAACCAGTTCAACGCAGAAGGCAAGGTCAAGCTCTTCGGCGAATACGGTGGCTACCCGCAAGGCGGCCAGATGCGCGACTTTGTGTTCATTGACGATGTGGTGGCGGTCAACCTCTGGTTCTTCGACCATCCGGCCCAAAGCGGTATCTTCAACCTCGGCTCCGGCCGCGCACAACCGTTCAACGACGTAGCCAGCTCGGTGGTCAATGCCATGCGACGCCTGCGCGGCGAATCCGCATTGCCATTGGATGACATCGCCCAGCAAGGGCTGGTGGAATACGTGCCCTTCCCTGATGCGCTGCGCGGCAAATACCAGTGCTACACCCAGGCCGACCTGACCGCTCTGCGCGCGACCGGCTGCGACCACACCTTCGCCGATGTGCAAACCGGCGTGAGCCGGTATGTGGACTGGCTCGCCAGCCGCAAAGCCTGACAACCGCACTGGAACTGCTGATGAGCCACTTGCCCACACGCACCCGCCTTCAGCGCGGAGCGCTCAGCTTGCTAACGGTGTTGCTGATGGGAACGAGCGCAGCCCACGCACTGGAACTGAACCAGGCCACCGAGGCACAACTCGATGGCCTGCGCGGCCTCGGCCCCAGCAGCACCGCCCGCATTCTGAAAGCCCGTGAGAGCGGCGCCTTTCATGACTGGGGCGACTTCATGGCCCGGGTCAAAGGCATCAAGCCGCCAACTGCGACCAAACTGTCCAGCCAAGGGCTGACGGTCAACGGCGCCGCTTTTACTGCGCCAGAGAAATGATGTTGTCGGTAGTCGCTATCTGTCTGGGTGCATGCACCGGTGCGCTGGCGCGCTGGCAACTCGGCCTCTGGCTGAACCCGGTTGCCACGGCGGGCACGGTGCTGCCTTGGGGCACCCTGGCTGCCAACCTGATCGGCGGGTATTTGATCGGCATTTGTGTGGCCGTCTTTCAAGCCATGCCACAGCTGGACCCGGCGTGGCGCCTGGCGCTCGTCACCGGTTTTTTGGGGGCACTCACCACCTTCTCCAGCTTCTCTGCAGAGGTGGTGGCCATGCTCGGCCAACAGCGCTACCTGCTCGCCTTGGGCACGGCGGCAATTCACCTGCTGGGCTCTTTAGCCCTGACACTGGCCGGCCTGCGCACCGCTACATTTTTTATAGCTACCCGCGCATGATTTTCGGGCGCTACAGCTGCTTTTGATTGAAAAAGACGGCGCTGGCACACGCGCACCGCCAGCCCCATCCAGTGCCTCGTCGGCACCGCTACCCCATCGTTTACCCCTAGCCTGTCTGTCAGGGTTTGTTCAGCCGCAAAAGGGGGGGTAAGGCTTAGACTCCGTAGGTTCTTGATACGCGCCTGTGCTTGCCCGCGCACGGCATTGGGATAACTACAAACGGAGACACCATGGCAGCCCTGCTCTCACTGTCCAGGCTGATCGATATGGTCAGCACCTGGGTCGGCAAACTCACCATGTGGCTGATTTTGGCCACTACCTTGATCAGCGCTGGCAACGCACTGGTCCGCAAGTTCTTCAACGTCAGCTCCAACGGTTTGCTGGAAATCCAGTGGTACCTGTTTGCGGCTGTTTTCATGTTGGGCGCAGGCTATGGCTTGTTGAAGAACTCGCATGTCCGCATCGACTTCATCTCCACCAAACTGAGTGACCGCACCCGCAACTGGGTCGATGTGGGCGGAATCATTTTGGTTCTGTTCCCCTTCTGCGCCATCAGCATCTCGCTCGGCTGGCCGTTTTTCATGCAAGCCTTGGCGAGCGGTGAAATGTCGCAAAACGCCGGTGGCCTGATCCGCTGGCCCGCCTATGTGTTGATTCCGCTGGGCTTTGCGCTGCTGATGCTGCAGGGTGTGTCGGAACTGATCAAGCGTCTCGCATTCCTCACCGGCAACGGCCCCGATGTCTTGAGCAGCGAAGACTCCAAATCTGACGACCAGAAGAAGCTCGAAGAGCTCGAAGCCCAAACCGCCAAGCTGTTGGCTGGAGACAAATAAATGCAAACCACGCTCTTGGCACAACAGTTTGTGCCCCTGATGTTTATCACGCTGTTCATCGTTCTGTTGACCGGCTTTCCTGTGGCCTTCGGCCTGGCCGCTACGGGCTTGGCACTGGGCTTTGTGGGTATCGAGGCCGGCATTTTCCCGGCCGCCTTGTTCCAGGCCTTGCCGCTGCGTATCTTCGGCATCATGCAAAACGACACCTTGCTGGCGATTCCGTTTTTCACCTTCATGGGGATTATTCTGGAACGCTCCGGCATGGCAGAAGACCTGCTGGAAACCGTAGGCCAGGTGTTCGGCCCCGTGCGCGGTGGCGTGGCGATTGCCGTGATTCTGGTGGGCGCCTTGTTGGCGGCTACCACCGGTGTGGTGGCTGCTGCTGTGATTTCCATGGGCTTGATTTCCTTGCCCGTGATGCTGCGCTACGGCTACAGCCGCACAATTGCAACTGGCACGATCACCGCCTCGGGCACTTTGGCCCAAGCGATTCCACCGTCACTGGTGTTGATCGTACTGGCCGACCAGTTGGGCCGCTCGGTGGGCGACATGTACTCCGGCGCTTTGATTCCTGGTTTGCTGCTGGTGGGCTTGTACATTTCCTTCATTGTTGCGGTGGCCATCTTCAAGCCGGACATGGTGCCCGCATTGCCTCCTGAAGCCCTGCTGTACAAGGAAGACAACGGCGCCTCCGGCCACAAGTCTTTGCTGGCCCTGGTGCTGGTCTGTGCTGGTGTGGGTTACGCATGGGCGCAAGTGCATGACGGCCTGCTGACCAAGTGGCTCGAGCGTGCAACCCCTTCTGCCGGCGATGAAATCGTCATCCTGTCGCTGACTTTGGCGTCTTTGACCGGCTTGGCATTGGCCATCATCAACCGTGTTACCAAATTAGGCCTGTTGTCCAAACTGGCAGAGCAGGTCACCTTTGTGCTGATGCCTCCGCTGATCTTGATCTTCTTGGTGCTGGGCACGATCTTCTTGGGCGTTGCCACTCCCACAGAAGGTGGCGCGATGGGTGCTTTGGGCGCATTGATTCTGGCCTTCGGCAAGAAGCGCCTCGACACACCGCTGTTGAAGCAAGCGCTGGAAAACACCGCCAAGCTCGCATCGTTCGTGTTGTTCATTTTGATCGGCTCCACCGTATTCAGCTTCACCTTCAACGCGGCCGACGGTCACATCTGGGTCGAGCACTTGTTTGACAAGATTCCAGGCGGCGCCTGGGGCTTCCTGGTGGTGGTGAACATTCTGGTGTTCATCTTGGGCTGTTTCATCGACTTCTTTGAAATCGCCTTCATCGTGATCCCGTTGCTGGCACCGGTGGCCGAGAAGATCTTGCCCGGCTTGGTGCCCGGCATGACACCTGACCAGGCCATGATCTGGTTTGGTGTGATCATCGCGATGAACCTGCAGACCTCGTTCCTCACGCCACCGTTCGGTTTTGCGTTGTTCTACTTGCGCAGCGTGGCCGCCAAGTTCGACTACAAAGACCGTGTGACCGGCAAACTGATTCCGTCGGTCAAGACCATCGAGATCTACAAAGGCTCGATCGCCTTCATCATCTTGCAGTTGATCATGGTGGTGGCGGTGATTGCATTCCCGACCTTGGTGACCGGTGGTATCGAGAAAGTCGAGTCACTGAGCGCTGACCAGATCATGGAACAGCTTGATGCACCGAAAGCGGAAGAAGCATCAGACCCATTGGCCGGCATGGACACCGGTGCCAAGGATGCACCAGCAGCACCTGCTGCTGATGCTGCTGCGGAAGAAGATCCGATGAAAGCACTCGAGGATGCTGCCAAGGACGCTGCGAAGAAGCCGTAACGCACCCTGAAGCACAAACCCCCAAGGCCGGAGCAGCGCACGCTGCTCCGGCCTTTTTCATGGGCGCCCATCAGGCTCTGCTATCACTGGGGTCCCGGAACTGCTCCCTGCTCCCTGCTCCCTGCTCCCTGCTCCCTGCTCCCTGCTCCCTGCTCCCTGCTCCCTGCTCCCTGCTCCCTGCTCCCTGCTCCCTGCTCCCTGCTCCCTGCTCCCTGCTCCCTGCTCCCTGCTACCAGACCCCGCCGCTTCAAGCTGCTGCGCTCTGGCTCTGGCTCTGGCTCTGGCTCTGGCTCTGGCTCTGGCTCTGGCTCTGGCTCTGGCTCTGGCTCTGGCCGGGCAATGGTCAGCGCTGAGGCTTACACACACCAGCACTACGTAGATAACCTGATCGCCACACGCGGGCAATCATTCAGGCAACTCTGCGCCAAACACTCCAACCCGTGCCCCGCATACGGCATGGTGGACCCCAGTGACTTTGGTAGCAGCAGTCGCCCCCACCAGACAAAAAAAAGCCCCGCAGAGCGGGGCTTTTGGAGCGGGTCAAACGCGAGCTGGATTACAGCTTTTGTGCCTGCATGAAGCTGTCGAAACGCGCTTCAGTGAAGCGGAACCACAGGTTCTGGTCCTTGCGGAAGGCTGCGTAGTCGTCGTAGACCTTTTTCCAGTTGGGGTTCTTGGCGCTGATTTCTGCGTACAGAGCCATGGACTCTTTGAACGCCAAGTCCAGCACGTCTTTCGGGAAAGGCATGACCTTGACTTTGGCACCCACCAGCTCTTTCAGAGCCTTGGGGTTGCGGGCGTCGTACTTGGCTTGCATTTCCACGTGCGCGTAGGCTGCAGCTGTTTCGACGATGGCCTTGTTTTCAGGCGACAGGGCAGCAAAGGCTTTGTCGTTAATGAAGAAGTCCAACTGGGGACCGCCTTCCCACCAGCCGGGGTAGTAGTAGAACGGAGCCACTTTGCCGAAGCCCAGCTTCTGGTCATCGTAAGGACCGACCCACTCTGCCGCGTCAATCGTGCCTTTTTCCAGCGCGGTGTAGATTTCGCCACCGGGGATGTTTTGTGGCACACCGCCCATGCGTTCAATCACTTTACCGGCGAAGCCGCCCACGCGGAACTTCAAGCCTTTGATGTCTGCTGCAGACTTGATTTCTTTACGGTACCAGCCGCCCATTTGCGCGCCGGTGTTGCCGCCAGGGAAGTTGACGATGTTGTACTTGGCGTAGAACTCGCGCATCAGCTTGCCGCCGTTGCCTTCGTACATCCAGGCGGTCATTTGACGGCTGTTCAGGCCGAAAGGAATCGCGCAACCCAAGGCAAAGGTTTCGTCCTTGCCGAAGAAGTAATAAGGAGCGGTGTGGGCCATTTCCACGGTGCCGTTCTGCACACCGTCTACCACGCCGAATGCGGGCATCAACTCGCCGCCTGCGTGGGTAGTGATGGTGAACTTGCCGCCCGACATTTCGCCCACTTTTTTGGCGAACACATCTGCTGCGCCAAAAATAGTGTCCAGCGCCTTAGGGAAGCTGGAAGCCAGGCGCCAACGGATGGCGGCCTGCGCATGCACTGCGGGGGCTGCGCCTGCAGCCAAGACGCCGGCGATGCCTGCGTTTTTGATAATTGAACGACGATCCATTCGCTTTACTCCGGTAATTGTGTTGTAACCAGCTTGGGGGGCAATAGTGTCGCCCCTCAAGGACTCTGATAGTCAAGCGCGATTGTAGGAAGGCGGGTGCCGTCAATCGTGGGGGTTTTCCCTCGGCAAGTGCCCTCGGCACACGGGGTCTTCAGCTTCTTGCAAGCCTGGCGACGACCCTCGTGCGTGGAGATGACGGCCAACTTACACGATACCCACCAAATGGGTCAGCAAAGGACCGAAACGCTGGCGGATGGACGCCTGAATACCTGCCGCATCCAAGCCCTGCAAACGCAACAAATGCGCCGGGTCGCCGTGCTCAATGAACTCGTCGGCCAGGCCTAGTTGCAGCACTGGCAAGGTCACACCGGCGGCGTGCAGGGCTTCCATCACGGCAGAGCCTGCGCCCCCCATGGTGGCGCCCTCTTCCACCGTGACCAGCGCACTGTGGGTGGCTGCGATTTGCAGCAACAAATCGACATCCAAGGGCTTGGCCCAGCGCATGTTGACCACCGTCAAGCCCAGCGCCTCTGCGGCAGCCAGAGCCGGGTGGAGCAAGGTGCCGAAGGCCAGAATCGCGATCTCGCTGCCCTGCTTGCGGATTTCACCTTTGCCGAAAGGCAAGCCTTCCAAAGACGGCGACACCGGCACACCGGCACCACTGCCGCGCGGGTAGCGCACGGCTACCGGGTGATTTTGGGCAAACGCGGTGCTAAGGAGCTGGCGGCACTCGTTTTCGTCGGCCGGGCAGGCAATGCTCATGTTGGGAACGCAGCGCAAAAACGGAATGTCATACGCCCCCGCGTGGGTTGCCCCATCGGCACCCACCAAGCCTGCGCGGTCCAGTGCAAACACCACCGGCAGGTTTTGAAGGGCCACGTCGTGGATCAGCTGGTCATAAGCGCGCTGCAAAAAGGTGGAGTAAATCGCCACCACCGGCTTGAGCCCTTCAGTCGCCAGCCCGCCGGCAAAGGTCACCGCGTGCTGCTCCGCAATGCCGACATCGAAATAGCGCGCAGGAAAGCGCTTTTCAAACTCAACCATGCCGGAGCCTTCGCGCATGGCGGGGGTAATGCCTACCAAACGCTCGTCGGCCGCTGCGGTATCGCACAGCCACTGGCCGAAAACCTGGGTAAACGTGGTTTTGCCCGGTGTGGCGGGTTTGACCAGCCCCACCGCAGGATCAAACTTGCCGGGGCCGTGGTAGGCGACCGGATCGGCCTCGGCCAACTTGTAGCCTTGGCCCTTCTTGGTCACCACGTGCAGGAACTGGGGTCCCTTGAGGTGCTTGATGTTTTCCAGCGTCGGGATCAGAGAGTCGAGGTCGTGGCCATCGATCGGGCCGATGTAGTTGAACCCGAACTTCTCAAACAAAGTCGCTGGGACCACCATGCCCTTGGCGTGTTCTTCCAGCCGCTTGGCCAGCTCAAACAAGGGGGGCGCGCCCTTGAGCACGCTCTTGCCCACATTTTTGGCGGCTGCATAAAACTGGCCGCTCATCAGTTGGGCCAGATAGCGATTGAGCGCGCCCACCGGCGGGCTGATGCTCATGTCGTTGTCGTTCAAGATCACGAGCAGGCGGCAGTCTTCCACACCTGCATTGTTCATGGCCTCAAACGCCATGCCAGCCGTCATGGCGCCATCGCCGATCACGGCGACGGAGTAGCGGTCTTCGCCCTTGATGCGGGAGGCCAGCGCCATGCCCAGCGCCGCAGAAATCGAGGTGCTGGAGTGGGCGGTACCGAAGGTGTCGTATTCACTCTCCTCGCGGCGCGGGAAACCCGAGAGCCCGCCGAACTGGCGCAGGCTCTGCATCCGGTCGCGCCGGCCGGTCAAGATTTTGTGCGGATAGGTCTGGTGGCCCACATCCCACACGATCCGGTCATTCGGCGTGTTGAACACATAGTGCAGGGCGACGGTGAGCTCCACAGTACCGAGGTTGGAGCTCAGGTGCCCACCGGTACCGGCCACGCTATGCAGCAGAAACTGGCGCAGCTCGTCGGCCAGGGCTTGCAGCTGCGGGCGCTGCAAACGGCGCATGGCAGCGGGGTCGTTGATCGTGGACAACAGGGGCGCTGCAGAGAGATTATTTGGTGACATTTGCTATTCTTTTAGTAGCTACTTGCGCACACTCCATGAGCGCCAGAGGCATTTTTTACATATTCAATAAGCCCGGTCCACCACCATGCCGGCCAAGGCTTGCAACGCTGCGGTGTTGTGCAAACCACTGGTTTGCAGCGCCTGCAGCGCTTGCTCATGGAGGGAGCGTGCGTAATTGCGGCTGGCTTCCAGCCCCATCAGGGAGACATAGGTGGGCTTGTCGTTGTCTGCGTCTTTGCCAGCGGTTTTACCCAGGGTGGCCGAGTCGGCCGTCACATCCAGAATGTCATCGACCACTTGGAACGCCAAGCCGATGGCAGCACCATAGGCCTCCAGTGCGGCCAGCACATTCGCCGGGGGTTGCGCGCACTGCGCACCCATCACCACACTGCCCTGCAGCAAGGCACCGGTTTTGAGCTGATGCATTTCACGCAACTGGCTCTCGGTGAGGGGCAAACCCACACTCGCCAGATCGATGGCCTGCCCGCCTGCCATGCCCGCACTGCCAGCCGCGCGGGCCAGCAAACCGCACAAACGGGCCTGCACCACACAGGGCACCGATCCGTCTTGCGGGGTCAGGAACTCAAAGGCTAAGGCCTGCAAGGCGTCACCAGCCAACAAGGCACTGGCTTCACCAAACTGCACATGCACCGTGGGCTTGCCGCGGCGCAACACATCGTTGTCCATGCAAGGCATGTCGTCGTGTACTAACGAATACGCGTGAATCAGCTCGACCGCGCAGGCAGCCCGCAAGGCACCCGCATCACACTGGTGCCCCAGCGGCGCTACGGCCTCGTGGGCGGCCAGAACAAGCAGTGGGCGCAAGCGCTTGCCGCCATCGAGCACCGCGTAGCGCATGGCGTCCACCAGCGCGGCCGGCGCGCCATGGTCTTCGCCTTGGGGCACCTCTGCGGTGATCCAGGTGTCCAGCGCGCGCTCCACGCGGTCCAGACGCTCGCGCATCCACAGGTCCAGGTCAAAAGGGTTCAAGGGTTTGGCCTCTGCGCTCATTGCGGCTTCCAGGGCTTCAAGACCCCGTCGTCGAGGACCTTGATTTGCTCCTCCACGGCTTGCAGCTTGTCACGACAGTGCTGTAGCAGCGCGGCACCGCGCTGGTAGCTGGTGAGCAATTGGTCCAAAGGCAGGTCGCCGGACTCGAGCCGGCCGACCAACGCTTCGAGCTCCAACATGGACGCTTCATAGGTATCCGGGAGGGGCAGCTTCAGGGCTTCGTGAGAGGGGGTACTGGCCTTGGGCATGAAAGAGGTACTTGTAATCAAAGTGCAATTTTAGGCGCATCAGACTGCCGCCAACGGAACTAGAGACAGCCGCCTAGCGCGGAGGATGGGTACAATCGCCCCTCCCGCTTCCGGCCACCCGCATCTGGGCTGGCCGGCTCCCATTCACCGCGCACTATGGTGCATCCCCCTGTGGGGAGTCTTTAGGTCAGGTCACCCATGTCTGATTTAAGTCTTCAACTGCAGCAGGCGAACAGCCAACTACCAGTTTCAAGCTACTTTGACCCGGCGCTCTACGCGCTTGAAATGCAAAGTATCTTTCAGCAAGGGCCCCGTTATGTGGGGCACTCTTTGAGCGTCCCCAACGTGGGGGACTACTACGCCCTGCCCCAAGAAAAAGAAGGCCGGGCCCTCGTGCGCAATGCCGGTGGCATTGAACTGATCTCTAATGTCTGCCGCCACCGCCAAGCTGTGATGCTCAAGGGGCGTGGCTCACTCACCCACAGCGGCAACCAAGTGCAAAGCGGCAACATTGTGTGCCCGCTGCATCGCTGGACCTACAGCGGCGCCCACGCCGGCCAGAACGGCAGCCAAAGCGGTACGCTGATCGGTGCGCCCCACTTCGCCCACGACCCATGCTTGAACCTCAACAACTACAAGTTGCAAGAGTGGAACGGCCTGCTGTTTGAAGACCACCGCGCCAACGGCGGTGTGGATGTGGCCGCCCAACTCGCGAACATGGGCCCGCGTGCCGACCTGAGCTTTGAGGGCTACGTGCTCGATAAGGTGGAAATGCACGAGTGCAACTACAACTGGAAGACGTTTATTGAGGTGTACCTCGAGGACTACCACGTAGGCCCCTTCCACCCCGGCTTGGGCCAGTTTGTGACTTGCGACGACCTGCGCTGGGAGTTCAAGGACAACTACTCGGTGCAGACCGTGGGCGTGGCCAACCGCCTCGGCAAGGCCGGCAGCCCCACCTATGAGCGCTGGCACAAGGCCCTGCTGGGCTACCGCAACAACGTGCCCCCGCAGTACGGCGCCATCTGGCTCACCTACTACCCCCACATCATGGTGGAGTGGTACCCGCATGTGTTGACCGTGTCCACCCTGTTCCCGATGGGCGTGAACAAGACCATGAACATGGTGGAGTTCTACTACCCCGAAGAAATTGCCGCCTTTGAGCGCGAGTTCGTGGAAGCCCAGCAGGCCGCTTACATGGAAACTTGCATCGAAGACGACGAGATCGGCGAACGCATGGACGCAGGCCGCCGCGCCTTGTTTGACCGCGGCGACAACGAAGTTGGCCCCTACCAAAGCCCTATGGAAGACGGCATGCAGCACTTCCACGAGTGGTACCGGGGCAAGCTGGGCAGCGCGGTCGGCGGCTGAACACTTACTATCAAAAACATAGCTGCTCGCGCACATTCCATGAGCGCCAGCAGCTCTTTTTATTGCTAAACACCTATGCAAGCTCTCTGGATGGTTCTGGCTTCGTTCTGGTTCGCGCTGATGGCGGTGGGCATCAAATATGCCTCCAACAGCTTCGGCACCTTTGAGCTGGTGTTTTACCGGGGCCTAGTGAGCATTGTGTTCATGGGCATTGTGGTGCGGGCCAGCGGCTCCAGCCTGCGCACCCCGGTGCCCATGATGCATGTGTGGCGCAGCACCATCGGTGTGGTGTCTCTGGGCAGCTGGTTTTACGCCATCGCGCACTTGCCCCTGGCCACTGCCATGACCCTGAACTACATGAGCGGTGTGTGGGTGGCTGCCTTTGTGGTGGGTGGTGCGCTGCTCTACGGCAAAGAGCAACCCCAGGGCGCGCTCCTGGGTACCGTGCTGATGGGTTTTGTGGGTGTGGTCATGACCCTGCGCCCCACCATCGACCAGAACCAGCTGTTTGCCGGGCTGATCGGCCTGCTGTCGGGGCTGGGCGCTGCCTTGGCCTATATGCAAGTCACGGCGTTGGGCAAAGCCGGCGAGCCCGAAGAGCGCACCGTGTTTTACTTTTCAGTCGGCAGCGCGTTGGTGGGTGCAGCCGGCATGATTTTTACCGGCGTCACCCCCTGGAGTGAAGTCGCGTGGCAAGACGCCGCTTGGGTGGTGCCAATCGGCATTCTGGCGTCCATGGGGCAGTGGTGCATGACCCGCGCCTACCGCAAGGGCGCCACGCTGGTGGTGGCCAGCATGCAGTATTCAGGCATTGTGTTTGGCGTGATCTTCAGCTTGGTGCTGTTTGGCGACCAAATCCCTGTGCTGGGCTGGGTCGGCATTGCAGTGATAGTCTCTAGCGGCATATTGGCTACCATCCTGCGAACTCGCTTGATGCCCCACACCCCAGCCGAAGAACACTGACATGGCCTACACCACCCTGATCTCCGTCGCCCAACTCCAAGCCCTGCAAGCCAGCGCTACGCCCGCAGTCGTCTTTGACTGCAGCTGCGACCTGATGCAGCCTGCACAAGGCCCGGCCCAATATGCCGAGAGTCATATTGCAGGCGCGCTCTACGCACATTTGGACAACAACTTGAGCGCCAAGGGCGACCCGGAGGTTACCGGCGCACAGTCGGGCGGGCGCCACCCGCTGCCCGCACGTGAAAAGTTCGCCCAGTGGCTGGGTAGCGTGGGCCTGAAAAATACCGACCAGGTGGTGGTGTACGACCGCCAGGGCGCCAACTACTGCGGCCGCCTGTGGTGGATGCTCAAATGGCTGGGTCACGCCAACGTGGCGGTGCTGGACGGTGGCTTTCAGGCCTGGCAGGCCGCAGGCGGTGCAGTGGCCAGCGGCGAAGAGCCAGCGCGCACACCAAGCACCTTTGCGGTCGCCGATGCGCTGGTCGCTTTGCGCAGCAGCGATCAGGTGCTGGCCAACCTAGGCAAGCCCACCCAACAGGTGCTGGATGCCCGCGGCGCGCCTCGCTTCCGCGGTGAAGTTGAGCCGATTGATCCAGTCGCTGGGCACATTCCCGGCGCCTTGAACCGGGTGTTCAGCAATAACCTGGGCGCCGATGGTTTCTTCAAGCCGGCAGCTGTGCTGCGCGCCGAGTTCGAGGCTCTGCTGGGCCAGCGCCAGCCGGAACATGTGGTGCACCATTGCGGTAGCGGTGTGAGTGCAGTGCCCAACATCCTCGCCATGGAAATTGCCGGCCTGCCGGGTAGTGCCTTGTTTGCCGGCAGCTGGAGCGAGTGGTGCAACCGGCCGGGCTTCCCGGTAGCGCAAGGCTGAACCACGGCTTACACTGAGCCGCCATGAGCCTGCTCAAACTCAGCCTTCCCGCACAGCGCATGGCCACCGATGTGGTCATGTGTGTGGCCTTGGCATCGGCAGGTCTATTGATGACCGCTACGGTGTACGACTACCTCCGCGAGGCGGATCTGCTGCGAAGCTTCGAGCGGCGCAATGCACTTGCCGAAACCGTAGTCGCGGCCCTGGACCGGGACGCCACGGCAACCTTAGAGGCGGTGCGCGGTACAGCGCTGCTCGCAGAAATGATGCCCGGCATGACCGGCCTCCAGTTTGAGGCCTACGCCCGCAGACTGCAGGGGATTCACTCCTCGATTGCCTCACTCCAGTGGGAGCGGTTCACCAGCAATGGTGGCTACATTTTTCCGCCCAACCGCTCGGGCTGGACCGGGCGGGCTGCCGGGCAACTGGAAGAGGCACAAAAAGACGCCCGTATTGTGGGCACGCCGATCGCGACCGGCCCTTTTGCTTTGCCGGAAACCTCCCGGACTGGCGTTGCACTGACGGTCCCTGTATACGAGCGAGTGCCGGGAGTCGCGGGCACCAACCGCCACATCGGCTTTATCAATGCCTTGATCGACACCACCGAGCTGAGCCGGCACGCCACCTTCCAAGCCAAGTCCGCAGCCTCTGAACTGCTGATCACAGAACGCAGCGAGGAAGACCGCAACCTACAGGTGTACTCCGGCCTGAGTGACCCTGAACATCGCGCAGGGCATGATGACGAAGGCCTACGCCCCGAGAAGGCCGATCACCTGCTGGAGTTGAGCTTTGGCAGCAGAAACTGGCAGGTATTGATCCACCCTGTGGATGAAAAAGCCGCCGGCCCGCTGCACCGCGAAACACTGGCCTTGGTGGTGGGGTTGGTGCTGACCGCGCTGCTCACCTTCTTGCTCGCCCGCAGCCAACAAAGCCGGCGGCAAACAGAGGAAGCTACCGAGCAGGAAAAGCTGCTGCGCGATGAGTTGCTGGCCGAACAATCCCGCCTCAAAGAGGTGGTGGAGAGCACCGGTGTGGCGATCTGGGAATACGACCTGACCCGCCGCTACCTGAGCGTGAGTGATCGCTGGCATGTGGTGAGCGGCTACACCCGAGAAGAGTTGGGCGAGAACGTTTTCGATACCTGGTACACGTTAGTCCACCCCGATGACAGGCCGTTGATCACCAACCGGTTTGCAACTTTGAGCGAAGTGGGGAGCGACCGCTTCGAGTACGAGTACCGGATGCGGCAGAAAAACGGGCAATGGATGTGGGTGCAATCACTGGCGCACGTGGTTGAGCGAAATGCCGACGGAGTGGTCACCAAAGTGGCAGGCATCAACCTGGAAGTCACCCAGCAGAAAGAAGCGGAAATCCGGATCCATGCCCTGAACGCTTCACTCGAGGCCCAGATGCAAGAGGCACTGGCCCGCAGCGAGGCGCGTGCCACCCTGGGCACCTTGATCGCCAGCGTGTCGCACGAAATGGCCACCCCCATGGGCAACAGCATGATGACGGCCAGCACGCTGATGGCGCAGGCGGTGCAGTTTGATGCGCAACTGGCCGCTGGCAATTTGCGGCGCTCGGAGCTCAACGCCTTCGTGGCGGGCGTCAAAGACGGCAATACCTTGCTTATGCGCAACCTGGAGCGCGCCGTGGCCTTGTTGAAAAACTTCCGCCAAGTGGCCGCAGACCAAGCCAGCGAGCAACGCCGCAGCTTCGATTTGCGCCAGGGTCTACAAGAAGTGCTGGCCACCTTGGCACCCAGCCTGAAGCGCCATAGCCACAAGGTGCATTTGGATGCCCCGGACGGCATCGAGATGGAGAGCTACCCCGGCCCCATCGGGCAGGTCATCATCAACCTGATCAACAACGCCTATTTGCACGCCTTTGATGGCATGGAACATGGCGAAGTGCACATCAAGGCAACGCCGAGCACCACCACGGTGACCCTGCAAATCAGCGACAACGGTCGCGGCATTGCGCCGGAGACGCTGGAAAAAATGTTCCAGCCGTTTTTCAGCACCCGCATTGGCCAAGGGGGCACGGGCCTGGGCATGTCGATCGTTGAAAACCTCGTAAAAGCCACCTTGGGTGGCAGCCTCGAGGTGCAGTCGACGGTCGGGCAAGGTACGACGGTCACCATCACCTTGCCATTGACCGCGCCCCAACCTACCCCTGAAGAAGACGCAGGGTAGCCCGGCGCACCCGGGTTTTAAAACCCGAAGCGGGAACCCGCGCCCAGTAAAGTTGCCACGCCCAGCACCGCGAAGATGGCCGCCGCAATCGAGTGCACCAGCTTCATCGGGATCTTGTTGGCGAGCTTGTCTCCGGCAAACACTGCCGGCACGTCGGCAATCAACATGCCCAGAGTGGTACCGATGACCACCATCACCGGCGCAGCGTAGTGGGCGGCCATGGCCACAGTCGCAATCTGGGTCTTGTCGCCCATTTCGGCCAAAAAGAAGGTGATCAGTGTCGCGCCGAACACCCCGAAGCGGCCTGCAATCTGGGTTTCTTCGTCTTCAATCTTGTCGGGAATCAGCGTCCAGATCGCCATGCCCAGGAAGGATGCACCGAGCACCCAGCGCAACACTTCGGGACTGATGGCGGAGGTGATCCAAGCGCCCAAGGCACCGGCCAGGCCGTGGTTCACGATAGTGGCAGCCAGAATGCCCAGCACGATGGGCAAAGGCTTTTTGAAGCGTGCCGCGAGGATGAAGGCGAGGAGTTGGGTTTTGTCACCGATTTCGGCCAGAGCGACCACACCGGTAGAGACGAGAAGGGATTCCATGAGCACGAGTTCCAAGGCCGGTAAAAGACAAATGACCACGGCACATCACCGGCCAAGGCGGATGTGCGGTGGTCAAAGGTCTTGCCAAGACTGAACTGCTGGCGCCAGGGTCTTCGGACCCAGTGTGTTGACGCAAGCCTCTTGCGGTGCAAGAGAGGCTACTCCCCAATGACAGAGTGGCTATTGTAAGGGCAAGGCCTCCGCAGCCGGCTTCTCGCGCAACACCCAGCGCTTGAATCGGCCCAACAGGTGCTCCAGATCGTCCACCACCGTGAACACCGATGGGATCACCAAGAGGCTGAGCACGGTGGACGTGATCAGCCCGCCGATGACCGCGACCGCCATCGGACTGCGGAAGCTGCTGTCTGCAGCGCCCCAGCCCACGGCCAGTGGCACCATGCCGGCGCCCATGGCGATGGTGGTCATCACAATCGGCCGAGCACGCTTGTGGCAGGCGTCAATGAGCGCGTCAAACCGGCTCATGGGAGCTGCCACGGGGTGACCATCACTGCCATCGCTACCCCGGCGCGCCAAGATCGCGTACTCCACCAACAGAATCGAGTTCTTGGTCGCAATGCCCATGAGCATGATGAGCCCGATGAGGGACGGCATGGAGAAGCTCTGGTTCACCACCAGCAAGCCCACAAACGCGCCACCCAAGGACAGCGGTAGCGCCGCCAGAATGGTGAAAGGCTGCAAGAAGTCCTTGAACAACAGCACCAGCACGATGTAGATGCACAGCACCCCGGTCAGCATGGCTAGGCCGAAGCTGGCAAACAGCTCGCCCATGACCTCGGCGTCACCCAGCGCGAGTTGTTTCACTCCGGGTGGCAGGTTGGTGATTGAGGGCAGCTTTTGCACCGCCTCGGTCACATCGCCCAGTGGCGCGCCGGAGAGCTCCACTTCAAAGGTGATGTTGCGCGAGCGGTTCAGGCGGTCGATCACCGCAGGGCCACCAGCCACTTCGAGCGTCGCCACTTGGCTGAGCATGACCGGGCCTTTGACGCCGGGCACTGATAGGCGGCCCAGCAGCTCCAGGTCCTGGCGCGCGGAGTCATCCAGCTTCACCACAATCGGCACTTGACGCTGGCTAAGGTTGAGCTTGGCCAGCGACGTGTCGTAGTCACCCACCGTCGCAATGCGCAGGGTCTCGCCAATGGCGGCACTGGTCACACCCAAGTCAGCTGCTTTGGCAAAGTCGGGGCGCACTGCAATTTCAGAGCGGATCAAGCTCGCGCTGGAGGTGATGCTGCCCAAGCCGGGGATGGTGCGCAGGTCACGCTCCACCGCAGCGGCCGCACTGGCCAGGGCCAGGGGGTCTTCGCCGGTCAGCACCAATTGGTACTTCTCGCCGCTTCCGCCCAAGCCCACCTTGCTGCGGATGCCGGGCACTTCGGACATCGCCGCGCGGATGGCGTTTTCAATGCCCTGCTTGCGCGGGCGCTGGCCGCGCTCGGTCAACAACACCGTGAGGGTGGCTTTGCGAACCTCGGTGGTACCTGCAGGCGCAAACGGGTCGGAGCCCGCCGCACCGCCACCGATGGTGGTGTAAATGCTCTGGATGTGATCGACCTTGCCCAGCAACTGGCGGGCATGCTCCGCCGCATCGCGGGTTTGTTTCAAGGTCGAGCCCGGCGGCAGTTCGATGTAGACCTGCGTCTGCGAGTTGTCGTCCGGCGGAATGAAGCCGGTGGGCAACAAGGGGATCAGCATGATGGAGCCCACAAAGAACAAAGCCGCCGCACCCATGGTGATCCAGCGGTGGCGCAGCGCCCAACGGCTGGCGCGAATGTAGGCACCCATCCAAAACGGCTCTTTGTGTTCGCGCGGGCTGCGCTTCATGATGTAGGCAGCCATCATGGGCGTGAGCACCCGTGCCACCACCAGCGAGGCAAACACCGCGAGTGCTGCCGTCCAGCCGAACTGCTTGAAAAACTTGCCGGGAATGCCGCTCATGAATGCGGTCGGCAAAAACACCGCAATCAGGGTGAAGGTGGTCGCCACCACGGCCAGGCCGATTTCGTCGGCCGCTTCCATCGCGGCCTGAAAGGGTGTCTTGCCCATGTTCAGGTGGCGTTCGATGTTCTCGACCTCCACAATCGCATCGTCCACCAGCACGCCGATCACCAGCGAGAGCGCTAACAACGTTACGGTGTTGATGGAGAAGCCCAGGTAGGCCATGCCGATGAAGGCGGGAATCGCAGACAAAGGCAAAGCCACCGCCGACACGAAGGTCGCACGCCAGTTGCGCAGGAACAGCCACACCACAATCACCGCCAGCACCGCACCTTCGTACAGCATGGTCATGGACGCATCAAACTCTTCGGCCACGGGCTTCACAAAGTCAAACGCGTAGGTGAGTTCAATATCAGGGTGCTGGGCTTTGAGCTCTTCGAGCGCTGCATTCACTGCAGCGCCGACTTCCACCTCGCTGGCACCTTTGCTGCGGGTGATCTCAAACCCCACCACCGGCACACCGTTGAGTAGCGCGGCAGCGCGCGGCTCAGCGATGGTGTCTTTGACGGTGGCCACTTGGTCGAGGCGCACACGTTGGCCGTTGGACAGCGTCAGCTCCAGATTGGCCAGCTCTTCGGCGGTCTTGACAGTGGCCAATGTGCGCATCGGCTGCTCGCTGCCGCCCAGGTCGGCACGGCCGCCTGCGCTCTCGGTTTGCACCTGTTTGAGCTGGCGCGAAATGTCGGCCGCGGTAGCGCCCAGGCCTTGCAGTTTCATGGGGTCGAGGGCGACCTCCACCTCGCGGGTGACCCCGCCCACGCGTACCACCGAGCCCACGCCCTTCACGCCCAGCAGGCGGCGCGAGACGGTGTTGTCCACAAACCAGCTCAGCGCTTCGTCATCCATCTTTTCGGAGCGGATGGTGAGCGCCAGAATCGGCGCGCCCGACAGGTTCACCTTGTTGATCACCGGGTCGCGCACGTCGCTAGGGAGCTCACTGCGCACGCCCTGCACGGCGCTGCGCACTTCGTCCAGCGCTTCTTGCGTAGGCTTCTCCAGGCGGAATTCGGCGGTAATGGAAACGCCACCGTCCTGCACCTTGGTGTAGATGTTTTTCAGACCTTGGATGGACGCAATCGCGTTTTCCAGCTTGCGGGCCACTTCGGTTTCCAGCTGGGCCGGCGCTGCACCGGGCAGGCTGGCCGAGATGGTGATGTTGGGCAGCTCCAGGTCAGGGAACTGCTGCACCTTCATGCTGTTGAAAGCCAGCATGCCGGCGAAGGTCAGCATCACAAAGAGCATAACCGCCGGTATGGGGTTTTTGATCGACCACGAGGAGACATTCATCGGTTTTGCTCCTTATTTCGTAGCTGCTTGCGCAGGCGCTACAGGCGCTACAGCCGCTTTTGGCTTGGAATCTGCAGCGTCCACCACCTTCACGATGTCGCCTTCACTCAGGAAACTGCCGCCGCTGGCCACCAGCTTGTCTTCCGGCTTCACGCCGCTTTGGATTTCGATCTGCTCACCCACCACGCGGCCGGTCTGCACCTTGAGTTGGCTCACCCGGTTGTCGCTGCCCACGCGGTACGCGTAGCTGAAACCGTCGCGCACGAGGACTGCGGTTTGCGGCACGGTAAGTGCCCCGGTGCTGCCCAGCTCGAACTCACCACGGGCATACATGCCGGGTTTGAACGCGCCACCCAGCGACTGGCCGGCCGTCGATGCTGCCAACAAGTCCACATACACCAAGCCATTGCGGGTGGCAGCGTCCACGGTGGGCGCAAGCATGCGCACCTTGCCTTTGGCCTGCACGCCACCGGGCGAGGTGACCAGCACCGTCATGCCGGGTTTGATACGGGCAAACTCCGCCGAGGTCACTTCACCCCGCCACTCCAGCCGCCCTTGGCGGATGAGCTTGAACATTTCGGTGCCAGCCCCCACCACCGCACCCACACTGGCACTGCGGGCAGAGATGATGCCACTGTCGGGCGCGAGCAATTGGGTTTGCTTCAAGCGCAGCAGCTGGGCGTCCAGCTGAGCCTGGGCAGACGCCACGCGCGCCTTGGCGGTGGCCTCTTGCGTGAGGTACTGGTTGATCTGCTGGGCGCTGATGGCGCCGGTGCCCTGCACGGCGCGCGCGCGGTCGCCGTTGGCCAGCGCTTCGGCCGCATTGGCCTGCGCCTCGTTCAGGCTGGCACGCGCCAGCGCCACATCGGCCTGCACGCTTTCAGAGGCAAAGGTCGCCAGCACCTGGCCGCGCTTCACGCTGTCGCCCACACCCGCGTGCAGCTCAGCCACGCGCAGGCCGCTGGCCTCTGAGCCCACGCTGGCTTCCTGCCAGGCGGCGACACCGCCGTTGGCGTAGAGCTTGACAGGCAGCTGGCTGCTCTTGGCCTGCACGGTAGACACGGTCAGCGCAGCTTTGGGCGCAGCAGCGGCCTTGGGGGCATCGGCCGCCTGGGTGCGGGTGGCAAACAGGCCGAGGCCGGCAAGGGTCAGCACACTGGCGGTCAGGAGACCCAGGGTCAGGGGTTTGAAGTGAAATTGGTTCATGGTTTTGCTCTCAAAGAGGTGACAACAAAAAATCGGGGAGTTGTGCGGGAGGTATGCGGGAGTTAGGGGCGTGGCTGATCGGCGGCGCTTGAGGTGGCGTCCGCGTTTAAGCGGTCCGGCTCAAAGCCGCCGCCCAAGGCGCGGTAGAGCGACACCCAGGCGCGGTTGCGTTCCAGTCCCAGCGAGAGCTGGGCTGATTCCGCTGCCAGCGCATTGCGACGTGCGTCTTCCAGCTCCACCAAGCTGGCCAAGCCCTGGCCGTAGCGGGCCTGGGTGGCTGCGAGCGACTCGGCGTAGCCGGCGGTGGCCACAGCGGCTTCTAGCTTGCGGGCATCAGTGCTTTGCAGGTTGACCAGTGCTTCTTCTACTTCGCGCACGGCCTGGCGCACCTTGCCACGGTAGACCGACACGCTTTGCGCATACGCCGCTTCCGCAGACACCACATTGGCCTTGCGCTGGCCGCCGTCAAAGAGTGGCAATGTGACAGCCAAAGGGCCAAAGGACCAGGTGTCCAGATTCGTCTCGCGCCCCATGCTGCTGTAGCGCAGCGCACCCACCGAACCGCTCAGGGTCAGGCGTGGGTAGCGCTGGGCTTTGGCACTGCCCACTTGGGCGCTGGCGACGATCACGTCGCGCTCAGCTGCAAACACATCAGGGCGTTGTGTCAGGGTTTGAGCGGGCACACTTGCTATGGAAACAGGAGCTGCTTGCGCACGTTCCATGGGCGCTACAGCCAGTTTTTTACGCAAATCCTGCTCAGGCAGGCCGGTCAGAGCTACCAGGGCTTTGACGTCAAGATCGCATGCTGTTTGTTGTTGGGTCACGCGGCTGCTGCCATCGGCTGCGCTGGCGCGGGCCAGTGCGGCCACCGAGGGCGCTGCAAAACCGGCTTTGGCATTGAGCTCGGTCAGACGTGCGGTTTCCTGGCGGGAGGCTGCGTCTTTGCGCGCCACACCCAGCAATTGGGTGCAGGTGGCGTAGCTGAAATAAGTGGTGGCCACTTCAGCGGCTACTGACACACGGGCGTCGTGCCACTGGGCCTGGGTGCCCTGAAACTGCGCGTCTGCCGCATTGCTGACGGCGCGGTTGGCGCCCACCAGATCGAGCTCCCAGCTGGCTTGCAGACCTACCGATTGGGTGGTGGCCACTGGCACATCGGGCTGGCTCACGCCACGGCTGGCGCTGACGCTCGCATCCAGCTTGGGCAGCAAAGCGGCGTTGGCGGTGGTGCGCTGCGCGCGGGCGGACTCCACCCTCGCCAGTGCCTGGGCCACATTGGGGCTGACGGCTTGTGCGGCATCGATCAGTTCCACCAACAGCGGGTCGCCCTGCTTCTGCCACCACTGGGCCAGCGAGCCTACGGCCCCTTGGTGGGGCAAAGGAGCCTGCCATTGCAAGGCAGGAGCAGCATCGACTTTGGCTGGCGGCATGACGATGGCGCATCCGCTCAACATCAGTGTGAGCGCCAGTGCCACATAGGCGGGCTTGGGGGTTCGTAAATGCATGGGGTTCATGGGGCTTGAAGTGAGGTGGATTCAGGGAAATGGGCGGAAGCCGGAGCCTTGGCGCTGCGCCGGAGCGCTTCAGCATCCACCAGCACCAGGGCATAGGACACCAGACGGTCCAGATAGGCATCTAGGGCCTGCGGCGTATTGACCAGGCCGGGGCGGATCTGGGTGTACAGGTCATTGCCCACATGAAGCATGACGCCCAAGCCACTGATGGTGAAGGCGAGCCGGTGGATATCGTCATCTGCTTCAGCGAGCCCGACATGGCGGCAGAGCCCGCGGGTCAGGGCCATGTGAGCGGGAGCGATGTTGGCGTCAATTTCGTGCTGCCAGGCGCCGGTGGGCTCCAGCATTTCGCGAAAGCAGAGCTTCATGTACTGCTGCTGGGTGACGTGGCCCTGCTTGAGCGGCTCCAAAAAGCTGGACAACAAACCGCGGATCGCCTGCTCCAGCGTGACGTCGGTGCCCTCTAAGGCCTCGGGGGGCAATGGCGGATTGGTGCGCGGGTCAGAAAACACGGCGCGGTACAACCCGGCCTTGTCACCAAAGTAATAGCTGATGGACGCCACATTGGCCTGCGCGGCTAGGGCAATCTCGCGGATGGAGGTCTTGGCAAAGCCCTGCTCCGCAAACAGTTGCAACGCAGCGTCCAGCAGACGGTTGCGCGCCTCGACCCCGTCACTGCGGGTGGGCTTGGGGGAAATAGTCTCAGACAAAGGAATCGACATAGGTGCCGATTCTAAGCATATAAATCAAACGTTTGATTAAACTATGATGACAGAGAGGGTTTAGTCTCAGCAAAACAAGGATTCACGGAAGACGCCACCCGCCTGCAAGCGGCACTCCATGCCCTGCGCCTGTAGCAACAGAAAGCCATTCTGTGCGGGCTCAAGCTCCAAAGCGAGTGGCTGATCCCACGTGGATGGCACGGAAATTCTGAGGATGGAAGGCTGCCCTCCCAGGCGTAACGCCCCACTCCGCACGCGACCGAACAAGGCTGCGGTGTGCACAGGCGTGCACTGGCGCAACACCAACTCCACGCCCTGCAAAAAGCCGCTGATCGAAGTGTCACCGGGCGTATGGCGGGTCGCTGCCACGGCGGAAAACAGCACATGTAGATCATCACCCTGCCAGAGGGCTTGGCGGATCTCGGAATCCGCAAACTCCATCTCGAAGGTGGTTTGCGGCTCCATACAGGCCGACGCGCTCAGTGCCCGTGCCCGAGGCTGCTAACCAAGGCCACCAGACCGATACCCACACCCAGCCAGGCAATTTGCGCAGCCGTTTCGCGTGCGCTTAAGCGCTTTTGCAACTGGGGAATCAGGTCCGCCAGCGCTACATAGATGAAACTGCTAGACGCCACCGCCAAAAAGTAAGGCAAATAGTCCTGCAGCTGGTCGACCAGCCAATAGCCGACGATGCCGCCCAACGCGGTCACCGCACCCGCCAAAGTGACCTTGATCAGCGCCGCCTGCTTGTTGGTAGAGCCATTGCGCAGCACCATCAGGTCCCCCATGTGGTGGGGCACCTCATGGGCTAGCACCGCCAAGGCCGCGATGGCACCCAAGCGCAAATCCGCCACAAAGGCAGACGCGATCAGCACACCGTCCCCAAAGCAATGCACGCTGTCGCCGGTGAGAATGGCCCAACTGCCGACCGGTTTATCCGCCCCATGGCTGTGCCCGTGGTGGTGTGCATGGTGACCATGATCGTGGTCGTGATGAGCCTCATGGCTATGCGCCGCAGGACCATGGTGATGCTCGTGGCCGTGGTGCCAGAGCTCCGCTTTGTCCAAGAGAAAGAAAAAAACCAGACCGATGAGCAGCACCATGAACAGGTCATGGGCACCAGCCTGGCTCTCGAACGCTTCAGGGAGCAGATGCATGAAGGCAGTGGCCAACAAGGCCCCTGCCGCCAGACTCAACATATGCTGGGTATAACGGGCCAGTGCACCGAAGCTCAGTGCCGCTGCCAACCACACACTCCCTATGCCGGCCACTAATGTGCCGGCCACAATTGCCAGAAGAATCAAACAACGCCCTTTGCCTTGAACCAGGCCAATGTGCGCTTGAAGCCATCAGCAGCTTCTTTGGCACGGTAGCTCGGACGGTAGTCCGCGTGGAAGGCGTGCCCGGCTTCGGGATACACCACAAACTGCGAACCCTTGGCAGCTTTGTTGCCCTTTTTGCCCGCAGCAGCCAAAGCCTTTTTCATGTCGTTGACTGTCGTGACAGGAATGCCCGTGTCTTTGGCGCCATACAGGCCCAAAACAGGTGCATTCAGGCTCTCGGCCAGATCAATTGGATTCTTGGGAGTCAACTCGGAAGGGGTACCCACCAAGCGACCGTACCAGGCCACACCGGCCTTGACGTCCTTGTTGTGCGCTGCGTACAACCAGGTGATGCGACCGCCCCAGCAGAAGCCGGTAACCGCCACTTTTTTAGTGTTGCCACCGTTGTCAGCCGCCCATGCCAATGCGCCATCCAAATCAGCCATGACTTGCTCGTCAGGCACCTTGGAAACTACTTCGGCCAGCAATTTGCCGATGTCGGTGTATTGCGACGCATCGCCTTGGCGGGCATACAAGTCTGGCGCGATGGCCAAGTAGCCAGCTTTGGCAAAACGGCGGCAAGTATCGGCAATGTATTCATGCACACCAAAAATTTCTTGCACCACCAACACGATGGGCAAGTCGGTCTTGTCGGCGGGTGCGGCGTAGTAGAAGGGAACGCTCTCTCCCGCCACGTCGTAAATCTCGGAACCGGTGACAAGTCCGTCAGCAGGTGTGCTGATTGCGGTTTGCGCCATGATGGGCATCGCGGTGGCCGCGTAACCGACACCGAGTGCCGCCATGATAGCGGTGCGGCGTGTGGCGCCTGCTTCTGTGGTGCGACCGGGGCGCAAAGAGTCCAATTCGTTCTTTAAATTTTCCAGCATGGGTGTCTCCATAGTTTTTGAAGCGCAAGCGCAAGTGTAGGCAATTACCTACCCTTGCGACGCAACAAGCAGACTACAGGAAATCAGGGCAGCCCACTATTAGAACGTTTCCCAATCGTCGTCTCCACCTGCAGGTGTTGAGCGGTTTGAGGCAGTCACGACAGGTTTTTGCAAGCTTGGCATCGGGGCAGCAGCGGGTTTCGGTGCGGGTGCGGGCTTGCGCGGGCTGGCTTTTGCCGATGCAGTGGTGCGGGCTTGGGGGCCGGCAGCATCGCCGGTGCGGCGCTCAGGCCCTTTGAAAGCGGTGCTGGGTTTACCCGAGCGCACAGGTACCGGTGCCAACGAAGGGCCCGACATGCTGCCTGTAACCTTGAACACGGCCACAGCCTGTTTCATGCGGTCTGCTTGCTCGCGCAGACTTTCGGCTGCGGCCGCGCTTTCCTCGACCAATGCCGCGTTTTGCTGTGTCATCTGGTCGAGATTGCCGATGGCAGAGTTAACGCCTGCAATGCCGGTGCTTTGCTCATTGGCGGCCGAGGTAATCTCACCGATCACATCAGCCACGCGGCGCACTGATTGCATGATTTCCTCCATCGTGGAGCCTGCATCGGTCACCAATTGGGTACCCGACTCGACTTTGTCCACCGAGGTTCCGATCAGGGCCTTGATCTCTTTCGCAGCCTCTGCACTGCGGCCGGCCAGCGAACGCACTTCAGACGCCACCACTGCAAAGCCACGCCCCTGTTCACCGGCGCGTGCGGCCTCTACCGCTGCGTTCAGCGCCAAGATGTTGGTCTGGAAGGCAATGCCGTCAATCACGCTGATGATGTCGGCGATCTTCTTGCTGCTGGCGTCAATTTCCTGCATGGTGCTGACCACTTGGGTCACCACTTCGCTGCCGCGCTGCGCCACAGTGGATGCGCTGGCTGCCAGCGCGCTGGCCTGGCGGGCGTTGTCGGTGCTCTGCTGCACGATTTGGGTCAAACCGTCCATGCTGGAGGCCGTAGCCTGCAAGTTGCTGGAGGTGTGCTCGGTGCGCTGGGCCAAATCGTTGTTGCCAGTGGCGATTTCGGCACTCGCAATCGCGATGCTATCGGTACCACCGCGGATCTCAGACACCATCCGGCCGAGGGACACATTCATGGCTTCCAGCGAGTGCAGCAACTGGCCGAACTCATCGGTCCGCTCGGAATGGACCGAGTGCGTCAGATCACCCTGCGCAATACGGGCCGCCAACTCGTTGGCCATGGTGAGGGGTTCGCGAATCGAGCGCACCAGCCAGGTGGTGCCCGCAAAAATGATCGCAACAATCACAGCCAAGCTCACCAGAATGCCGGTGGTGTTCATAGCCCGCTTGGCCACGATTTCGGCTTGGAGAGTGGCCATTTCCTGCTTTTGCAGCTCGACAAAGCGGCGTTGCTCGGCAAGGTACACCTTCAGCGCCGGCTCGTATTCGCCGGTCATCGCCTGCAGCGCTTCTGCATCCTGGCCGGCTTTTTTAAGGTCACGTGCCTTTTCGCGGCTGGAAAGAACCAATTTGCGGGCGTCAGCTACTTTTTTGAGCTGGGCCTTGTCCTCGTCGGTTTGGGCCATGCTTTCAATTTTTTTCTGCAGCTCGGTGATTTCGGCCGAGGTCGATGTCACCACGTCCTTGAACGTGTCAGCGACCGCCGTGCCGCTGCTGATCAAGATGGCGGTGTTGCGCGCGGAATTGGTGCTGGTCAGCCCATTCCACTCAGTGGCAAGTTGCACCAAATCCTGGGCGAGCGCTTGCTTTTGCCGCCCGTCATTCAAGATGGAGTTGCTGCGCATCAAGCCGATCACCGCCACCATGCAAATGGCCACAATGATCAACACGATAAATGACCACAACTTGGTTGCAATCTTCATTCCACTGAGTCCCATACGACGCCCCGTTTTATTAAACAATTCAATTATCGCGGCAAATTTAACATTTGCAACAATAAATTAGTAAATACCCGCTGTCAGTATCCTCGGCATTAATGCGCCTTGTCCCAATTGGGACCAACCCCTACTTCCGCCAACAAAGGCACTTTGAGTGCCGCCACCCCGGCCATCAGCGCAGGGGTTTCGGTGCGAACCCATTCCACCTCTGCTTCGGGCACCTCGAATACCAATTCATCATGCACCTGCATGATCATCTTGGTGGACTTATTTTGCGCATCCAGCACCTGCTGCACTTTGACCATGCTCAACTTGATCAAATCTGCCGCGGTGCCCTGCATAGGTGCGTTGATAGCCGCTCGCTCCAGCCCCGCCAATTGGGCGCCCTTCGCGTTTTTGATGCCGGCAAGCTGTAGCCGGCGGCCAAACACCGTTTCCACATAGCCTTGGCGCTTGGCCAGCTCGCGGGTGGATTCCATGTAGGTTTTCACGCCGGGGTAACGCTCAAAGTAGCGCTGGATGTAGTTTTTGGCAGCGGTGTTGTCGATACCCAGATTGCGCGCAAGCCCGAAGGCACTCATGCCGTAGATCAACCCGAAATTGATCACCTTGGCGTAGCGGCGCTGCTCGCTGCTCACCTGATCCACCGGCACGCCAAAAACCTCGGCCGCCGTGGCGCGGTGCACATCCAGCCCCTGATGAAAGGCGCCCAAGAGTGCCTCATCACCGCTGATGTGCGCCATGATGCGCAGCTCAATCTGGCTGTAATCGGCACTGGCAATCACGCTGCCTGCAGGTGCCACAAAGGCCTCGCGGACGCGGCGGCCTTCGGCGGTGCGGATCGGAATGTTTTGCAGGTTGGGGTCGTTGCTGCTCAATCGCCCGGTCACCGCCACGGCTTGCGCGTAGTGCGTGTGCACACGGCCGGTGCGTGGCAGTGCCAGCTGGGCAAGCTTGTCGGTGTAGGTGCCTTTGAGCTTGGCAAGGCTGCGGTGCTCCAGCAGCTTGGCGGGTAGCGGATAGTCTTCCGCCAGTTTCTCCAGCACCTCTTCATCGGTACTGCGCGCACCGGTGGCGGTTTTCTTCACCACCGGCATGCCTAGCTTGTCGAAGAAGATTTCGCCCAGCTGCTTGGGGCTGCTCAAGTTGAAAGGCTGGCCGGCAATCTCATAGGCCTCGGTTTCCAGCTGCAGGATGCGCTGGCCCAGTTCGTGGCTTTGGGCCGCCAGCGTGGGTGCGTCGATCAGCACGCCGTTGCGCTCAATGCGGTACAGCGCTTCGCTGCTGGCGATTTCCAGCTCGTAAATGAACTTCAGCTTTTCGTTGGCCTCGATCTGCGGCCAGAGTGCCAGGTGCACATCCAGTGTCTGGTCCGAGTCTTCGCAGGCGTATTCGGCGGCTTTGGCAATGTCGACCTGGTCAAAGCTGATCTGGTTTACGCCCTTGCCGCAGAGGTCTTCAAAGCTGATACCGCTGCGCCCCAGGTGGCGCTCGGCCAGGCTGGCCAGCCCGTGCGGCTTGTCGGCTTCGAGCACATAGCTCTGCAGCATGGTGTCGTGGGCGTAGCCCTGCACTTCGATGCCATGGTTGGCAAACACATGCCGGTCGTATTTGATGTGCTGGCCCAGCTTCAAGGCTTGCGGGTTCTCCAGCCAGGGCTTGAGCTTGGCCAGCACCGCGTCGCGGTCCAACTGTTCGGGCGCGCCGGGGTAACGGTGCGCCACCGGGATGTAGGCGCCTTTGCCCGGCTCGGTGCTGAAACTAATGCCCACGATCTCGGCACGCATTTCATCCAGCGAGGTGGTTTCGGTATCCAAAGCCGTCAGCGGGGCCGCTTGAATGCGCGAGATCAGGGCGTCTAGCGCCTCATACGAAAAGATGGTTTCGTATTCCACCTTGCTCACGCGCGATGCGGGTGCCGCAGCGTCGCCAGCTGGCTCGTCAAACAAGCCCGGCTCGGCTGTGCGCGCAGAGGGCGCTGGAGCGGCAGCCGAAGTTTCAGCGCCACCTACCGACTTGGCCAGCCCCTTGAAACCGTATTTCTCATAAAAAGCACGCAGAGCCCGCGTATCCTGTGCGCCAGCAGCTATCGAATCCATAGCAGGCAGACCATCAACCCAACCTGTGAGGTCGCAGTCGGTCTTGATGGTCAGCAGCGTGCGGCCGGTGGGCAGCCAGTCCAGCGCCTTGCGCAGGTTCTCGCCCACCACACCGCCGATGTGGGCAGCGTTGTCCACCACGCCTTGCAGCGAGCCGTACTGCTGCAGCCATTTCACCGCCGTCTTGGGGCCGACCTTGGCCACGCCGGGCACGTTGTCCACCGTGTCACCGACCAGGGTCTGGTAGTCCAGCATCAGGCGGGCGGGCACGCCGAACTCGGCTTCCACACCGGCCAAGTCGCGGCGCTTGCCATTCATGGTGTCAATGATGGTGATGTGCTCGTTCACCAGCTGCGCCAAATCCTTGTCGCCGCTGCTCACAATCACCTCAATGCCTTGCGAGGCGGCGGTGGCAGCCAGTGTCCCGATCACGTCATCAGCTTCCACACCGGGCACGTCCAGCACCGTCCAGCCCAGCAGGCGCACGATTTCGTGGATGGGCGCGATCTGGCTGCGCAGATCGTCGGGCATTGGGTCGCGGTGGGCTTTGTACTCGGGGTAAATCTCGTCGCGGAAGGTCGGGCCTTTGGCATCGAAAACGCAGGCCACATAGTCGGCCGGGTATTCCTTGCGCAGGCTGTTCATCATGTTGATCATGATGCGCACTGCGCCGGTTTTCTGGACGGTGCCGTCCGGCAGCGTCACGCTCATGCTGTCCCCGCCGGCAAAAAAGGCGCGATACAAATAGCTGGAGCCATCCACCAGCAGCAGGGTTTTCTTGGGTTCGGTCATAAATAGTATTGTGCCCCCACGCTCCGCCGCTTTGCGGGTCGCTGCCCCCCGAGGGGGCGCATCCGCCTTGGGGCGGCCCGGCGGCGGATGTTGTGCCCCGCGCCGGGCAAGGTCTCCCCCAAGCCGGAGTGCCCCGCCACCCTACAATTGCGCCATGGCGGTTTACACAGAGGTCTCGCTTGACGAGGCCAGCACTTTTCTTTCCTCCCTGCAATTGGGCACTCTCCAAACCATGGAGGGCTGCTCCGGCGGCATTGAGAACACCAACTACTTTGTCACTACCGACCAGGCGCCCTATGTGCTGACCCTGTTCGAGCGGCTGACGGCGCAGCAGTTGCCGTTTTACCTGCGGCTGATGAAGCACTTGGCGTTCCATGGCATCCCCGTGCCGGACCCGGCCGCCAACCGCGATGGCGATGTGTTGCACAGCCTGAACGGCAAACCTGCCGCCGTGGTGAACCGCCTTAAAGGCAAAAGTGAACTTGCCCCGGGTGTTGACCACTGCCAGCAAGTCGGCGCCATGCTCGCACGCATGCACCTCGCAGGGCGCGACTTCGGCATGCAACAGCCCAACCTGCGTGCGCTCCCGTGGTGGAATGAGACGGTACCGGTTGTGCTGCCACACCTTGAAGCGCCCCTAGCTGCGCTGATCCAGAGTGAGCTGGCTTACCAGAACCATGTCGCCGCACAGAGCGCCTACACCGCACTGCCGCGCGGCGCTATCCACGCAGACTTGTTCCGCGACAACGTGATGTTTGACAAGGTGAATGGCGAACCCCGCCTGAGCGGTTTCTTTGACTTTTACTTTGCCGGCACCGATGCCTGGCTGTTCGATCTGGCGGTGTGCCTCAACGACTGGTGCATAGACCTGCCCACCGGAGTCGCCGATCTGGAGCGTAGCCGCGCTTTTGTCCAAGCCTACGAAAGCGTGCGCCCCTTGACACCCCAAGAGCGCGAACTGTTCCCCGCGATGTTGCGGGCCGGCGCACTGCGCTTTTGGCTCTCGCGCCTGTGGGATTGGTACCTGCCGCGCGAAGCCTCGATGCTCAAACCCCACGACCCGACCCACTTTGAGCGGGTTCTGAAGCAACGTATTGCGTCGCCCCTCACGCTGTCCACTTTAATGAATCCAGAGCCGCACACCGCATGAAACTCCAGATCGTCCCTCCCCGCCAAGGTGTCCTGTGGTTCAAACAAGGGGTGCGCACCTTTTTGCGGCAGCCACTGGCGTTCACCGGCCTGTTTTTTATGTTCATGGCAGCGGTATCGCTCTTGAGCCTTTTGCCGGTGATCGGAACACCTTTGGCGCTGGCCCTGTTGCCGGCAGCTACCCTTGGGCTCATGGCAGCCACGCAGATCGCGGAGCAAGGGCAATTCCCGATGCCCCAAGTGCTGATCGCAGGCTTCCGCGCAGGCAAAGACCGGCTGCGCTCCATGGTGGTGTTGGGCGTGCTCTATGCCGTGGGTTTTATATTGGTCATGGGCATTTCTGCCACGGTGGACGGCGGGCAGTTTGCCCGCGTGTATCTGCTGGGCGGTGAGCTGTCTCCCGAGGTCGTGCTGCAAGGCGATTTTCAGTCTGCCGCCTTGGTGGCCATGGTGCTGTATCTGCCCTTGTCCTTGCTGTTTTGGCATGCGCCGGCGTTGGTGCATTGGCATGGCATCACCCCCATGAAGAGCCTGTTTTTCAGTGCCGTCGCCTGCTTGCGAAACTTTTGGGCCTTTACGGTCTTCGGCTTGGTTTGGATGGCCGCGTTTCTCGGGGTCGCCATGAGCGTGGCGATTTTGGTGAGTTTGCTAGGTAGCCCCGCCCTGATCAACGCCATCATGTTCCCGGCTGGCCTCGCCTTGGCGACCATGTTTTTCACCTCGTTTTACTTCACCTTCCGGGATTGCTTTGAAGCACCCGCTACGACTGAGCCGGAACCCGGGGCCTGAGTCGTATTTCTAACGCTCTCTCGCTCAAATGAGGGCAACACGGCAGGGGGCCAGGCCTCCCTGCCGGACCTAAGGCTCAAGGGTTGGCCTTGCGATAAGCCGCGATGGCTTTCTCCAAGTCTTGGTACTCCTCGCACGAGCGATTGCCACATATCTTTTCAAGATCGGCCAAATGCTGCGCAGCCTGTGCGGGCTTGCGGTCCATCAGGTAGGCCTCTCCGATGTACTCATGGGCGCCCTTGTGCTGGGGATTGAGCTTGAGCGCGATCTTGTAGTGCTCAAAGGCCTTGGCAAGGTCTGGCTTGTCCTGCTTGCGGTACGAAAACGCCAGCAAGTTGTGAGCATCCGCGTTACCGGGCTCTTCTGACACCACGTTTTGGGTTTCGAACTTGGCGGTCCGCCAATCCGATTTGGCAATAGCATCCCGCGCCGCTTTCATGCGCTGATTGACGGTGGGTACGTTCATCACAGGGGTATCTGCGGCTTGTGCGAAGCCGCTAACCAACAGCATTGCCAACAACAACTTTTTCATGAGTGCTCCAACAGAAAGGGGAATTCCAATGTAGCCATTTTGGAATACCCGAGCACAGGTGGATGTGTCACAAAGCTGAAACATCAACGTCGCACATTAACGGAGCTAATTTAACTTGAGGCACCTAGCATGACCGACAACACCCGCTCCTCCAGCGACATTTTCAACAACGAAGACTCCAACACCACCGCGAACCCGCATATCGAGCAGATCATGTCGGCCCGCCTGAACCGCCGCGGCCTGCTGCTGGGCGGCATGGGCGCAGCAGCCACATCGCTCTTTGGTGCTGGCGCGCTGACCGGTTGCGCTACAGCGTCCACCGGCGCGGGTACTGCAGCTGCCATGACTGCACCCCTGAACACCTTGGGCTTTACTGCTGTCGCCAAGAGCTTGGCCGACAAAGTGGTGGTGCCTGCTGGCTATGACGTGCAAGTGATTTACGCGCTGGGCGACCCGCTGAAGGCTGGCACCGCCGCGTTCAAGAATGACGGCACTGACACCGACTGGGACAACCGGGCTGGCGACCACCATGACGGCATGGAGTACTTTGGTTTGGATTCCAACGGCAAGCCTTCTGCCAACGGCATCAGCCGCGGCCTGTTGGCGGTGAACCACGAAGCCACCACCGATCAGAAACTGAGCTCCTTCTTCATTCACACCAACGGCGGTGTGAGCACCCTGCCCCGCCCCGCTGCGGAAGTAGAAAAAGAATTGTCCATCCACGGCCTGTCGGTCGTGGAAATTGAAGCCAAAGCCGGCCAGTGGAGCTACAAGCAAGCCTCCAGCTACAACCGCCGCATCACCCCCACTACCGAAGTCATCATCAGCGGTCCCGCCAAAGGCAGCGAGCACCTGGTAACCAAATTCAGCCCAGACGCTACCCGCGCTCGTGGCACCCTGAACAACTGCGGTACCGGTAAGACACCTTGGGGCACTTTTGTGTCCGGCGAAGAAAACTGGTTCGGCTACTTCCACCGCGATGCCAAGGATGATGATCGCCGTGGCAAGAAGGACAAAGCAGTCACTGGCTTGGTGCGCTACGGCCGCCCTGCCGGTGCTGCCAGCCGCCATGGCTGGGAGAGCGCAGGCGCTGACGACAAATTTGTGCGCTGGAACAACGGTGCGTTGGCCGCCAACGCCAAAGCCGACTACCGCAACGAAATGAACACCTTCGGCTTCGTGGTGGAAATGGACGCCTACGACGGCCAGCAATTGGTGCGCAAGCGCACCGGCTTGGGCCGATTCGCCCACGAGAGCGTGAGCTTTGCCAAGGCCGTGTCTGGCCAACCTATCGTGGCCTACATGGGTGACGATTCCCGCGGTGAATACATGTACAAGTTTGTGTCCGCAGCCAAGTGGGACGCTGCTGACGCCAACGCCAGCAACCGCATCGCTGTGGGCGACAAGTACCTCGACAAGGGCACCTTGTTTGTCGCAAGCTTCAAGGACGACGGCACTGGCACCTGGATTGAGTTGTCCATGAACAACCCGATCGTTGCTGCCAACCCCGACTTCGAATTCAAGTCCGACGCTGACGTGGCCATCTTCACCCGTTTGGCTGCCGACGCGGTCAGCGCAACCAAGATGGACCGCCCTGAGTGGGGTGGCATCAACCCACGCACTGGCGACTTCTACATGACGCTGACCAACAACAGCAACCGCACCGTAGACGGCGACATGGGTGCAGACGCTGCCAACCCCCGCGTTTACAGTGACATGAAGAACGGCAAGGAAAGCAAGGGCAACGTCAACGGCCACATCATCCGCGTGGCGCAAGCCAACCCGGCTGACACCGCCTTCAAGTGGGACATCTACTTGTTCGCGTCGGAGGCTGATGCCGACAAGACCAAGGTCAACCTGTCCAACCTGACCGACGAGAACGACATGTCTGCTCCCGATGGCTTGGCTTTCAGCCCTGCTACCGGCCTGTGCTGGATCCAAACCGATGACAGTGCTTACACCGACAAGACCAACTGCATGTTGCTGGCCGGCATCCCCGGCAAGGTGGGCGATGGCGGCAAGAAGTCTCTGAGCTACAAGCGCCCTGACGGCAGCGAAAAGCGTGTTGATACCTACATGGGCAAGTCCCAGTCGCCTGACATCCTCAAGCGCTTCCTCGTCGGCCCCGTGGACTGCGAAATCACCGGACTGTGCGAAACACCGGACGGCAAGGCGTTGTTCATCAACATCCAACACCCCGGCGAAAACACACCGATGGCTGACATTGGCAACCCCGCCAAGTACACCAGCCAGTGGCCTGCCAATGCGGGCTACGGCGCCGGCAAGCGCCCCCGCTCTGCCACCATCGTGATCACCAAGAAAGACGGCGGCGTGATCGGTAGCTAAGCTACAACATCCATAGGGCTGCGAGCGACCCTGCAGTCCAAAAATAGCGACCTGCCATCCGGCAGGTCGCTATTTTTTTTATAGCTACACACGCTTATCTGCAGCGCGTAAAGATACAACCCATCAAAAGGTAGTCCAGACGGACTATCGCCAACAGGGTGCTACCGGCCCGACAATAGGAGGGTGGAAAAGCGGCCGCCGGCTGCTCATCTTTTCAGGGATAACCGATGAACACTACTAAAAAATGGTTGGCTGGCTTGGCCTTTGTTACGCTGGCACCTTTGGCATCTGCAGCGCCTAACCTGATTGTCAACGGCAGTTTCGAGGCCAACAGCATCAACTTTACTGGCGGCTTCAGCACTCTGGCCGCGGGCAGCAATGCATTGACTGGTTGGAATATCACTTCAGGTTCTGTGGACTTGATCAATACCTATTGGAACCCCTCCCAAGGCCACTACAGCCTTGACCTCAGCGGCGAAACCGATGGCACGATCTCTCAGAGTTTTGCAACCGTAGTCGGTCAAACATACAAGGTGTCTTTCGACATGGCCGGCAACCCGGACGACGGCGATAAAGTTAAGTATCTGCAAGTCGGCCTGAGCAATTTGCCGATTTACGAGTTCGACACTACCGGCCGAAGCCACACCAACATGGGCTGGACTACCAAGTCCTTTGTCTTCCAAGCGGTTACCGGCCAAAGTACTTTGCACTTCACCGGATTGCAAGAGTCTGCTTACGGCGTAGCGCTGGACAACATCTCGGTCTCCGCAGTTCCGGAGCCAGAGTCGTTTGCCATGTTGCTTGCAGGCTTGGGCCTGATCGGCGCCGCAGTGCGCCGCAAGCGCAACGCTGCTTCGGTCTAAGCGCCTACCAAAAACTCAGGGACCCATATGAAAAATTTACATTCGATCGCTCTGGCAGTTGCACTGGCAGCTGGCTCGGCCCACGCCCAATCCGCCAATTTGGTGGCGAACGGTAGCTTCGAAGCCCAATCCGTTGTGAACACGGGGATTGGTTTTGACACATTTACATCCGCAGGGCAGGGGCTGACTGGCTGGACCGTGAATCTTCGTTCGGTGGACCTAGTGAGCACTTTGTGGGCCGCTTCAAATGGCCAGAACAGCCTCGATCTGAACGGCCTCGGCAAGGGCGTGATTTCGCAGGTGCTGCACACCGTGATCGGCCAGACCTACACCCTGTCTTTTGACCTGGCTGGCAACCGTGCCGCTGGCGATGTCATCAAAGGCTTGTCGGTCAACGTGGGACCTACTGGCACCTACACCTTTGACACCACCGGGAAGTCCTATTCCAACATGGGTTGGACCACCTACACCACCCAGTTTGCCGCTGTGAGCACTAGCACGACCCTGAGCTTCTCCAGCATGACCAGTGGTCCTGCGGGCCCTGCACTCGATAACATTTCGGTGAGCGCTGTGCCTGAGCCAGAAACCTATGCGCTGCTGCTGGCAGGCCTTGGCCTGATGGGTGCGGTAGCACGTCGACGCAAAGCACGCTAACCGCTGCGATTGCTGTTTATTGCGAGAGGCCTGTCTTTGACAGGTCTTTTTTATTTCCGGCGCAGAGAGCGCTAAAGGCTGTAATCCCGCTCCACTTTGGCGATACGGGTCTTGAAGGCTGCGTACCATTTTTCGTGGCCCAGTTGCTGGGCCACCTGATGCTCGGCATGGGCCTTCCAGGCGCGGATGGACTCGAGATCTTTCCAGTACGACACGGTAATGCCTAGCCCGTCGCGCGCAGATTCCACGCCCAGAAAACCGGGCTGCTGCGCGGCGAGCGCCACCATCTTTTCGGCCATGTCGCCATAGCCCTCATCGACGGCGGTACGCAGGCTGGTGAAGATGACGGCGTAGTACGGCGCCGGTGGGGTGTTCGCAATGTCCAAGCTCATAGCGGTCTCCAGAAAGTCAAGGCAACGGCGTGAGTTTGGCCACGCTCAGGGCGAGCCACTTGGTGCCGTGGCGGGGGAAGTTGATCTGGGCGCGCGCATCGTCGCCCGCGCCTTCCAACGTGAGCACGGTGCCCTCGCCGAACTTGGCGTGGAACACCTTTTGCCCCTTGCGCAGGCCGGTGGGCTCCTCTTTGCGCACCACCTCTTTTTGCGGGGCCGAATACGAGCCAAATGCACTTCCAGCGCCCGTAGAATATGCGCGAGCAGCTCCTGAATTTGTAGCATAGCCACCACCACCCCAGCTGTTGCCGGACCCGCCGCCATAGCTTCCACCGCCAAAACTGCCCCCGATGCCACCACCTGCAGGCATGGCCTGCTGCTTGGGCGTGAGGTACTTCAGGCATTCCTCGGGCAGCTCGTCAAAAAAGCGACTCTTGAGGTTGAAGCGCGTCTGCCCGTGCAGCATCCGGGTTTGCGAATGGCTAAGGTACAAGCGCTTGCGCGCGCGAGTGATGGCCACGTAGGCCAGGCGGCGCTCTTCCTCCAGACCGTCGTGGTCGCTCATCGAGTTTTCGTGGGGGAACAAGCCCTCCTCCATGCCGGTGATGAACACGCAGTCAAACTCCAGGCCCTTGCTGGAGTGCACGGTCATGAGCTGGATGGCGTCCTGCCCGGCGGCGGCCATGTTGTCGCCCGCTTCGAGTGCGGCATGGGTCAAAAAGGCTTGCAGGGGCGAGAGAGTTTCGCCGGTGTCGCCGAATTCATCGGGTGCCACTTCAGGGCCGGTGCTCAGGGCATCGCCGCTCAAGCCCTGGCTGGCCGGGCTCTGGCTCAGCAAGGCCTCAGGGCTGCTGACCAGCGGCGCCATGCCGGGGGCTTCGCGACCGAAGCCCTCTTGCATAACAAAGCTTTCGGCGGCGTTGACCAGTTCATCCAAGTTCTCGACACGGTCTTCGCCTTCGCGCTCGTTGCGGTAGTGCTCCAGCAGGCCGCTGTGCTCCAGCATGAGCTTGATGATGTCTTTGAGGTTCAGGTTGGCAGTCTGCTCACGCATGACGTCGAGCTTGGCCACAAAACCTGCAATCACGGCGCCAGGGCGGCCAGTGAGTGTGCTCACTGCATCGTGCAGCGAGCAGCCGGTGGCGCGGGCCAAGTCTTGCAATTGCTCGATGCTGCGCGCTCCGATGCCGCGTGCCGGGAAGTTCACCACCCGCAGAAAGCTGGTGTCGTCGTTGGGGTTCTCCAGAAGGCGCAGGTACGCCAGCGCGTGCTTGATTTCAGCCCGCTCGAAGAAGCGCAGGCCACCATACACGCGATACGGAATGCCAGCATTGAACAGCCCGGTTTCAATCACCCGGCTTTGCGCGTTGCTACGGTAGAGCACGGCAATCTCCGAGCGAGGCACATCGTCGCGGATGAGCTGCTTCATCTCGTCCACCATCCACTGCGCCTCAGCAAAGTCGCTGGGCGCCTCGTACACGCGCACCGGCTCGCCGGCGCCCTGCTCGGTGCGCAGGTTTTTGCCCAGGCGGCGGCTGTTGTGGCTGATGAGCGCGTTGGCGCTGTCCAGAATGTTGCTGTAGCTGCGGTAATTCTGCTCCAGCTTGATCTGCTGGCGCACCGCGAACTCGCGCACAAAGTCAGTCATGTTGCCTACGCGCGCGCCGCGGAAGGCGTAAATGCTCTGGTCGTCATCGCCCACCGCCAGCACCGAGCCACCGTCACTGCCGCCCTGCCCTACGCCGGCAATCATCTTGATCCAAGCGTATTGCAGCTTGTTAGTGTCCTGAAACTCGTCGATCAGGATGTGGCGAAAGCGTCGCTGGTAGTGCTCGCGGATGGGCGCGTTGTCGCGCAGCAGCTCGTAGCTGCGCAGCATCAGCTCGCCAAAGTCCACCACGCCTTCACGCTGACACTGGTCTTCGTAGAGCTGGTAAACCTCAATCTTCTTGCGCGTGTCCGGATCGCTGGCCACCACATCTTTGGGGCGCAGGCCCTCTTCCTTGCAGTTACCGATAAACCAGCCCAACTGCTTGGGCGGAAAGCGCTCGGTGTCGATGTTGTACTGCTTGCACAGCCGCTTGAGGGCGGAGAGCTGATCTTGCGTGTCCAGAATCTGAAAGGCCTGCGGCAAGCCCGCATTTTTGTAATGCGCACGCAAAAACCGGTTACACAGGCCGTGGAAGGTGCCTATCCACATGCTGCTCACATTCACTGGCAATATGGCGGAAAGACGTGTCTTCATCTCCTTGGCCGCCTTGTTGGTAAAAGTGACCGCCAAGATGCCGCCGGGTGAGACATAGCCGTTCTGCAACAGCCAAGCAATGCGCGTGGTCAGCACCCGCGTTTTGCCGGAACCGGCCCCCGCCAAAATGAGCGCGTGCTCGGCGGGCAGGGTCACAGCGGCCAGCTGCTCCGGGTTCAGGTTGTGTAACAGGGGGGGAGTGGTGCCAGCGGCGGCGAAAGAATGCATGCTCCGATTGTAGAAAGGCCGCGGCTCCCCAACTGCACGGAAGACGATTCCCCTGCGCACTACGTTTTGGCCGCCATAAGCAAATTCATATACCGGGCCAGCCGCAACCTTTCTACAATCAAGCACCGGGCCCAAGCAATTGGCACCCGGTTTTTTTATGGCCGGTGCCAGTCCAAGTGCTCAGTGTTTTGTATTGAAACTTTGGATAGGAGCTTGGACCATGGAAATTTTTGACTACGACAACATCCTCTTGCTGCCCCGCAAATGCCGGGTGGAGAGCCGTTCTGAATGCGATGCCGGCGTCGAGCTGGGCAGCCGCAAATTCCGCCTGCCGGTAGTACCCGCCAACATGAAAACCGTGGTGGACGAGTCCATCTGCGAATGGCTGGCGCGCAATGGCTACTTTTACGTGATGCACCGCTTTGACCTGGACAACGTGAAGTTTGTGCAGGAGATGCACGCCAAGGACCTGTTTGCCTCCATCTCGTTGGGCGTGAAGAAGCCGGACTACGCCACGGTAGACCAGTTGGTGGCTCTGGGCCTGACACCCGAGTACATCACTATCGACATCGCCCACGGCCATGCCGACAGCGTGCGCGACATGATTATTTACCTCAAGAAACACCTGCCCGGCAGCTTTGTGATCGCCGGCAACGTGGCCACACCCGAGGCGGTGATCGACCTGGAAAACTGGGGTGCGGACGCCACCAAGGTCGGCGTGGGCCCGGGCAAGGTGTGTATCACCAAGCTCAAGACCGGTTTCGGCACCGGCGGCTGGCAGCTCAGCGCGCTCAAGTGGTGTGCCCGTGTGGCGACCAAGCCCATCATTGCGGACGGCGGCATCCGCAGCCATGGTGACATTGCCAAGAGCATCCGCTTCGGCGCGAGCATGGTCATGATCGGCTCCCTGTTTGCTGGTCACGAAGAGTCGCCCGGCAAGACCGTGGAAGTCGATGGCGCCATGTTCAAGGAGTACTACGGCTCGGCCAGCGACTTCAACAAGGGCGAATACAAGCACGTCGAAGGCAAGCGCATCCTCGAGCCAATCAAGGGCAAGCTGGCCGATACGCTGATTGAAATGGAGCAGGACGTGCAAAGCTCCATCAGCTATGCCGGTGGCAAGAAGCTCATGGACATCCGCAAGGTGAACTACGTGACCCTGGGCGGCGACAACGCGGGCGAGCACCTGCTGATGTAAGCCCCTGCCGTGAAGGCTGTCAGCACCTCGACAGCCTTCACGGTACAAACCCTCTCCCCCCTCACGGGGCGGCGCTATTCTCAGGTGCAGGAGCACACTGACACCATGAAAATAGCACTTCTCGGCATCGGTCTCATGGGGTTCCCCATGGGGCGCCGCCTTTGTGAAGCCGGCCACACTGTCCACGTCTGGAACCGTACCCCCGCCAAAGCGGAACGCCTCATCGCCTTCGGCGCCATCGTTCATCCCACCGCCGCCCATGCCGTTGCTGAAGCTGACATGGTCATCACCATGCTGGACCACGGCGGCATCGTCAGCCATGTGCTGTTTGAATTGGGCGCGGCAGACGCTATTCAGCAGGGCACCTTGCTGGTGGACATGTCTTCTATCAAGCCCGTAGAAGCCCGCGATCATGCCGCCCGCCTGAGCGAGCGCGGTGTGGACTACCTGGATGCGCCTGTCTCCGGCGGCACGCTGGGGGCCGAGCAAGGTACGCTGGCCATCATGGCCGGTGGCAAGGCCACCAACTTCGAGCGGGCTATGCCGGTGCTCAAAATCTTCGGCCGCCCCACCCATGTGGGGCCCATCGGCTCCGGCCAACTTACCAAGCTTGCCAACCAGATGATCGTAGGCGCCACCATCGGCATCGTGGCAGAAGCCCTGCTGCTCTGTGAACGCGGCGGTGCCAATATGGGCAAGGTGAAAGAAGCAATCACCGGCGGCTTTGCGGACAGCCGCATCCTGCAGGTCCACGGCCAGCGCATGGTGGACCGCGACTTTGCACCCCGCGCCCGCATGACGGTGCAAATCAAGGACCTGCGTAACGCCTTGGCCACGGCCTCTGAAGTCGGCTTTGATGCGCCGATTACTACGTTGTTTGAAAAGTTGTATGCCGAAGGCATCGAGCACGGCCTGTCCGACCTGGACCACGCCGGCTTGTTTGTGGAGTTGGCCAGCCGCAACGGCATGTCCTGAAACACCACCATCACCGGTCTACACAACGCCCAGTACCGACGTAAAAAAGCCCCGCCGACTCACGCCGCGGGGCTTTTTGTTATCTACCGCTTGGCAGATTAGTCGAAGTTGCGTGCGGGACGCTTCTTGGCATCGCGGGGCACGAAAACCTTGCCGCCGTTACCAGGCTTGGCAAAGCCAGCAGGCTTGCGGGCTGCGAAGTCGCCACGCGGGGCACCAAAGTCACCGCGAGGTGCGCCGAAGTCGCCACGGGGTTGGAAGTCACCACGCGGAGGACGTGCATCACCGCGGGGTGCATCGCCACGGGGCGCGCCTTGACCGGCAAAGCGATCATTGAAACCACCCTTGCGCTCGTAGCTGAAGCCTTCACGAGAAGCGCCACCGAAATCACGGGAGTTTTCACCGAAACCACGGTTGCCGCCGCCTTCAGGGCGTCCGCCGAAACCGCGCACCGCACCGTAGCCACCTTCACGGGGAGCGCCATCACGCTGTCCGCCACCGAAGCCGCCTTCACGTGGGCCACCGAACTTGCGTTCGCGAGGCTGGAAGTCACCACCGCGGCCACGGCCACCGAAGCTGGGGCGCGACTCAGGAGCGCGCTGCTGGGGTTCCAAGCCGGGAATCGTCTCTGGCTTGATCGGCTGACGGCTGTAAGCCTCGATATCAAAAATCTTGCGACGGTCGCGGAACTCGGCGAATGTCACGGCCAAACCATCACGACCTGCACGACCGGTACGACCGATACGGTGGGTGTAGTCCTCAGCCTTCATCGGCAAACCGAAGTTGAACACGTGGGTGATAGTGGGCACGTCGATACCGCGAGCAGCCACATCGGTAGCCACCAGAATCTGCACCTGACCTTGGCGCAAAGCCATCAGGCGGCGGTTACGCAAGCCTTGGCTCAAAGCGCCGTGCAGGGCCACAGCGGAGAAGCCGTCTTGCTGCAAGTCGTTGGCCAAGCCATCGCACTCGATCTGGGTGCTGGCAAACACAACCGCTTGGTTAATAGTGGTGTCACGCAGCCAGTGGTCCAGCAGCTTGCGCTTGTGCTGGGCGTTGTCAGCCCAGAACAGCACTTGCTTGATGTTGGCGTGCTTTTCCTGCGGGCTGTCGATCGTCACGCGCTGGGGTTCGCGCATCACACGGGCAGCCAGTTGCTGGATGCGGGGTGCGAAAGTGGCGCTGAACATCATGGTCTGCTTGCGGTCGATGGTGAGCTGGTTGATTTCAGCCAGGTCATCGGAGAAGCCGAGGTCCAACATACGGTCGGCTTCGTCCACCACCAGAAACTGGACTTGGTCGAGCTTGATTTGCATGGAGCGTTGCAGGTCCAACAAACGGCCAGGAGTAGCCACCACCAAGTTGGCGTTTTGCAGCTTGGCAATTTGCAACTGGTAAGGCATGCCACCCACAATGTTGGCTACGCGAAGGCCACGGCAGTGTTGCACCAAATCAATCGCGTCGTGCGCCACTTGCTGGGCCAGTTCGCGGGTAGGGCAAACGATCAGGGCGCCAGGAGTAGGAGCCTTGAAGTTGCGGGGGTTGGTAGGGTCTTTGCGCTTGGCACGCTTGGGAGCGGGTTCGCCCTTGGCGGCTGCATCAGCGCACGCTTGTTCATACTCAGCGCGCTCAGCTTCTTCAGCTTCGGCTTGCTGGGTCAACAAGGTGTGCAACACAGGCAACAAGAATGCGGCAGTCTTGCCGGAACCGGTCTGGCTGGACACCATCAGGTCAACAAATTTACCGACCTTGTCGGAGCCCACACCTGCCATGGCCATGGGAATGGTCTTTTGCTGCACGGTGGTGGGCTGGGTGTAGCCCAGGTCTTTACACGCCTGCACCAAAGCGGGCGCCAATCCGAGCTCGACGAAACCGTTAGGGACCTCAGGTGCCGCAGCTTCTACAGCTTCGGACTCGATGGAAGTTTCCACGGATGTTGCGGAAACGGAAAGGTTTTCGGCAGGCGCGAATTCGCCTGTCACTTCAAAAGCGTCAGTCATATTTTTTCTCACACGAAAGCGCCGCAGGTTGTGCGGCTGCTCCGTCAATGGTTAAAAAACATCAACCATCAAACGGAACCTGCTCTGACCCGCCAAGGGGTTTCTCAGTGCTGGGGGCGTATATCGCTTGAAAAAGCGTGCCCGGTGAATGAAGGGAGATGTACAAATCTCGCAAGCCGCCATCATGGCGTTACCTGCGAAGCCCTCGATTATGGCATGAATTCGGGTTTATACCTAATTTAGTTTGAGAAAGTGCTCACGGTAGTGTGCTAGCTCTTCGATGGACTCAGTGACGTCGGCCAAAGCGGTGTGCTTTTGCTGCTTTTTGAAGGACTCGGCAACCCCGGGCTTCCAGCGTTTGGCCAGCTCCTTAAGCGTGCTGACGTCCACATTGCGGTAGTGAAAGAACGCTTCCAGTTTGGGCATGTACTTCACCAGAAAGCGGCGGTCCTGGCCGATCGAGTTGCCGCACATGGGTGATGCGCCCGCAGGCACATAAGGGCTCAAGAAAGCAATCAATGCCGCTTCTGCCTCTGCCTCGGTGACGGTAGATGCTTTGACTTTGTCGATCAAGCCGCTTTTGCCGTGGGTACCTTTGTTCCAGGCATCCATGCCATTGAGCAGCGCGTCCGATTGATGAATCACAAACACGGGGCCCTCTACCCGCTGGCCGAGGTGGGGGTCCGTGACGATCACTGCAATTTCCAAAAGTCGGTCGCGTTCAGGCTCAAGACCCGTCATTTCACAGTCCAACCAGACCAAGTTTTTGTCAGATTTGATGAGCGTGGCGGGGATGGGGGTGTTTGATTCGTCCATGGGGGGATTGTCGCCGATGACCTAAACTCTCCCGCCATGCAAGACACCGCGTTTGAATTCACACCGTCCCTTTGGATGACGAGCCTGTTCGCCCTCACGCTGGTAGCCAGCGTAGCGCTCAAATTCTGGCTCGCCACCCGGCAAGTGCGCCATGTCGCACAACACCGGGAAACCGTACCCCTCGCATTCGCGAGCCATATTGCCTTGGCAGATCATCAAAAAGCGGCGGACTACACCATGGCGCAAGCCCGATTGGGCCTGCTCGAATTGGTGTGGGGCACCGTGGTGATCTTGGGCTGGACGCTGCTGGGAGGGCTGCACGCCTTGAATCAGGCCCTGCTGGGGTGGTTTGACGCCCCGATGGAAAGCAGCCTTCTGCAGCAACTGGCATTGCTGGTCTGCTTTTCGGTGATTGGCTCGGTCGTGGACCTGCCCTTCTCGCTCTACCGCACGTTTGTTTTGGAGCAGCGCTTTGGCTTTAACCGCATGACACCGCGCCTGTGGCTGATCGATGGTCTGAAGGGTCTGGCATTCAGCGCCTTGATTGGCTTGCCGCTGGCAGCTGGCGCGTTGTGGGTCATGGCGACGACCGGGACGCTCTGGTGGCTATGGACCTGGAGCCTGTGGATGGGGTTCAGCCTGCTGATGATGTGGGTCTACCCCACGTGGATCGCACCTTTGTTCAACCAGTTCAAGCCTCTTGAGGATGTCGCGCTCAAGGACCGCGTCGCCGCGCTGATGACGCGCTGCGGGTTTACCTCCAAGGGGTTTTACGTGATGGACGGCAGCAAGCGAAGCGCCCACGCCAATGCCTATTTCACCGGCTTCGGTGCCTCCAAGCGGGTCGTTTTTTATGACACCCTGCTCGCCCAACTCAGCCCGGACGAAGTAGACGCCGTATTGGCACACGAACTGGGGCATTTCAAGCACGGGCACATCCGCAAGCGCATGGCGTCCTTGTTCGCATTGAGCTTGGCCGCGTTCGCGCTGCTGGGCTGGGTGAGCCAGCAGGCGTGGTTCTACACCGGACTCGGGGTAGGCCCGAATATGGCAGGCGGCAACGAGGCTTTGTCACTGTTGCTGTTCATGATGGTATTGCCCTTGGCAGGCAGCTTTACCGGGCCCCTGTTCGCGCAGCTTTCCCGTAAACACGAGTTTGAAGCCGACGCTTTCGCCGTAGCCCACGCCAATGGCGCGGCACTGTCGTCAGCGCTGCTCAAACTCTACAAGGACAATGCGTCGACACTCACCCCGGACCCTGTGTACGTAAAGTTCTATTATTCGCATCCACCGGCGCCCGAGCGTTTGGCCCGAATGCCACAGGCTCACCCAATAGCCACCACTGTCTAGACCTAAAAAATGCAATCAGCCACCGTCAGAACTGCGCTAAGCGCTACACAAATCATAGCAAGCCTCGCCAAAACCGAAGGTTGGAAGCTGCACGGTGATGGCGCAGATCTCGCCATTGAAAAGACCTATAAGTTTGAGAACTTCCTCAAAACCATGGCCTTTGTCAACGCCATCGCCTACCTTGCAGAACAGCAAGACCATCACCCTGAACTCTTGCTGACCTACAGCACGTGCAGCGTCCGCTTCAACACCCATGATGTGCAGGGCGTCTCGCGCTCCGACTTTGAGTGCGCGGCTCTCGTAGATGCGCTTTACGCGCCTGCAGGCCCTTCCGCATGAAAGTTGCCCCTTGAGCCGCCCCGGCTTGGAGCCCGGCCTTGTGGTGGCCGGACATGGTCGTCATGTCTGGGTAGAAACACCGGATGGACGCCGACTGATCTGCCACCCGCGTGGCAAAAAAAGTGTGACGGTGGTGGGAGACCAGGTACTCTGGCAAGCCACCCAAGACGAGGGCACGATTGAAAAAGTGCTGCCACGACGCAACCTTTTTTACCGGCAGGACGAGATTCGCACCAAGTCTTTTGCGGCAAATCTGGACCAGGTGCTGATCCTGATCGCGGCAGAACCCGAGTTTTCCGAGAGCCAGCTCTCACGCGCCCTGATCGCAGCGGAAGCGGAGCGCATCAAGCCCATCATTGCCCTAAACAAGAGTGATCTGGCTGGGCCTTTCGGGCGGGCGTGGGATCGGCTCACCATTTACCGTGACATGGGCTACACCCTGGTCCCCTTGGCGCTCAAGCCCAAAGCAGAGGGATTGGACGCCACCGAGCTGAGCGTATTGCTGGAGCTCATGGAAGGAAAAACGACACTGGTGCTCGGCCCCTCTGGCTCCGGCAAAAGCACGCTCATCAATCGCTTGCTGCCGGACGCGGACGTGCTCACCAACGAGATTTCCACCGCCTTGAACTCGGGCAAGCACACCACCACAAGTACCAGCTTGTATTGGGTGGATGCGGCAAAAACCACTGCCGTGATTGATTCGCCAGGATTTCAGGAGTTCGGTCTGAACCACATTGACCCGATGCACTTGGCAGGCCTGATGCCCGACATCAAGGTCCACGCAGGCAATTGCAAGTTCTATAACTGCAGCCATCTCCACGAACCGGGCTGTGGCGTGCTTTTACAAACCAAAGAGGCCTTCAGCCTTGGCGGAATCACCGCAAATCGCTACAAAATTTATAGCGATTTGTTTGAAGAGCTGTCGCAAACCCGCTATTGAATCTGGCGGCCAGCGTGGCCGGCCAGGCAACAGCGGCCTAGCCGATCAACCGCGCCAGGGACAACAAGGCCAGGAACACCATCCACATCACGACGGTGCGCCATACCAAGCCAACCACCGCGCGCAGGTGGGCAGGCTCCGGCGTCAGGCCCTCGGTGATGCCCTCCTCTCCCAAGCGGACATTGACAGCTCCGGCCGTTGCGGCAAGAACCACTCCGTCGTTGTCTAACGGATGTGCTGCGGAATGGCGGCGCCAACTGTCGACCGCATCTTCAAAGCTGCCGACAAAGGCAAAACTCAATGCAGTCACGCGCGCGGGCAGCCAATCCACCAATTCCCAGCAACGCAAGGCCTGGGCGCGAACGGCGTCACTTACCGGCGGCAGTTCCGGCCGGGGCGCTCTTTTGGCGAACAAAGCCAGATACTCGCTCACCCGGTAAAACACCGCGCCTGCAGGCCCCAACCCCAAAGCAGCCAACATCGAGTACCAGACGAACACACCGAAGACATGGCGGTGCGCGCTCAACACCGAGTGCTCAATGACGTGTCGCACGATTTCACTGCGAGGCAACTCACTGGCGTCAATGCGTTTCCATTGCGCTAACGCAGCGCGTGCTGCCTCTTCGTCGCCGGCCAACAGGGCATCGCGGATTTGGGTGAAATGGTGGCTGAATTGCCTGAAACCCAGGGTCGCATACAACACCAGCACATTCCAAACGGCAGCGGCCGCCCAACCCCACTGCCACACCAAGGCCCAGTGAACCGCCAAGACGATCAGCGTAGGCCCGGCTGCCGCCAAAATCCAGGCCAGCCACGCATGTTTGGAGGCACCGGCATCGAAGTTCTTGATCACCCAGCGCACCCAATTGCGCACTGCGTTGTGCACCGGGTTTACTTGGGGTAAGGGCTTCGCTTGCTCCAGCAAGAGTGCCAACAATATGGAGATAAAACTCATGGAGCAATCATACCCAGCGCGAAGCGGTTTCAAGCACGGAGGAAGCGGTAGAGGTTGCGCAACATGCCCGCTGTTGCCCCCCAAATAAACCACTCGGCTTGTGAGTCTCGGAATGGCATCGAAAACCATTCGCGGGTGGCACCATCCCACTCCACCTGATGACGACGGTGGTTGGCCGGATCCATCAGGAATGCCAAGGGCACCTCGAACACATGCGCCACCTCGTCCGGATTCGCGCAAAGTCGAGCCTCCGGTGAAATCAGGGCGATGACAGGGGTCACGATAAAGGCACTGCCCGTGGTGTAGTGCGGCAGGGTGCCCAGCACTTCAGCAAACTGGGGTTCCAGCCCGATTTCTTCGTTCGCCTCGCGCAAAGCTGTGGCGATCGCATCCGCATCAAAGGGATCCGCCTTGCCGCCGGGAAATGCAATTTGCCCGGAATGATTCGACAAATGTGCCGTGCGCTGCGTCAACAACACAGTGGGCTCTGCCCTCATCATCACCGGAATCAGTACCGATGCATGCGACGGAACCCGCTCTGAAAATTGATGTTCAGAGCGCAGCTCTGGCGACCACTCGGGCTGACGTAGAAAACGCTGGCGCAGCGCTTGCGGTGTCAGCGCCTCTGCGTCTACCGCTTTCAGGTGACTGTCGACACCCACCACAGGCACCAGCTGCGGATCAAATGATGGCAATGTTTTGGCTTTTAAACTCATACAACGCAGGCAAGAAAAAAGCCGCCACAGCTTGTCACCGGGGCGGCTCTCATGAAGACGGACGGCAGATTACGCTGCTGTCTTCTTCGCTGGCAGTTTTTCCTTGATACGTGCAGACTTGCCGCTACGGTCACGGAGGTAGTACAGCTTGGCACGGCGCACGTCACCGCGGCGCTTGACTTCGATGCTGGCGATCAGAGGGGAGTAGGTTTGGAACGTACGTTCCACGCCTTCGCCGCTGGAGATCTTGCGCACGATAAAGCCGCTGTTCAGGCCACGGTTACGCTTGGCGATAACCACGCCTTCGTAAGCCTGTACGCGCTTGCGTGTACCTTCAACCACGTTCACGCTCACGATGACGGTGTCACCAGGGGCGAATTCGGGGATTGTTTTTCCGAGACGGGCGATTTCTTCCTGCTCGAGCGCTTGAATGATGTTGCTCATGGTTTCCTTCGTGATCTTGCTCGCGCCGGCACCGGAATTGGTGCCAATATCAAAGCCTAAAGGCTAGCTATCTGGCCGGGCAGAGGATCGGTTAGCCAGCTATTATAGCAAGTTCAGTTTTTGGCCTGCAAAAGCCGCTCATCGGCCTTGGTAATCAAACCCTTGTTGCGGGCTTGTTCCAGTATGTCGGGCCTGTGATTCGCCGTAAGCTCCAGCCGCTGCTGACGGCGCCACGCTTCAATACGGGCGTGATGCCCTGATAGCAACACGTCCGGCACCGGGGCACCTGACCATACTTCCGGGCGTGTGTAATGCGGACAATCCAGCAGGCCGTCCAGAGCAGAGTTAAAACTGTCTTGGTGATGACTTTGGGCATCCGTGAGCACACCGGGCTGCAAACGTGCCACTGCATCCAGCAAAGCCATGGCAGCAATCTCGCCACCGGACAATATGAAGTCTCCCAAACTGATTTGCTGGTCGACATAGCGGTCAATAAAGCGCTGGTCTATGCCTTCGTAGCGCCCGCAGAGAAGAATAGCGCCCGAACTCTGCGACCACGCCTCCACACCCTCGTGCTTCAGCGGGGAGCCAATCGGAGAAAACAGCACCACAGGCGCCTGATCCGAGCGCTGGGCCCGGATATGCAGGAGTGTGGCCTCCAAGGGTTCGGCCATCATGACCATGCCCGGACCGCCACCAAATGGCCTGTCGTCTACGCGGCGGTAGTTACCTTGCGCGAAATCCCGGGGGTTGTGCAAGCACACCTCGACGAGGCCACTTTCATAAGCCCGGCGGGTGATACCCGCCGTCAACAGCGGGGCGAACAGCTCGGAAAAAAGAGTGATGACATCGAAGCGCACGTCGGGCGCCTCAATAGTCCAGTTGCCAGTCCACGCGAATGGTCTTAGTCGGCAGACTCACATCATCGACGTAGGCTGACACAAAGGGGATCATACGTTCAACGGGTTTACCGTCTTGAACCGACTCAATGACCAGCACCGTTTGTGGCCCCGTGGATAGCAACTCTTTGACCGTGCCCAAGCTCTCTTGCTCGCGGTTGATGACCTCCAGGCCCATCAAATCGACCCAGTAAAACTCATCGATAGCGGCGGCAGGAAATGCGGCACGGGAAATAAAGATGCGCGAACCTTTCAAGGCTTCGGCATCGGTGCGGTCGCCAATGCCCTGGACGCAAGCGACCACGGAATCAGAGTGCACTTTGGATTCTTTGACTGCGATGCTTGCAGCACCGGTAAAAGGCTGTGGGCCTTTTTCAGTCGGCAATAAAAACCATTGGCGTGCGGCGAACAACGCCTCAGGGTTTGCGCTGTAGGGCAGGACCTTGAACCAGCCTTTGATACCCCACGCATCTGCAATCCGCCCGACTTCAATAGCGTCTGCTGGCAGGCTAGCGGCTTCGAGTCCGGGGAGCATAGTCATGAGAGGTATCTACCGGTGCTCCGCTTCACAGCAGCGCACCGGTGTGATCATTAAGCGGCTTTTTTAGCAGCTTGGCTGATCAAACGCTCCACGGTAGGAGAAGCTTGTGCGCCAACGCCTTGCCAGTAGGTCAAGCGGTCTTGCGCAATACGAATGCTTTCTTCGTTTGCCTTGGCGATAGGGTTGTAGAACCCGATGCGCTCGATGAAGCGGCCGTCGCGGCGGCTACGCTTGTCAGCAATCACAATATTGAAAAACGGGCGAGCTTTTGCACCACCACGAGCGAGTCGAATGACGACCATGATTTATCCTTTGGGTAGCTGAGAGAATTCAGCCTTGAACTCAGAGCTTGAGACACGCAACTGACCACCCGGCCAGTGACACTCTGAATAGCCTTCCATTATAACGTTTTCCAACTCATGACCAAAATCCGCCCCAGCACTGAAGCCGATATCTCCGCGATTACCTCCATTTATGCGCACCATGTGCTGACGGGAACAGGGACTTTCGAAACCACTCCACCCACCGAAGAAGACATGAAGGGGCGTCGCGCGGATGTGCTATCCAAAGCACTCCCTTACCTGGTTGCAGAAGTCGATGGCAAAGTCATAGGGTTTGCCTATTGCAACTGGTTCAAACCACGGCCCGCCTATCGCTTCTCCGCGGAGGACTCGATTTACCTCGCGCCTGAGGCCCACGGCAAAGGGCTGGGCAAGTTATTGCTCACCGAACTTATGGCTCAGGCGGAGCGCTGTGGCGTTCGCAAGTTGATCGCCGTTATCGGCGACTCTGAGAACCGCGGATCGATTGGCGTGCACGCCAGTTGCGGCTACCGGCATGCGGGTGTGATCGAGGCTTGCGGTTGGAAGTTCGAACGTTGGCTGGACATTGTCCTCATGGAAAAAAGCATCGGCGCTGGGAACTCTACTGCACCGGTAGACGTCCGCGTATGAAAAGCAAAACCTGGGCTGTTTGGCTGACCCTGACCGTCGGCGCGTTAGGCCTGCACCGGCTTTACCTCGGCCGATATGACGTTTGGGCCAAGCTACTGCCCCTGCCCACCTTGCTGGGTAGTTACGGAGTGTGGCGGGCACGTAGCTTTGGGGTAGACGACCAGGGGAGTTGGTTGTTGATGCCACTGCTAGGCCTCACCCTCGCGGCCTGTGCTCTCAATGCCATTGTGTACGGGCTGATGAGTGCTGAAAAATGGAATCAACGATTCAATCCACAGGCACCTGACGCACCCCAAGGTGAGACCCATTGGATGACGGTGGTAGGGCTGGTAGCGGCTCTGGGCCTAGGGACTACGGTGCTAATGGCGACTCTGGCATTCGGCATTCAGCGCTCTTTTGAATACCAGATGCAGCCTAGCCAGAGCACGCCACCCACCGCTGCGGTCAAAAAATCTGCAGACTGACCCAGTAGGCAATAGCTGCAACAAATGCAGCGGCAGGAATCGTCAGCACCCACGCCCACACGATGTTTCCTGCCACACCCCAACGCACCGCACTCGCGCGCTGCGTTGAACCCACACCCACAATCGCCCCTGTAATGGTGTGCGTGGTGGAAACCGGCACGCCTAATGCGGTTGCAAGAAACAGTGTCAAAGCGCCGCCGGTCTCCGCGCAAAAGCCCCCTACCGGCTTGAGCTTGGTGATTTTTTGCCCCATGGTTCGCACAATGCGCCAGCCACCAAACATGGTGCCAGCCCCAATGGCTGCGTAGCAGGACACGATGGTCCATGTAGGCGGCGCACTCTCCGTCGGCAGCACATAGCCTGTGGCGATCAACATCATCCAAATAATGCCAATCGTTTTTTGGGCGTCGTTACCGCCATGACCCAAGCTATACGCGCCCGCACTCACCAGCTGCAAGCGACGGAACCACTTGTCGATCCTTGACGGACGCATGCGCCTGAAGGTCCAAGCGACCACTACCATCATCACGGAGCCCAACGTAAAGCCCAGGAGCGGCGAGACAAAAATGAACGCCACGGTTTTCATAATCCCCGCTGATATCAGTGCACTAGCACCGGCCTTGGCAATGACTGCGCCGACGATGCCGCCGATCAAGGCGTGGGATGAGCTACTGGGAATGCCGTAGTACCAAGTAATGACGTTCCATGTGATCGCACCGACCAGGGCACCAAACACCACATGGGTGTCCACCACACCGGGCTGCACGATCCCCTTACCCACGGTCGCAGCAACGCTCAGGTGGAAGATAAAGATCGCAATAAAGTTGAAAAATGCGGCAAAAATGACCGCTTGGCCCGGCTTGAGCACGCCGGTGGAGACCACTGTGGCAATCGAGTTCGCCGCATCATGAAAGCCATTCATGAAGTCGAACGCCAAGGCGAGCGCCACCAACAGAGCTACCACCCATAAGGCTGTCTGGACTTGTTCCATCGTTATGAACCCGCGCTGTCGATCAGGAGTTCTCGAGGATGATGCCCTCGATCACATTGGCCACGTCTTCACACTTGTCGGTGATGGTTTCCAGCAGCTCGTAAATGGCCTTGAGCTTGATGAGTTCACGCACATCCTCTTGCTCACGGAACAACTTGCTCATGGCGGTGCGCATCACGCGATCGGCATCTGACTCCAAGCGGTCGATTTCTTCGCAGGTCTTCAGCGCAGCTTCTGCGGTGGCATGGTCCGCAATATCCGACAGCAATCGCACCGCATCCCGCAAGCGCTCACAGCATTTGACGCTCAAATCGGTGAGTCGAACAATTTCTTCGGTCATGACGCGCACGTCATACAGCGCCATCGTCTCCGCAGAGTCCTGAATCAGGTCTGCCACGTCATCCATAGTGTTGATCAGGGAGTGGATCTGTTCGCGATCGATCGGCGTGATGAACGTGATGTGGATCGCTTTGTTGACTTCGTGCGTCACACGGTCTGCGGCACGCTCTGCGTCGTCGACTTCCTGGTTGTATTTGGCGCGCAGATCCGCGTCGCTGTAATTGGCGACCAACTTGGAAAACGCCTGAGCCGCCTCCACGATGCGATCAGCATGCTGATTGAACATCTCAAAAAAATTTCCTTCGCGAGGCAACAGCTTTCCAAAGAACATGCGGGGGGCTCCTAACGGTTAAATATGACAGTCTTGTGACTAATTGAAGAATGCCCACGAGTTTAACCGCCTACAGCCCTACGGTTTGCAGGGCGTTAGACCCACCCTCAAGACCACCAAAACACCTCATAAAAAAAGCCCCGCAACCGGAGTTGCGAGGCTTTTGTGTTCCATGGCGCCGGAGCGCCTAGGGGTCTGATTACTTCACAGTTGCAGCGGACTCGGTGTAGTCGCTGATCTTGTCAAAGTTCAGGTACTGGTACACCTTGTCGCTAGCGGCAGTCAGCACGCCCATGTCCGCCAAGTACTCTTCCTTGGTAGGAATGCGGCCCAGCTTGGACGCAATAGCCGCCAACTCCGCAGAGCCGAGGTACACATTGCTGTTCTTGCCCAGACGGTTGGGGAAGTTGCGGGTGGACGTAGAGAACACGGTAGCGCCCTCTTTCACCTGCGCCTGGTTACCCATACACAAGCTGCAGCCCGGCATTTCCATGCGGGCACCTGCGCCACCCAGCACACCGTAGTGGCCTTCGTCGCTGAGTTGCTTGGCGTCCATCTTGGTGGGCGGTGCAATCCACAGCTTGACCGGGATATCGCGCTTGCCCTCCATCAGCTTGGACGCTGCACGGAAGTGGCCGATGTTGGTCATGCAGGAGCCGATGAACACTTCATCGATCTTGGCACCAGCAACTTCAGCCAATGTCTTCACATCGTCCGGATCGTTGGGGCATGCCACGATAGGTTCGTGGATGTCGGCCAGGTCGATCTCGATAACAGCTGCGTACTCCGCATCCGCGTCGCCCTTGAGCAACTCGGGGTTCTTGAGCCAGGCTTCCTGGGCTGCGATACGGCGGGCCAAGGTGCGGGCATCAGAGTAACCATTGGCAATCATCCACTTCATCATGGTGATGTTGCTGTTGACGTACTCTTGGATCGGCTCTTTGTTCAGGTGCACGGTGCAACCTGCGGCAGAGCGCTCAGCAGACGCGTCGGACAACTCAAACGCCTGCTCAACCTTCAGGTCTGGCAAACCTTCGATTTCGAGGATGCGGCCGGAGAAGATGTTCTTCTTGCCCTTCTTCTCGACAGTCAGCAGGCCGGCCTTGATGGCGTACAAGGGAATCGCGTTCACCAAATCGCGCAAGGTCACGCCGGGCTGCATCTTGCCCTTGAAGCGCACCAATACCGACTCAGGCATGTCCAAAGGCATCACGCCGGTCGCAGCAGCAAACGCCACCAAACCGGAACCTGCGGGGAAGCTGATACCGATAGGGAAACGGGTGTGGCTATCGCCACCGGTGCCTACGGTGTCAGGCAGCAACAGGCGGTTGAGCCAAGAGTGGATCACACCGTCACCGGGGCGCAAGCTGATGCCGCCGCGGGTGCTGATGAAGTCAGGCAGCTCGTGGTGCATCTTCACATCCACGGGCTTGGGGTAAGCCGCGGTGTGGCAGAAAGACTGCATCACCAAGTCGGCAGAGAAGCCCAGGCAAGCCAAGTCTTTCAGCTCGTCGCGGGTCATCGGGCCGGTAGTATCTTGGGAGCCGACGGAGGTCATCTTGGGCTCGCAGTAGGTACCAGGGCGCACACCTTGACCTTCAGGCAAACCGCAAGCACGGCCAACCATCTTCTGGGCCAAGCTAAAACCCTTCTTGGTATCCACTGGGTTCTGGGGCAGGCGGAACAATGTGGAAGGCTTCAGACCCAAAGCTTCACGGGCTTTGGCAGTCAAGCCACGGCCGATGATCAAGGGGATACGGCCACCAGCGCGCACTTCATCAAACAGCACTTCGCTCTTGACTTCGAAAGATGCGATTTCTTTGCCGTCCTTAAAAGCTTTACCGTCATAGGGACGCAGTTCCACCACATCGCCCATGGCCATTTGGCTCACATCTAACTCAATCGGCAGCGCGCCGGAGTCTTCCATGGTGTTGTAGAAAATCGGGGCGATTTTGCCGCCCAAGCAGACTCCACCGAAACGCTTGTTGGGGACAAACGGAATGTCCTCGCCGGTGAACCACAGCACGGAGTTGGTCGCAGACTTGCGCGACGAACCAGTGCCCACCACATCGCCCACGTAGGCTACGAGATTGCCCTTTGCGCGCAGGTCTTCGAGGAACTTGACCGGGCCACGCTTGCCATCTTCTTCGGGGGTAATGCCGGGGCGGGCATTCTTGTGCATTGCCAAAGCATGCAAAGGAATGTCAGGGCGGCTCCAGGCGTCGGGCGCAGGAGACAGGTCGTCGGTGTTGATCTCACCAGCAACCTTGAAAATGCTGACGGTGATGGACTTGGGCACTTCAGGGCGGCTGGTAAACCACTCGGCATCGGCCCAGCTTTGCAGCACAGCCTTGGCAAAGGTATTGCCCTTGTCAGCCTTTTCCTTCACGTCATGGAACTGATCGAACATCAGCAAAGTTTTCTTCAGGCCTTCAGCGGCTTCCGCAGCCACTGCCGCGTCGTCCAACAAATCGACCATGGGGCTGATGTTGTAGCCGCCCAGCATGGTGCCCAACAGTTCGGTGGCGCGGGCGCGGGAGATCAGGGCGCATTTTTCAGTACCGTGGGCCACAGCAGCCAGGTAGCTGGCTTTGACCTTGGCGGCATCGTCCACACCAGCAGGCACGCGGTGGGTAATCAATTCGACGAGCGTTGCTTCTTCGCCAGCGGGGGGCGCCTTGAGCAACTCGATCAATTCGCCTGTCTGCTTGGCAGACAAAGGCAGGGGGGGAATGCCCAACGCAGCGCGTTCAGCCACATGGTCACGGTAAGCTTGCAACATCTTCACTCTCCTTCACAAAAACAATAAACCGACTCTAGCCCTCGCCAAATATGCGCAGGCTGCTATTTATTTAGTAGCACTCAACTCCGGACCGCCAGGCGCGAGCGCAGGGTCCAACAAGTGGGGGGCTGGGTTCTGCTGCATCGCCAGTGCAACGGCTTCTTGCGCCGGACTCATGCAGGCATCGGCGAGTCTGCGGCCCTTGCGCTGATCCATCAACATGGACTTGTTGGCCAGTTGCAGCCACACCGCACCGCGGGCTGCATCTTCTAAACGAATGGCACCAGTGGTGGTAGCCACGGGCACCATGACAAATTTGTGGGCGCCGGCTTGCACATCAAAATGCCCCGGCCATGCCGAATGGGGACGGACCGAAACCCGTTGGGCCAACTCGCAAGGCAACTGCCCGGTGGTAACACCGCCAACCAGCGCCATTTGCTCGTCTGTGAGGGGCACTGCTTTAGATTGCATTTTTCCGGGCGACATTCCCGCCGGGGGCTTGGCGGCAACATCCCGGACCACAGGGTTGGCCCAAGCCATGCCCGTTGCGGCAACCAACCCTAGACCCCAAAAAGCGAGCAACGCACGACGCAGGAACATCACATCACCTCCAGAACGGAAGAAGACACAAAGTAGGCGGCAACCGTGTCCGGCAGCGCGACGCCTGTGGCGTGCGCCCGCTCCAACAACTGCCAAAAAAACCGGTAACTCGCCCGGTCATGTAGCACCCCCCCCACCGACACGGGGCCCCACTGCGCAGCGGCTGCCGCTTCCAGAATACGGGCCGCCTCGTCCACTGCCCGACGGTCAGGCGAAAAAGCCTGCACGATGGGGCGGATTTGATCGGGGTGAATGCTCCACATCCGGGTGTAGCCCAGGGCTTGAGACGCAAAGCGCGCAGAGCGGGCCAGAGCGGAAACGTCTTTGAATTCCGTCACCACACAGTGCGACGGCACTTTGCCGAAGGCATGGCAGGCACTGGCGATCTCTGTTTTGGCGCGCACCACCAAGGGGTGGTGAAATTGGTCCAAGGTGGCCGCATCGGATGCGCCGCGCACACCCATCGCAGAGGCGGGAATGGCGCCACCGTGGCTGGACACAAAATCCATCAAACCGAAACTGATAGATTGGACGCGCGGGTGAGCGGCAATCTCAAAAGCGCGATGCACGGCTGCCGGCGACTCAATCAATACATGCAAGGGAATTGCAGCGGCATTAGCGCCAAGGGCATCCATGGCTCGCACCGCGACATCAACATCCGCTGCGGACTCCACCTTGGGCAGCATGATGTAACTTAAAGCGTGGGCAGCACCACCGACCACACACTCAACATCCTGCAAAAACGCAGAATGGTCGACAGCATGCAAGCGCGCGCCTACACGACGGTGCAAGCCATTTGCTATCAAATCAGGAGTGTCTTGCGCAGACTTGGCGAGGGCTACAACCATATTGGCATGGTCCAGCTCGCCGCCGACGGGCGCACCGTCTTCGCAGTCCAGCGTAACGTCAAAGACGCAAGCGCCGAACTCTTGGGTCATGTCCGCCTGCAGCTGCAGGCTCTTGACCATGCGGGCTTCTACACCGCTGTAATGGTCACACACCGGCAACATGCCGGCAGCGCCCTGCGCACCTAAAAGGATGTCGCGAGGGTGCTTCACGGTGGGCGCCGGTGCGTGGGCCAAGGATTACAGCAAGTGTTTCACGCCGTCTTGTTCGCCTTGGAGTTCAGCCAAGGTCTTGTTAATGCACTCTTGCGAGAACGCGTCAATTTCCAGGCCTTCGACGATCTTGTATTCGCCATTCGCGCAGGTCACGGGGTAACCGAACATGACTTCCTTGGGAATGCCGTATTCGCCGTTGGAAGGAATGCCCATGGTGACCCACTTGCCGTTGGTGCCCAAAGCCCAGTCACGCATGTGGTCGATAGCCGCGTTGGCAGCAGATGCTGCGGAGGACAAACCACGTGCAGCAATGATGGCTGCACCACGCTTGCCCACGGTGGGCAGGAATGTTTCGCGGTTCCAGGTTTCGTCGTTGATCATGTCTTTCACAGACTGGCCAGCGATGGTGGCGAAACGGTAGTCGGCGTACATGGTGGGAGAGTGGTTGCCCCAAACGGCCAATTTCTCGATGTCCGCCACGGCCTTGCCGGTCTTGGAAGCCAACTGGCTGGCAGCGCGGTTGTGGTCCAGACGCAGCATGGCGGTGAAGTTCTTGGCTGGCAGATCCGGCGCAGCCTTCATGGCGATGTAGGCGTTGGTGTTGGCAGGGTTGCCCACCACCAGCACCTTGACGTTGCGGGAAGCCACCGCGTTCAGTGCCTTGCCTTGGGTGGTGAAGATGGCGCCATTGATGGCCAGCAGTTCAGCACGCTCCATGCCGGGGCCGCGTGGGCGGGAACCGACCAACAATGCGTAGTCGGTGTCCTTGAATGCGGACATGGGGTCGGAATGGGCTTCGATACCAGCCAACAGCGGGAATGCGCAGTCTTCCAACTCCATGATCACGCCCTTAAGCGCGTTCTGGGCCTTCTCGTCGGGGATTTCCAGCAATTGCAAGATCACGGGCTGGTCTTTGCCCAACATTTCGCCAGAGGCGATGCGAAACAGAAGTGCGTAACCGATTTGACCTGCTGCACCTGTAACGGCAACGCGGACGGGTTTCTTGCTCATGGTAAAACTCCAGGAAGTGTTGAGAAAACGGCGACTAAGCAGCGCCCGCAACAAGCCATGCTGCGCTGCAGATTGCCTCCGAGTTTACCCTCGAATTTGACGCCCAGTCAATTTGTCTTATGTCTTATATAAGATATGATTAGGGACTATTTTGAGTCTGACTCGCAGCTGACATTCACGCCCTCTACATGCCCGCAAACACCCCTCCATCGAACGACAGCGCCATTGGCGCGACTGCCGATCAGGGCATGGTGCCGGGCCCGGCTGTCACACCGGCTTTCAGCCCGCTGTACCAGCAGATCAAAGCGCTCATTCTCCAAAGCCTGCAGAGCGGCGAATGGAAGCCCAGTACCGCCATCCCCAGCGAGCAAGAACTGGCCGGTCGCTACCGGGTGAGCCAAGGCACAGTGCGCAAAGCCATCGACGAACTGGCCGCAGAGAACCTGGTAGTGCGCCGCCAGGGAAAAGGCACATTTGTGGCCACCCATGCCGAACGCCACACCCAGTACCGGTTTCTGCGACTGGTACCCGAAGGCGGCGAGCAAGCCAATGAAGGCCCGGCCGAGCGCCGCATCATTGACTGCAAACGCACCCGTGCAACGGCGGATGTCGCGCGCGCACTGTCGCTCCGGGCGGGAGACGCGGTACTTCAAGTGCGGCGGGTCTTGTCATTTGCCGGCACACCCACCATTCTGGAAGATTTGTGGCTCCCCGGCGGTCCTTTCAAAGGGCTGACGGCAGAGCGACTGAACAGCTACAACGGCGCGATGTATGCGCTTTTTGAAACAGAATTCGGCGTCCGCATGGTGCGGGCGGAAGAAAAAATCAAAGCAGTCCTCCCCGATCCGGAACAGCGCGGGCTGCTCCAAACCGGTGCTCAAACGCCATTATTGAGCGTGGAGCGAACTGCGTTCACATACAACGATTTACCCATGGAGCTCCGTCGGGGCTTGTACCTGACCGACACACACTACTATCGAAATGCGCTAAATTGATGCGTTGCACCATGAAAGACCAATGTCAGATTGGTGCGGTGCAATAGAATTTTGGCCTGCGATTTCCAGAATTACAAACACGTTACATCCAAGAAAGCCCATCCATGACTGAGCTCAACTCCTCCTCCAAACGCGCGCGGCCTGAATTCCGCAACATCAATGCGCTCAGCGACCTCCCAACGTATCGCCTCCCTCCGGCGGGTTGGGTATCGATCCTCCACCGGATCAGCGGCGCCATCATGTTTATCCTGATGCCACTCATTATCTGGATGTTCGACACCTCCGTATCCTCGGAAATCTCATTTGCAAAGTTCACCAGTGTGTTTAGCCTCGGCGTGGGCTTTATCCCCGGCTGGTTCATGAAACTCGTAGCTCTGGCCCTCATCTGGGCTTATTTGCACCACTTCATCGCTGGCGTGCGCCACCTGTGGATGGATATCAACCACGCAGTGAGCAAAGAGTTCGGTCGCAGCTCCGCCATCGTGACCCTGAGCCTGGGCAGCTTGCTGACGCTGGCCTTGGGACTCAAGCTGTTCGGCGTTTACTAAGCAACAACTAAAAAGGAACCACTTCATGGCAGTTAATTACGGATCCAAACGCGTCGTTGTTGGCGCTCACTACGGCCTGCGCGACTGGTTGGCTCAGCGCGTCACCGCGGTGCTGATGGCACTTTTTACCGTGGTCTTGCTGGCGCAAGTGCTCTTGTCCAAAGGCCCTATCGGTTACGACAAATGGGCTGGCATCTTTTCCACGCAGTGGATGAAGTTTTTGACCTTTGCGGTCATCATCGCCATGCTCTACCACGTGTGGGTAGGCGTGCGTGACATCTGGATGGATTACGTCAAACCGGTCTCTATCCGCTTGTCCTTGCAGGTGTTCTCTATCGTTTGGCTAGTTGGCTGCGCCGGCTGGGCTATCCAAGTTCTGTGGCGTCTCTGATCCCTTCCAACAGGCACTAATTCATGTCTTACTCCGTTTCTAAACGCAAATTCGACGTCGTCATCGTGGGAGCCGGCGGCTCCGGCATGCGCGCATCCCTGCAACTGGCTCGCGCCGGTTTGAACGTGGCAGTGCTGTCCAAAGTGTTCCCCACCCGCTCCCACACCGTGGCAGCGCAAGGCGGCATCGGTGCCTCCCTGGGCAACATGAACGACGACAACTGGCACTACCACTTCTACGATACCGTGAAGGGTTCCGACTGGCTCGGCGACCAGGACGCTATCGAATTCATGTGCCGTGAAGCCCCCAAGGTCGTGTACGACCTGGAGCACATGGGCATGCCCTTCGACCGTAACCCTGACGGCACGATTTACCAGCGCCCCTTCGGCGGCCACACCGCTAACTACGGCGAAAAGGCCGTGGAACGCGCTTGCGCAGCGGCTGACCGTACCGGCCACGCCATGTTGCACACGCTGTACCAGCAAAACGTGGCAGCCAAAACCAGCTTCTTCGTGGAGTGGATGGCCCTTGACCTGATCCGCGACGCGGAAGGCGACGTGGTCGGTGTTACGGCGCTGGAGATGGAAACTGGCGATATCCACATTCTGGAAGCCAAAACCACTTTGCTGGCCACCGGTGGCGCAGGCCGCATCTTTGCCGCCTCCACCAACGCATTCATCAACACCGGCGACGGCTTGGGTATGGCAGCACGCGCTGGCATCCCGTTGGAAGACATGGAGTTCTGGCAATTCCACCCCACCGGCGTGGCCGGTGCGGGCGTGTTGCTGACCGAAGGTTGCCGTGGAGAAGGCGCTATTTTGCTGAACAGCAACGGCGAACGCTTCATGGAGCGCTATGCGCCTACCCTGAAAGATTTGGCCCCGCGCGACTTCGTGTCCCGCTCCATGGACCAGGAAATCAAGGAAGGCCGCGGCTGCGGCCCGAACAAGGACTACGTGCTCTTGAAGCTGGACCACCTGGGTGCTGAAACCATCCACAAGCGCCTGCCATCGGTGTACGAAATCGGCGTGAACTTCGCCAACGTCGACATCACCAAAGAGCCGATCCCTGTGGTGCCCACCATCCACTACCAAATGGGTGGTATCCCCACCAACGTCAATGGTCAGGTCGTGGTGCAAAACGGCGACGTGCACAACCAGGTCGTCAACGGCTTGTACGCAGTGGGCGAATGCTCCTGCGTCTCGGTGCACGGTGCCAACCGCCTGGGTACCAACTCTCTGTTGGACTTGTTGGTCTTCGGCCGTGCAGCCGGCAACCACATCGTCAACTACATCAAGGGCAGCAAAGAGCACAAGCCTCTGCCCAAAGACGCTGCAGACCGCACCCTCGAGCGTGTGTCCCGCTTGGACAACGCCAAGAGCGGCGAATACGCGCAAGACGTGGCCAACGACCTGCGCGCCTCGATGCAGCAACACGCTGGCGTGTTCCGCACCCAGAAGAGCATGGACGAAGGCGTGGTCAAAATCGCTGAACTGCGCGAACGGGTCAAGGCGCTCAACCTCAAGGACAAATCCAAGGTTTTCAATACCGCACGTATTGAAGCCCTCGAGGTGGAAAACCTGATCGAGGCAGCAGAAGCAACTATCGTGTCCGCCGCTGCGCGTCACGAGAGCCGCGGCGCCCACACGGTGGACGACTACGGCGATACAGCCGAGCACCCCAACGGCCGTAACGACAAAGAGTGGCACAAGCACACGCTGTGGTACAGCGAAGGCAATCGCCTTTCTTACAAGCCGGTTCAAATGAAGCCTTTGACCGTGGACTCGGTGCCACTCAAGGTTCGTACGTTCTAAAGCGAGATCAAGATCATGACCAAACGCACTTTCTCCATCTATCGCTACGATCCGGACAAGGACGCCAAGCCCTATATGCAGGACATCGAGGTCGAACTCGATGGCTCCGAACGCATGCTGCTGGACGCCCTGATGAAGCTCAAGGCCATTGACCCGACCATTTCCTTCCGCCGCTCCTGCCGCGAAGGCGTGTGCGGATCGGACGCGATGAACATCAACGGCAAAAACGGTCTGGCCTGCCTGACCAACATGCTGACCTTGCCTGGCAAGATTGTGTTGAAACCCCTGCCCGGCCTGCCCGTGATCCGCGACTTGATCGTGGACATGACCCAGTTCTTCAAGCAGTACAACTCGATCAAGCCCTACTTGATCAACGACACCGTGCCGCCCGAAAAAGAGCGCCTGCAGTCGCCTGAAGAGCGCGAAGAGCTCAACGGCCTGTACGAGTGCATCTTGTGCGCCAGCTGCTCAACCAGCTGCCCCAGCTTCTGGTGGAACCCCGACAAGTTCGTTGGCCCAGCAGGCTTGCTGCAGGCCTACCGCTTTATTGCGGACAGCCGCGATCAAGCGACCGGTGAGCGCCTGGACAACCTGGAAGACCCTTACCGATTGTTCCGTTGCCACACCATCATGAACTGCGTCGACGTCTGCCCCAAGGGATTGAACCCCACCAAGGCCATCGGCAAGATCAAGGAAATGATGGTTCTGCGTGCGGTTTAACGCAAGCTACGGTAAACGCGCATGACAGACGAAAAAATCGATGAACGAGGTTTGAGCAAACTGCAATGGCGCTGCCGTCGCGGTCTGCTGGAAAACGACTTGTTCATCGAGCGCTTTTTCCGCCGGTACAGCGACACCTTGACGGTTCGCCATGCCGACGCCCTGTCTGCGCTCATGGACCTGAGCGACAACGACTTGCTCGACGTGCACTTGGCACGAAAAACGCTGTTGCAGGTGGACGCTGCCCTCGATCGCGCAGACGTCCATGAAGTTTTGAAAATGTTGAGAGAACCTCTCTGAAAGGCGAAAGATGAAACTAGCTGATAACAAAGCCACCCTGTCGTTCAGTAACGGCAGCCCCAGCGTGGAAATGCCCGTTTACCAGGGCAACATCGGACCGGATGTGATCGACATCCGCAAGCTTTACGCCCAGACCGGCATGTTCACTTATGACCCCGGTTTTCTCTCAACCGCTTCTTGCCAGTCCGGCATCACCTATATCGACGGCGACAAGGGTGAATTGCTGTACCGCGGCTACCCCATCGAGCAGTTGGCCACCAATGTCGACTATCTGGACACCTGCCACCTTTTGCTGAAGGGTGAACTGCCCAACGCCACAGAGCGCGTGGACTTCCACAAACTTGTGACCAACCACACCATGGTCAACGAGCAGATGCAGTTCTTCTTGCGTGGCTTCCGCCGTGACGCACACCCTATGGCTGTGTTGACCGGCTTGGTGGGCGCCCTGTCTGCGTTCTACCACGACAGCACTGACATCAATAACCCTGAGCACCGCGAAATTGCAGCGATCCGCCTGATCGCCAAGATGCCTACGCTCGTGGCTATGGCCTACAAGTACGGCGTAGGCCAGCCTTTCATGTACCCGCAGAACGACCTGAGCTACTCCGGCAACTTCCTGCGCATGATGTTCGGCACTCCTTGCGAAGAGTACAAGGTCAACCCCGTAATCGAACGTGCGATGGACCGCATCTTCATCTTGCACGCAGACCACGAACAAAACGCGTCCACCTCCACCGTTCGCCTGTGCGGTTCCTCCGGCACCAACCCCTTTGCTGCTATCGCAGCCGGTGTGGCTTGCTTGTGGGGCCCTGCCCACGGCGGTGCGAACGAAGCCTGCCTGAATATGCTGGAAGACATCCAGCGTCAAGGCGGTGTGTCCAAGGTCGGCCAGTTCATGGAACAGGTCAAGGACAAGAACTCCGGCGTCAAGCTCATGGGCTTTGGTCACCGCGTGTACAAGAACTACGACCCCCGTGCCAAGCTCATGCAAGAGACTTGCAATGAAGTGCTGGAAGCCTTGGGACTGGAAAACGACCCGCTGTTCAAGCTGGCCAAGCAGTTGGAAAAGATCGCCCTCGAAGACGACTACTTCGTCCAGCGCAAGCTCTACCCCAACGTGGACTTCTACTCCGGCATCGTGCAGCGCGCCATCGGCATCCCTGTGAACCTGTTCACCGGTATCTTCGCATTGGCTCGTACCGTTGGCTGGATTGCCCAGTTGAACGAAATGATCGGCGACCCTGAGTACAAGATCGGCCGCCCACGCCAGCTGTTCACCGGTTCCGTCAAGCGCGACGTCAAGCCGCTCGACCAGCGCTAAGCCCTAGCCTGCGCATCAACCCCGCCACCCGAAAGGGTCGCGGGGTTTTTTTATGGCTTTTGGGGTGCTAGCCCAAACAGAGACTGCGTATGACGATATAAAAATAATAGCACCCATCCATCCCCACCAACTGGGTAATGCTCAGCAGCCTGTCCACGTGCCCTTCCAAGACCCTTGGCATCGCCAATTGCGATGACAAACACTCAAAGCAGTGGGAAAATATGAATAGACATCGAGTAACGCGATGTCTCAACACCATGCTCCTTCAGGACCGTCACTTTTCCCGCCGCATAGACCTCGCATCGCTACAGATGTTCGTGGCCGTGTGCGAGTGCGGAAGTATTGGCAAGGCTGCTGAGCGGGAGTTCATAGCAGCCTCGGCCCTGAGCAAGCGCTTGAGCGATCTGGAAGCAACCCTGGGCAGTCCGCTCCTGCAACGCCACTCCCGCGGCGTGCACCCGACTCCCGCCGGACAAAGCTTGCTGCACCATGCGCGCAGCGTGCTGTTCACCTTAGATCGGATGCACACCGAGCTGCATGAATACGCCGACGGAGCGCGCGGCCAAGTGCGGGTGCATGCCAGCATCTCGGCTACCGTGCAGTTTCTTCCGGAAGACCTGGGCGCATTTATCCGCGCACACCAAGGCATCCGGATTGACCTTGAAGAACACCTGAGCAGCGAAGTCATCCGCGCCGTGCAGGAGGGCGCCGCCGATTTCGGCGTGTGCAACACCGCAGATGGCGCGGGTGAGTTGCAGACGCTGCCCTACCGCCAGGACCAATTAGTCCTGATCGTGCCCAGCACCCACGCGCTGGCGCGCGAATCGTCAGTGGCGTTCGCCGACACTTTGGCTCTAGACCACGTGGGCCTGCACTCCAACAGCTCCATTTACACGGCGATGCGGCAGGCAGCGGCGGCGCTGGGACAAAACATCAAGCTACGCATTCAGGTCACCGGCCTGGACGCCATGTGCCGCATGATCCACAACGGCTTGGGCGTGGGGGTCATGCCCCAACGGGCTTTTGCGCTGATGCACAGCACCGGTACGCTGACCGCAGTCCCCCTTACCGACCCATGGGCGCACCGGCACATTGAGCTGGTGGCCCGCGACTTCTCGACCCTGCCACGCAGCGCGCGCTTGCTGGTCGACCACCTAAAATCAAATCTCTAAAGGAAGCAACCTCATGGCACGCACGCTCTACGACAAACTCTGGGACGACCACGTCGTCCACACCGAAGACGATGGCACCTCCATCCTCTACATCGACCGCCATCTGGTCCATGAAGTGACTAGCCCTCAGGCGTTTGAAGGGCTGCGTGAAGCAGGTCGCAAAGTCTGGCGTATCAGCTCCATCGTAGCCACCGCCGACCACAACACCCCGACCACCGGTTGGGAGCTGGGCTACGACGGAATCACCGACCCGACCAGCAAAGAACAGGTCACCACGCTGGACAGCAACATCAAGGAATTCGGTGCTGCCGCGTTCTTCCCTTTCCTGTCCAAGCGCCAAGGGATCGTGCACGTCATGGGACCTGAAAACGGCGCCACCCTGCCGGGTATGACGGTGGTCTGTGGTGACAGCCACACCTCCACCCACGGCGCATTTGGTGCACTGGCGCACGGCATCGGTACCAGCGAGGTCGAGCACGTCATGGCCACGCAAACCCTGCTGGCCAAAAAGGCCAAGAACATGCTGGTCAAGGTCGAAGGCCATGTGGCCCCTGGCATCACCGGCAAAGACATTGTGCTGGCCATCATCGGCAAAATCGGGACCGCGGGCGGCACCGGCTACACCATCGAATTCGGCGGCTCCGCCATCCGCGCGTTGAGCATGGAAGGCCGCATGACCGTGTGCAACATGGCCATTGAAGCCGGCGCCCGCGCCGGTCTGGTGGCCGTGGATGAAAAAACTATCGAGTACGTCAAGGGCCGCCCCTTGTCACCCGGCGCCAACGCAGCTTCCCCTGAAGCCGCAGCGGTGGAATGGGACCAAGCGGTTGCCTTCTGGAAGACCCTGCACTCCGACGCTGGCGCGCATTTCGACACCGTGGTCGAGCTGGACGCCACCCAAATCGTGCCGCAAGTCACCTGGGGTACCTCACCCGAAATGGTGCTGGGCGTGGACGCCATCGTGCCGGACCCGGACAAGGAAAAGGACGCCAACAAGCGTGGCGCCATTGAGCGGGCACTCACCTACATGGGCTTGGAGCCCGGCAAGGCATTGAACGATCTGTTCGTGGACAAGGTGTTCATCGGCTCCTGCACCAACAGCCGCATCGAAGACATGCGCGAGGCCGCCGCCGTGGTGAAGAAGCTGGGCCAGAAAGTAGCCAAGAACATCAAGCTGGCCATGGTCGTGCCCGGCTCCGGCTTGGTGAAAGAACAGGCCGAGCGCGAAGGCCTGCACGAGATCTTCAAGGCCGCCGGCTTTGAGTGGCGCGAGCCCGGCTGCTCCATGTGCCTGGCCATGAACGCCGACCGCCTCGAGCCCGGTGAGCGTTGCGCCTCCACCAGCAACCGCAACTTTGAAGGTCGTCAAGGTGCCGGTGGCCGCACCCACTTGGTGAGCCCCGCCATGGCTGCTGCTGCTGCCATCCACGGCCACTTTGTCGACATCCGCAAATTCGCCTGACCCATTGAAAGGACTGAATATGAAAACCGCACTTATCGCCGCATGCGCCGCGACCCTGCTGTTGCTGTCTGCCTGCAACACGGTCAAAGGCATGGGTCAGGACCTGCAAAAAGCAGGCGAAAAAATTGAAGGCGCTGCCAAGAAATGAAAAACTTTACCGTTCACCAAGGGCTGGTTGCGCCCATGGACCGCGAAAACGTCGACACCGACGCGATCATCCCCAAGCAATTCCTCAAATCCATCCGCAAAACCGGCTTCGGCCAGAATCTGTTTGATGAGTGGCGCTACCTGGACGCGGGCTACCCCGGCCAGGACCCAGCCAGCCGCAAACCCAACCCGGACTTTGTGCTGAACCAGCCCCGCTATGCCGGCGCCTCGGTCCTGCTGGCCCGCAAAAACTTCGGCTGCGGCTCCAGCCGCGAGCACGCGCCCTGGGCGATTGACCAATATGGCTTTCGCGCCATCATCGCGCCCAGTTACGCAGACATCTTCTTCAACAACTGCTTCAAAAACGGTCTGCTGCCGATCCAGCTGAGCGAAGCGCAGGTGGACCAGCTGTTCAACGAAGCATTGGCTTTCCCCGGCTATCAGCTCACCATTGATCTAGAGCGCCAGGTCATCGTGAAGCCGCAGGGTGAAGAGATCCCGTTTGAGGTGCAAGCCTTCCGCAAGTACTGCTTGCTCAACGGCTTTGACGACATTGGCTTGACCCTGCGCCATGCCGACAAAATAAAGGCCTTCGAAGCCCAGCGTTTGGCAACAAAACCGTGGCTAGCCCACACGATGTCTGCGTGAGCAGCTATCAAATTCATAGTATTCAAAGGACATCATGAAAATTGCAGTGTTGCCGGGTGACGGCATTGGCACCGAAATCGTGGCAGAAGCAGTCAAGGTATTGAACGCGCTGGCCCTCCCTCTGGAAATGGAAACGGCCTTGGTGGGCGGCGTCGCCTACGATGCCCACGGCCACCCCCTGCCCGAAGCCACTCTCAAGCTGGCCAAGGAAGCCGACGCCGTGTTGTTCGGCGCCGTAGGCGACTGGAAGTACGACAAGCTCGAGCGCCAGTTCCGCCCCGAGCAGGCCATTCTGGGCTTACGCAAAAACCTCGGCCTGTTTGCCAACTTCCGCCCTGCCATCTGCTACGAGCAGCTCGTGGGCGCCTCCAGCCTCAAGCCCGAGCTGATTGCGGGCCTGGATATCCTCATCATCCGTGAACTGACTGGCGACATTTACTTCGGCCAGCCCCGCGGCCGCCGCATCGCCACCGATGGACACTTCCCCGGTGCGGAAGAAGCGTTCGACACCATGCGCTACAGCCGCCCTGAGATCGAGCGCATTGCACACGTCGCGTTCCAGGCAGCCCAGAAGCGCAACAAGCGCGTCACCAGTGTCGACAAAAACAACGTGCTGGAAACCTCACAGCTGTGGAAAGACGTGATGGTCGAAGTCGGCCAGCAGTACCCCGACGTGGAACTCGACCACATGCTGGTGGACAACGCCGCCATGCAACTGGTCAAAGCGCCTAAGAAGTTTGACGTGCTGGTCACCGGCAACATGTTCGGTGACATCTTGTCAGACGAAGCCTCCATGCTGACCGGCTCCATCGGCATGCTGCCTTCTGCCAGCTTGAACAGTAGCAACCAGGGTCTGTACGAGCCCAGCCATGGCAGCGCACCGGACATCGCCGGCAAAGGCATCGCCAACCCGCTGGCCACCATCCTGAGTGCCGCCATGATGCTGCGCTTCAGCCTGAACCAGGAAGCTGCCGCACAGCGCATTGAAGCGGCTGTGCAAAAGGTACTGGCGCAAGGCTATCGCACGGCCGACATCTACAGTGAAGGCACCCAACGCGTCAGCACCAAAGAAATGGGCGATGCCGTGCTGAAGGCTCTGGCATAAGACCGGAATGCGAGGCGATATCACGCAATATCGCCTCGCACTTCAAAATCATTTCAGTCCGCGCGGAGCAAAAAATTCTTGTTTTGCGCTACAATAAATCCATGTTTGCCGCCCGCCCCTTCTCTTTGAACTTGTTGACTGCCTCCATGGCAGTCATGGCCGCGCGCGCAATCATTTCCAAAACCACGACCATTAAGGGCTGATCCAGCTCCGGTATCGTCGTGCGCCCCCCGGCCAGACGAGCCGGAGCAAACAGCCCAGGTCGGGCATCGTTTGTTTACATTGAAAGGGCGTTGATATGAGCAAGTTGGTAGGTTTGGTCGGCTGGCGCGGCATGGTCGGCTCAGTGTTGATGGATCGCATGGAACAGGAAAAGGATTTCGACTTGATCGAACCTCTTTTCTTCTCCACTTCAAACTCGGGTGGCAAAGCACCGGCTTGGGCCAAAAACGAAACCACGCTGCAAGACGCTTTCAACATCGACGCCCTGAAGCGTTGCGAAATCATCATTTCCGCACAAGGCGGCGACTACACCACTGAGGTGTTCCCCAAGCTGCGCGCAGCCGGCTGGAACGGCCACTGGATCGACGCAGCCTCCACACTGCGCATGGAAAAAGATGCGGTCATCATTCTCGACCCGGTCAACATGCCCGTCATCAAGGACGCTCTCGCCAAAGGCGGCAAGAACTGGGTGGGCGGCAATTGCACCGTAAGTTGCATGCTGATGGGTGTGGGCGCACTGTACAAGGCTGGCTTGGTCGAATGGATGAGCACCCAGACTTACCAAGCTGCGTCTGGCGGCGGCGCACAACACATGCGCGAACTGCTGACCCAATACGGCACCCTGAACGCGGAAGTGAAAGCTTTGCTCGACGACCCCAAGAGCGCCATTCTGGAAATCGACCGCAAGGTCATCGCCAAGCAACGCGCACTGACCGGCGCTGAAACCGCCAACTTCGGCGTGCCACTGGGCGGCTCCCTGATTCCTTGGATCGACAAAGATCTGGGTAACGGCATGTCTAAAGAAGAGTGGAAAGGCATGGCCGAAACCAACAAGATTTTGGGCATGGGCGAAGGCTTCGGCAGCTCCGCGATCCCCGTGGATGGTTTCTGCGTACGCGTGGGCGCTATGCGCTGCCACAGCCAAGCCCTCACCTTCAAGCTGAAAAAAGACGTGCCCGTGGCAGACATCGAAGCCATGATCGCGGCCGACAACCAGTGGGTCAAAGTGGTGCCCAACACCCGTGAAGCCACCATTCAGGATCTGACACCCGTGGCAGTGACCGGTACCATGACGATTCCCGTGGGCCGTATCCGCAAGCTGGCGATGGGGCCTGAATACGTGGGTGCCTTCACCATCGGCGATCAGCTGCTGTGGGGAGCGGCTGAACCCCTGCGTCGGATGCTGCGCATCTTGCTGGACGCGTAACAGAGAGTTACGCTTCGTTGTCGCAAGGCAACAAGCGTCACAGCGACAATAGGGCCTCTAGACGGGCTTTGGAAGTTAAGCGCTTCCTTAGCTTGTCTGCCTAAGATATTGATGTTAAGGTACTTTTTTGTTTTCTAGCTCAGGCGTTGGCCTGGGAAATGAGAAGTACATCGCAGCTCCCCCTGAGCACCGGAGGCCTTTAAATTGATCGTTAAGTCACATCGTTGGCAGAGGACGGCTGTCGCAGCTGCATCTTTCGCGCTGCTCAGCTTGTCGGGATCCGGTGCGTATGCGCTTTCACTCGGGCGCTTGACTGTGCAGTCCGCACTCGGTGAGCCCCTGCGAGCCGAAGTGGAAATCCCTGAAATTACCGCCGAAGAGGCCTCCTCTTTGAGAGCGGCAGTGGCCCAGCCAGAGGCGTTCACCGCTGCCGGGCTGGAGTACAGCCCAGCCCTCACCAGCTTACAAGCCAGATTGGCGCGCCGGGCAGACGGTAAAGCCTACTTGCGACTTACCAGCGACCGTGCAGTCAATGACCCCTTTGTCGACCTGATTCTGGAGGCCACTTGGTCCTCCGGTCGCATTGTGCGCGACTACACCTTGCTCTTGGATCCACCAAGCCTCAAGAAGACGGCACCTGCACCAACACTTGCGCAAATAGCACCAGCCCCCTCGGTGCCTGCAACGACCCCACAGCCAACCCCCAGACCAAGTAATGAGGCGCCAGTTCGCCCAGCGCCTGCTCCCCGGGCACTGCCGCCAGTGGCTGCAACGCCTCCAGCAGCCAAAGCCCCTGATGCTGAGAATGGTCGCATTACCGTGAAGTCTGGCGACACCGCCAGCAAGATTGCCATCGCCAACAAGCCTGCAGGCGTCTCGCTGGACCAGATGCTGGTAGCCCTGCTGCGCTCGAACCCTGATGCCTTTGTGAACGGGAACCTGAATCGTGTGCGTGCCGGTGCGGTTATGGCACTGCCCGGAGCGCAAGAGGCCACCAGCATATCCACAGCAGAGGCCAGCAAAACGGTCTTGGCTCAGAGCAAAGATTTCAACGATTTCCGACGCAATTTGGCAGGTAGCGTTCCGCAAGCCAATGTCAGCGCGGCTGACCGCAAAGCCAGCGGCAGCATCGACACCACGGTGGATGAAAAGAAGCCGGCAGCACCCGCGCCAGACAAACTGACGCTGTCCAAAGGCGCCATCAACACCAAACCGGATGAAGCCAAGATTGCCTTGGAGCGCGAGGCAAAAGATGCCGCAGCACGCGCAGCCGAACTGAATAAAACCATCAGCCAGCTCAACCAGCTGAAAGACAAAGCAACACCGCCTCCCGCTGCAGCGCCAGCTGTTGCGGCCAGCACCCCGACTCCTGCCATAGCACCAGCCGTGCCGGTGGCCGCGGTCACCCCGCCAGAACCAGCGGCAAGTGCAGCTCCGACTACAGCAGCTTCTGCTCCAGTGGCGGCCGCCTCTGTCCCGGCACCTGTCGCGTCTGACGCAACTGTTGCCGCACCGCCAAAAATGGCGGCCCCTGCGCCAATACCAACCGTCGACGAGCCAACGCTACTGGACACCCTGATGGAGGACCCTGCCATTCCCGTCGGAGCAGCAGGCCTGCTTGCGTTGCTGGGTGGCTTTGGCTTGTACCGCTTGCGTCAGCGCAAAAAGAATGCAGCTCAAATTGATAGCTCGTTCCTGGAAAGCCGCCTGCAACCGGATTCATTTTTTGGTGCAAGCGGCGGTCAGCGTGTGGATACCAACCAAAACGGCTCGGCCAGCGCGTCCTCGATGGTGTACTCCGCCAGTCAACTGGATGCAGCCGACGACGTGGATCCTGTGGCCGAGGCAGACGTTTATCTGGCCTATGGTCGCGATCTGCAAGCTGAAGAGATCTTGAAGGAAGCAGTACGCTCCAACCCGGGTCGACTGGCCATCCACACCAAGCTCTTGGAAATTTTTGCGAAACGCCGCGACACACGCAGCTTTGAAAGCACTGCGACTCAAGCCTTCAAACTCACCGGCTCGGAAAGCAACGACTGGGCGCGCATTTGCGAAATGGGCCTCAGCATTGACCCTAGCAATCCGCTGTACCAGCCGGGTGGAATCCCCGCCATGCCGGTTGCCGGTGCGGTTGCGGCCGCTGCCGTGGCTTCGACGTTTGGCGACAACACAGTGCCACAGTCTGCACACGCAGAACTCGACGCGACAGCGGGCGGCGTGGACCTCGACCTAGACCTCGACTTTTCGTTGGACGACGAGCCGGCAGCAAGCGCGATTAGCGACGTGACCGGCACGGCCATTGCGAGCCAGCCCGAACCCAAGTCGACTGCCAGTAACTCACTGGACATGGATTTTGATCTTTCGGACGACATGCCGGCCACGGTGCCACCGAGTTTTGAGCCTGTCAGCCAAATGCCGGAAATTTCGCTTTCGCTCGACGACCTGGAAGTTCCGTTGGACACGGGCAACTCCACGCCGATGCGCTTTGAGGCGACGAGCCCCGCACCTGTGGAGGAGCCTGCTGCTGAAACTACCGCACATGGTGGCTTGATGGAGTTTGACCTCGAGTCTCTGTCCATGGATTTGGGCACCCCTACAGAAGCCCCCACCTCGGCTCCTGACAACCTGAGCGACGATCCTCTGGGCACCAAGCTTGCGCTGGCGGAAGAGTTCATCTCTATCGGAGATGAAGACGGTGCACGCGCCTTGATCGAAGAAGTGGTGGCGGAAGCGACCGGAGATATGCGGGCCAAAGCACAGAAAGCACTGGCGCAGCTGAGCTAAGCGGCTGCGCTTTGTGCAATGAGACATCGAGGTTCTGGATATCGTGCGGATAGTTTTAGGCCTTAGTTACAACGGGCAGGGATACCAAGGCTGGCAAAGCCAGTCTTCCGGCCTGACGATCCAGGACAAGTTGGAACACGCCTTGGGCACGTTTACGGCCCAACGCGTATCCACCCTCTGCGCAGGGCGCACCGACGCTGGGGTACACGGCTTGATGCAGGTCGTGCACTTTGACACCCTCCTAGAACGCGACACCTACTCCTGGATTCGCGGCACGAACGCCAATCTCCCCAAAGACATCGCCGTGCAATGGGCGGTGCAAACCACGACAGATTTTCATTGCCGGGCGTCTGCCTTGTCCCGTCGTTATGCCTATGTGCTGCTGGAGTCTCAAATACGGCCCAGCGTGGAATCGGGGCGCGTGGGCTGGACATTCAACACACTCAACGAAGCCGCCATGCGGCAGGCCGCCGACTTTCTAGTGGGCGAGCATGATTTCAGCTCCTTCCGGGCGGCCCAGTGCCAGGCACTGAGCCCGGTCAAAAACTTGATGCGCATCGAGCTGCACAAACGCGGGGCCTACTGGCGCATTGAATTTGAAGCCAACGCGTTTTTGCATCACATGATCCGCAACATCATGGGTTGTCTCGTGCAGATCGGGCAAGGCAAAAAACCGCCGGAGTGGATGGCCGAGGTACTGGCGGCCCGCAACCGCAAGGTGGCGGCACCCACCTTCTCTCCAGACGGCTTGTATTTTCTGGGCCCCCGCTATGACCCCCAGTGGGGCATACCGGACCGCACGCCTGCGTATGATGCGTTGCCATGAACGCACGCACCACGCACACCGACACCTACCCCCGTACCCGAATCAAAATTTGCGGCCTGACCCGCGAGCAGGACATTGACGCCGCCGTCTCCGCTGGCGCAGACGCGATTGGATTTGTGCTGTACGCCAAAAGCCCCCGCGCAGTCACGCCTGAGCGGGCAGCAGAACTGGCCAAAAGACTCCCCCCTTTCGTGACCCCTGTTTTGTTGTTTGTGAATGCAGACGCTACAGAAATAGGAGCTGCTTGCGCAATGGTGGCCGGCGCTACCGTGCAATTTCATGGAGATGAAACGGCACACGAATGCCAGACGGCCACCGCAGACGCTGCCCGCCCCTACCTGCGCGCCGCACGGATTCCGCTGGGCGACGACGCACAAGCGTTTGACCTCGTACAATTTGCCCACGATTATTCGAACGCCCAAGCCATTCTGTTAGACGCCCATGTGGACGGCTACGGTGGCGGTGGCAAAACATTCAATTGGTCACTTCTTCCTCCAAGCGTCAACGCTCACCTCGTCTTGAGTGGTGGACTCACCAGTGCAAACGTGGGCGATGGCATCACGTCGGTACGGCCGCGCTGTAAGTCGCTGGCTGTGGACGTGAGCTCCGGCGTCGAAGCCGAAGACGCTCACGGCAAGCCCCTCAGGGGCATCAAAGACCCCGAAAAAATCCGCCAGTTCGTTGCCGCCGTGCGCGCGGCGGACCGGCATCTTGCAGGAATGTAAACACCATGTTCGACTACCAACAACCCGATGCCAAAGGCCACTTTGGCCAGTACGGCGGCAGTTTTGTCTCCGAGACGCTGACCCACGCCATCAACGAGCTCAAAGACGCCTACGCCAAGTACCAGCACGACCCCGAGTTCCTCGCGGAGTTCCAATCAGAACTGGCCCACTTTGTAGGCCGCCCTTCCCCCGTGTACCACGCGGCCCGCATGAGCCGCGAAATGGGTGGTGCACAAATCTTCTTGAAGCGCGAAGACCTGAACCACACCGGCGCCCACAAGGTCAACAACACCATCGGCCAGGCCATGCTCGCCAAGCGCATGGGCAAGCCCCGCGTGATTGCCGAAACCGGCGCCGGCCAGCACGGTGTGGCCACCGCCACCATCTGCGCCCGCTATGGCCTGGAATGCGTGGTGTACATGGGCAGCGAAGACGTGAAACGCCAAAGCCCTAACGTCTACCGCATGAAGCTGCTGGGTGCCACCGTGGTGCCGGTAGAGAGCGGCAGCAAGACACTGAAAGATGCCTTGAACGAAGCGATGCGCGACTGGGTCGCCAATGTGGACAACACCTTCTACATCATCGGTACCGTGGCAGGCCCACACCCCTACCCCATGATGGTCCGCGACTTTCAGAGCGTGATCGGCAACGAGTGTCTGGTGCAAATGCCCGAAATGCTGGCCACTGCCGGCTGCAATACAGAACAGCCTGACGCTGTGATTGCCTGCGTGGGCGGCGGGTCCAACGCGATGGGTATTTTCCACCCCTACATCCAGCACGACCAAACCCGCCTGATCGGGGTGGAAGCCGCTGGCGAAGGCCTGGAAAGCGGCAAACACTCCGCGTCGATCCAGAAGGGCAGCCCCGGCGTGCTGCATGGCAACCGCACCTACGTGCTGCAAGACGACAACGGCCAGGTCACCGAGACCCACAGTGTGAGCGCCGGGCTGGATTACCCTGGCGTGGGGCCTGAGCACGCGTTCCTGTCTGACATCGGCCGCGCAGAATATGTGGGCATTACCGACAAGGAGGCGCTGGACGCTTTCCACTACCTGTGCCGCACCGAAGGCATCATCCCCGCGCTGGAATCGAGCCATGCCGTGGCCTACGCGATGAAGATGGCCAAAACCATGCGCCCCGACCAGAGCATTCTGGTCAACCTGTCCGGCCGTGGTGACAAAGACATCGGCACCGTGGCCGACCTGAGCAATGCCGACTTTTACTGCCGACCCAGCTGCCGCGGCCAATCGGTCAAAGGGGGCGAACAGCCCGTGCAGTTAGTCAAAGCAGGAGGTGCAGCATGAGCCGTATTGACGCCACCTTTGCCGCGCTGAAGGCCCAAGGCCGCAAAGCGCTCATTCCGTTTGTGACCGCAGGCTACCCTTATGCCGACGTTACGCCCGAGCTGATGCACGCGATGGTCGCAGGCGGTGCGGATGTGATCGAGCTGGGCGTGCCCTTCTCAGACCCCAGCGCGGACGGCCCCGTGATCCAAAAGGCTGGCGACAAAGCCTTGGCCTTCGGTATCGGCTTGGTGCAGGTGATTGCCATGGTGCGCGAGTTCCGCAAAACCAACGCCACCACGCCGGTGGTTTTAATGGGCTACGCGAACCCGGTAGAGCGCTACGACCAAAAACAAGCCCGCCCCGGCGTCGCCAGCGCGTTTGTGAAAGACGCCTCGGAAGCCGGCGTCGACGGCGTGCTGATCGTGGACTACCCACCCGAAGAATGCGAGGCCTTTGCCGCCGACCTGCGGGCTCACAACATGGACTTGATTTTCCTGTTGGCACCCACCAGCACCGATGAGCGCATGCAGCAAGTGGCCCGCGTAGCCAGCGGCTATGTGTATTACGTGTCGCTCAAGGGCGTAACGGGCTCCGGCGCTTTGGACACCAATGCCGTAGAAGCCATGTTGCCCCGCATCCGCCAGCACATCAGCACCCCTGTAGGCGTGGGCTTCGGCATTCGCGACGCCGCGACCGCCAAGACCATCTCCAAGGTGGCAGATGCGGTGGTGATAGGCAGCAAGATCATCCAATTGCTGGAAGACGCTCCACGCGCCCAAGTGGGGCCGGTGGCGCAAGCCTTCCTGCAGGAAATCCGCACCGCGTTAGACCAAGGCTGATCCTGAAAAACGGCGGGGGCGGTTTGACGGATAATCACCCCCTGTCTGTTGGACGCCCATTCGGGCACTGCACTGGAGAAATCCCATGAGTTGGTTGGAAAAACTGCTACCCCCCAAGATTCAACACACCGACCCTACGGAGCGCCGCAGCGTACCCGAAGGCCTGTGGATCAAGTGCCCCAGCTGCGAATCGGTGCTCTACAAAACCGACCTGGAGCAAAACCAGAATGTGTGCCCCAGCTGTGGCCACCATCACCGTATCGGTGCCCGTGCACGCCTGAATGCCTTTTTGGACAACGAAGGCCGCTTCGAGATTGGTCAGGAAGTGCTGCCAGTGGATGCCTTGAAATTCAAAGACAGCCGCAAATACCCTGAGCGCCTGAAAGAAGCCCTCGAAAACACGGGCGAGACAGACGCATTGATCGTCATGGGTGGCGCAGTGCACGGCGTCAGCTTGGTGGCAGCCTGCTTTGAATTTGAATTCATGGGCGGCTCCATGGGCTCTGTGGTGGGCGAGCGCTTTGTGCGTGGCGTGGAAACGGCCATCGAACAAAAAGTGCCGTTTGTCTGCTTTACCGCGACCGGTGGAGCCCGTATGCAAGAAGGCTTGCTGAGCCTGATGCAAATGGCAAAAACCAATGCAGCGCTCACCCGTCTGGCCAAAAAAGGCTTGCCCTATATCAGCGTGCTGACCGACCCCACCATGGGTGGGGTGAGCGCGGGCTTTGCTTTCCTGGGCGATGTGGTGATTGCAGAGCCCAAAGCCTTGATCGGCTTCGCGGGCCCCCGGGTGATTGAATCTACCGTGCGAGTGACTCTGCCGGAAGGCTTTCAGCGCTCGGAATTCTTGCAGACCAAGGGCGCGATTGATTTCATCTCTGACCGCCGCGAACTGCGCAAAACCATTGCGGAGACCTTGGCGATGCTGCAGCGCCAGCCTGCAGATGCCGTGATCTGAGAATCCGGCTCCGCCCCAAAAAAAGAGGCCCATCGGGCCTCTTTTTTTATCCGGCTACTGCTGAGAGCATGGTGTATTGCAGGTCACCCAGCACAATCGTCAAAATCTGTAGCAAGACCAATAGCACCAGGGGCGACAAATCCACCCCGCCCACCAGAGGCACAACTTTGCGGATGGGTGCCAGCACCGGCGTTACCAGCCGACCGATGAGCTCTGAAAAAAACGACTGCGCCTGCACCCAACTCAACACGGCGTAGACCAATACCAACGCGGTCAAACCCGACAAGCTCAGGCGCACCAGGCCCAGCAAGGCCAGCACCACGATCGACAGCGGCGTCACACCAAACCCGTTCAGGGCCCAGAGCACCCCGAAATGCGCCAGCTGGATCAAGAATGCGGCAACCAGGCTGGCCATGTCCCAAGGGCCCAATGCCGGCACGACGCGGCGCAGGGGCAGCACGATCCAGTCCGTCAAAGCAAACACAAAACGCCCCAGCGGGTTCCCCGAGCGGGCAGATAAAGGTATGCGCTGTTGCTGCATGTACAGGCGCAACAAACAGGTGGTGGTCAACAAGCCGGTCACCACTTCCAACAAGAGAACAACGATTTTGTAGAGCATGGGCGATCCAAGTAAAGTGCGAGCGCATCATAGCGGCAGCCTGCCCTCTTACAATGGAGGGTTGCGGCCAAAACCCCTTGAGGTTTGCCGATTTCTCCTACCGAACCCACAAGTCACTCCATGTCTGACCAAAACCAAGCAGCTCCCGCACCGCAAGACGAAAACCAGTTGATCCAAGAGCGCCGTGAAAAGCTCAAGGCACTGCGCGAGCAGCAGGCCGCTGGTCAAGGCGTTGCCTTCCCCAACGACTTCCAACCCGAAGACAAAGCAGAAGCCTTGTTCGCGGCCCACAACGACAAGACCGCAGAAGAGTTGGTAGCCTTGGGCGCCACCGCCAAGGTTGCCGGCCGCATGATGCTCAAGCGCGTCATGGGCAAGGCCAGCTTCTGCACCCTGCAGGACTCGTCCTTCGGCCCCAGTGGTGGCCGCATCCAGCTCTATGTGCGCGGTGAAGACGTGGGTGTGGACCTGTACGCCGCCTTCAAGCACTGGGATTTGGGCGACATCGTAGCGGCCGAAGGCACGCTATTCAAAACCAAGACCGGTGAGCTGTCCATCCACGCGACCAGCATTCGCCTGCTGACCAAGAGCCTGCGTCCCATGCCGGACAAGTTCCATGGCATGGCGGACCAGGAAACCAAGTACCGCCAGCGCTATGTGGACCTGATGACCGATGTGGAGTCGCGCAAGCGTTTCGTGGCACGCAGCAAAGCCGTGAGTGCCCTGCGGGAGTTCATGGTGGGCCACGACTTTCTGGAAGTGGAAACGCCCATGTTGCACCCGATCCCCGGTGGTGCCAACGCCAAGCCGTTCAAAACCCACCACAATGCGCTGGACCAGGAGATGTTCTTGCGCATTGCGCCTGAGCTGTACCTCAAACGCCTGATCGTGGGTGGCTTTGACCGTGTGTTCGAAATCAACCGCAGCTACCGCAACGAAGGCATCTCGGTGCGCCACAACCCCGAGTTCACCATGATGGAGTTCTACGCGGCCTACTGGAACTACCAGGACCTGATGGACTACACCGAAAAGCTGATCCGCGACGCCGCCCAGAAGGCCACCGGAGGCTTGCAACTCACATACGCTGGCAAGCCTGTCGATCTGGAGCAGCCGTTTGAGCGCCTGACTATCGTTGAAGCCATCCAGAAGTACACCGACGCTGGCGACAACGTGTTTGATGCCACCTGGCTGACCAACGCGGTGAAGAAGCTGGGCTTGACCGAAGCCAAAAACCGCTTGGAAGGCCGCAGCTTGGCCAGCCTGCAGGTGCTGTACTTTGAAGAGACGGTGGAAGAGAAGTTGTGGAACCCCACCTTCATCATGGAGCACCCCACCGAAATCTCGCCGCTGGCCCGCGCCAATGACGACCGCCCTGAAGTGACCGAGCGTTTTGAGCTCTACATCACGGGCCGCGAGTTCGGCAACGGCTTCAGCGAGCTGAACGACGCCGAAGACCAGGCCGCCCGCTTCCACGCCCAAGTGGCCGCCAAAGACAGCGGCGACGACGAGGCCATGCACTTCGACCACGACTTTGTGCGCGCCCTGGAATACGGCATGCCCCCCACCGGCGGCTGCGGTATCGGCATCGACCGCCTGATGATGTTGCTGACCGACAGCGCCAGCATCCGCGACGTGATTTTGTTCCCCGCGCTCCGCCGCGAAATCTGATTCAGATTTGAAGCCAAACAGGCCCCTAGCGCAGGCGGAATCTGCGCAAGTAGCTATGAAAATGGTAGCAACGCCTGCGCTGCGCTACCTGAATGGCTACCCCGCAGACACGCTGGCCCAAGTGCAGCGCATGTTGGACGAGGGCCGGGTGGGCAGCTGGCTGACCCAGCGCCACCCGCAGGCGCACGGCGTGCGGACCGACAAGGTGCTGTACGACTATGTGCAAGACCTCAAGGCCGACTACCTGCGCAGCACCGAGCCGCTCTCCAAAGTGGCCTTCGACAGCAAACTGCATGTCGTCAAGAACGCGCTAGGCACCCACACCACTATCTCGCGGGTGCAGGGCAGCAAACTCAAAAGCAAACGCGAGATCCGGGTGGCCAGCCTGTTCAAGGACACGCCGGAGCCCTTTCTCAAGATGATCGTGGTGCACGAGCTGGCCCACCTGCGCGAGCGCGAGCATGACAAGGCCTTCTACAAGCTCTGTACCCACATGGAGCCCGCCTACCACCAGCTGGAGTTTGAGGTGCGCATTTACCTCACCCACTTGGAGGCGACTGGCCAACGGCTCTGGACTGAGGCGGAGTAAGCCATGCTGCGCCCCTCCAGCCTGATTTGCTTTAACAAACCCTACGGCGTGCTCAGCCAGTTCACGCCCGAAGGGCGCTGGCGCGGGCTCAAAGACTTCATTGATTTGCCCGGGGTCTACGTCGCAGGACGGTTGGACGCCGACAGCGAAGGCCTGCTGCTGCTCACCAACGACGGCAAGCTGCAGGCCCGCATCAGCGACCCGCGCTTCAAGATGGAAAAGACCTATTGGGTGCAAGTGGAGGGTGAACCTGACGAGGCCGCCTTGGCAGCGCTACGCCAAGGCGTGAAGCTCAACGACGGCATCACCCTGCCGGCGCGCGCGCAGCGCATTCAGGCGCCCGAAGGCTTGTGGGAGCGCAACCCACCGGTGCGCTTTCGCCAATCCATCCCGACCAGTTGGGTGGAGCTGGTGATCCGCGAGGGGCGCAATCGCCAGGTGCGACGTATGACTGCCGCGGTGGGCTACCCCACCCTGCGGCTGATACGTGCAGCCATTGGCCCGCACCATTTGGACAACCTGCAACCCGGAGTTTGGCGAGAAGCTTCGGCATCAGCCGGATAGCCCGTTAGCGCAAAAAATACCACTCAGTCTTTTTTTATCCGAGTGGGTTGCTTTATTGCGCGCTTCAGCCAAAATCATGCCATGTCCGACGCACTGAACCCTATGGCCCCCACCACCTTCAACACTACTGCAGTGCGACGACGACCGCTGGTAATGGCTGCTTTGCTAGGGGCGCTCAGCGTGCCCGGCTGGGCGCAAGAGCAGCCCCCTGCCAGCCGCGCCCCAGCCGCGCTAAGCGCCTATGGTGCGAACTGGCTGCCCAAGGGCAGCGGCCCCTTGAAGTTCTTCGGGTTCAAGGCGTATGACGCTACGCTGTGGTTGCCCGCGGCAAGCGGAGGAGACTTCAGCTTCAGCCGGACTTTTGCCCTGGAGATTGTGTACAACACCTCGGTCAAAGCCAGCGACATCAACAACACTTCGCTGATTGAGATATCCCGCATCAGCGCTGCAACGCCAGAGCAGGTGCAAACCTGGTCCAACTTCATGACGGGCTTGTTTGTCGATGTGAAATCCGGCGACCGTTTGCTGGGCGTGCATGTGCCCGGTGCGGGCGCCCGCTTTTTCCTGAACGGCAAGCTCCTGGGTGAAACCGCGGACGCCACCTTCAGCGAAGCATTTTTCAAAATCTGGCTGGACCCCAAAGCTCGAAAACCGGAGCTGCGCTCGGCATTGCTGGGGCTCTAGCCGTTAGCGCTGGCGCAGTGGCGTGAGCAGATCGCTCAAGCCGTTGTGGTCAATCTCATGCATCAGCTGCAACAAGCGACCCATCTCCCCTTTAGGAAAACCCGTGCGCGCAAACCAGTTCAGGTAGTCGCCGGGTAAATCCGCAATCAAGCGCCCTTGGTATTTACCGAAAGGCATGGGGCGCTCAACCAGCTTTTGCAGGTCTTCTGCCTGCATCAGCCACCCGCGCGCTTGACGGTGAAACCTTGCGCGACCAGAGCCGACATGACTTTCTCGACATGGTCGCCCTGCACTTCAATCACGCCGTCTTTGACGGTACCGCCGGAGCCACAGGCCGCCTTGAGTTTTTTGCCCAAAGCCATCAACTCCTCATCGTCCAGCGGGACACCCTTCACCAGCGTTACACCTTTGCCTGCCCGACCTTTGGTTTCGCGGGACACGCGGACAATGCCATCGCCAGCAGGTCGCTTGGGCGTGTGGCACATGCATTCAGCAATGGCTTGACGGCACACCGGACAGGTGCGCCCCACCTCGGTCGAATACACCAAACCACCAAGATCAGAGAGCGTTTTTTTCACCATCAAAGACCCAAACGCGCTCAGCGAATGATGATTTCTGCGCGGCGGTTGCGGGGTTCATTCACGTTGGCTTCGGTCGGGACCACCGGCTCACGCTCGCCACGGCCAATCGCCTCAATCCGCTCAGGCGCAAAGCCGCGCTGTACCAGCAGCTCACGCACCGCTTGCGCTCGCTGCAATGACAAAGTGTCGTTGGCCTGCGGGCTCCCTGTGCGGTCGGTATGACCTACCACCAGAATTTCACCGCCGGCCCGCTTTGAAGCCAACGCAATGATCTCGGGGAGCTGGCCCTGAGACTCCGCCGTCAAATTGGATGTGCCGGGCTCAAACCGCAATGTCAATTGAGACGCTGTGGGCATCGGCAACGCCAGCAGCCCCTTGTATTTATCTTGAACTTCCTCAGCACTGAGTACGCCTGCTTCCAAGCGGCCGTCCTGCTGCAACGCTGCGGTTTGATAGGGCTGGGTCAGATCCACTACTCCGCCGGCATTGCTCACCTGGACTGCGGTAGACCGGCCCGCACTGTCCGGCAACAAAATAACACGGCTTACAGGGGCACACGCTTGCAGGCCGAGCAATGCGACAACAACTAGGTAACGCACGCTCATAGCACCTCCACAATGAAATCCGTGCCGCGCACACTGACGGTTGTGGCGGGCGTTGTCACTTTGACGTTGTCTGGTTGCACCTTGCCTAACAGGCCGGTCACCATCCGGATCGTGCCCTGCAGCACCCGGACTGCGAGGCTGCCTTGCTGGGTGGTGCCGTCAAACTGAAAGCGGCTGATATCGACGGTGGTGTTCGGGCCAATGGCAATCGAGGTACCGTCGCGCAGCATCAGCACCGCAGAACCGCTTGCATCGGTTTGGACTCTTTCTGCCTCTTGCACACCGGCACCGGGAATGACTGCGCGCTGGGCATCGCCTTGGACCACCTTGACACCGCCCTGCACAGTTTTAAACGTCCCACTGCGGGCCTCTTGCGCCATCACAGATGGACTCCAAAGGGCCAGCCCAAGGGTGCAGGCCAACATGGTGCTGCGCGTCAACGCTCTAAAACCGGTATGTGCTTGAGTCATAGCCGGCGATGGTACCGGATCGGCGTGGTCTATTCCAGCAGGAGGAATGTAGGGATCGCGGTCAACGGTCGCATTGGCGCTATTGTTTTCGTAGCAATCCATGAAGCGTTTCTGGCGGTGCTGTGCGAAAATAACCCTCTTTATCAAAGTTGGCCACTTAATCACATGTCTCGTCCCAGCGTTTGGGCCACCAAAGTGGCAGCACTCATCAAAGGCAACAACAGCCAGGCTGCGCTTGCACAGATCAAGGTCGCCCCGACCGTCAAAGACCTGCAACAACTGCGGGCGCTCATGACCGCAGACGGCAGCCTGCTCAAGCACCGCCTGATCGACGAAGCGACCCGGGACCAGATCGTCGCCCTCTCGGCGCCCCGGCTGCACCGCTCACCCTGATACTCGGCGGACAACCGGGCCGCTTTCCTTAGTCTTTCGCCGCCCTTTCAGGCCGTGCCTACAATGTGAAAAAGTGATGTCTGCCCGCAGACTCACGCATTCCACTCTGTTTCGGCACATGCGAGGGAGCATTGTGAAGCTGTTCACTTTTGGCATTTTTTTGGCGCTTTTAACGGCCCTCTCAGGCTGCGGATTGGGCCCGTCCATGAGTCCAAGCGTCGCCTCAGCAACGACACCTGTCGCCACCCAAGCGGTACGCTTGATGGTGGGCACTCACGAAGCCATCCCTGAGGATCCCACAGCACTGGTGCGTAGCCTCTCTGCATCCACCGGTGCCGCATCCATCGTATTTGTGTCAAAGATATCAGCGACCAGCTGTTTGCTCGCCATCACTCCACAACCCGGGCAGACGACCCAAGACCTTGTGGCAAAACTCGCAAAGGCCCCCGGAGTGCGGTATGCCGAGTTGGATGCCAAAGCCATGCGAAATGAGGGACACTTGCGATGAGACCTTATTTGCGTTTACTCAAAAACGCCACCCTTAGCGCCCTTGCCCTCGGAGCGATACCCGCGCTTGCTGCGCTGCCCCTCTCTGAGGGCCCACCGGCCAAAGTCGCCCGCTCCGCCGCCTCCCTGGAGGGGGCGACGTACAGCCGGTTGATCATCAAATTCAAGACCCCCAAAGAGTCCAAAGCCGCTCACCTCTTCGCAGAGACCAGCGACAGGGAACGTGTTCAAGGTTTGAAAGAGCGCGCGGCCAGCACTGTGGCTGGGCACGAATTGAACCTGCGCCACCTGAAAACCATCTACAACGGCATCCAGGTGGCGAGTACCGGCGCCCCCTTGACCCGGCCGGAAATGCAGTCGGTCATCGCCAAGCTGGCCAAAGACCCTGCGGTGGAGTATGTCGAGATTGATGAGCGCGTGCAAGCGCACCTGACGCCGAACGATACGTTTTTCAGCAGCTTATGGAACCTCAAATCACCTGCTGGGGCGGTCGGCGGGGCCAATTTCCAGCTCGCATGGGATCGGATGATCGGATCCAGCACCCCGGTGACGGGTGCGGGGGTGATCGTGGCGGTGTTGGACTCGGGGTATCGCCCCCATCCGGACTTGGCAGCCAACGTGTTGCAGGGCTACGATTTCATTTCAGCCGATAACCCGCCCATCAACACCACGTTTACAACGGCGAATGACGGAGATGGGCGTGACGATAACCCCACAGACCCCGGAGACTGGAATTCCAACGTGAGCGATTGCGCAGTGGAGGACTCCAGCTGGCACGGTACCCATGTCGCAGGAACCATTGCCGCAGTTGCCAATAACAGCAGCGGCGTTATCGGGGGTGCTTTCGGCGCCAAGATACTGCCGGTTCGGGTGTTGGGGGTATGCGGTGGTTACTCATCGGATATCCAGGAAGGAATGTATTGGGCTGCAGGCCTTCGCCAAGTGAATGGCGTCACCAACCCGAATATCGCCAAAGTCATCAACATGAGCCTGGGTAGCACGGGAAGCTGCTCCGACTCGTATAGGGATGCCGTCAACGCAGTTGTGACGGCAGGCACCACCGTGGTGGTGTCGGCCGGGAATGACGACGGGGGCCCCGTCTCCTCGCCGGCGAATTGCAGCGGCGTGATTGCGGTTACCGCCCACACCATCACGGGGGAGAAATCAAGCTTCGCCAACGTCGGTGCGCAAGTCGCCCTCAGTGCACCCGGGTCCAGCATTTTTTCCACCGACAACACGGGCCGGACCACGCCTCAGAGCGATGCGATCTTGCTCAAAAGCGGCACCAGCATGGCTGCGCCGCATGTTGCCGCGGCCGCCGCACTCCTGCTGCAAATCAAGCCAACCCTGACACCAGCACAAATTGCAGCGCTGTTGAAGAACAACACGCGCCCCTTCCGGTCGGGGACTGTTTGCGCATCATTGACCACCTGCGGCACCGGCATGTTGGATGCCTTTGCAGCGGTGAAGGCCTTGCAGGTGAGTGAGGGCTCTGCGTCAAACACTCCACCTTCCATGACGTCGGCGCCCACGCAAACTGGTACCGAAGGCATCGACCTCCAATTTGACTTTACCGCCGTTGATGCAGACTCGGATACGGTCACGTTCTCCAGCTCCGGGTTACCCGCAGGGGCGACACTCAGCAGCACAGGCCGCTTCCGTTGGAGTATCCCCGTGCTCGGAACCTATAGCTTCACCGTCACCCCCAGCGATACCAGCCGCTCAGGCATGCCGCAAACGGTCACGCTCACCATCAACTCCGCGACCCTTGCCACCGCAAGTAGCAGCGGAGGGGGTGGCGGGGGCGGCACGATGTCGGGATGGGAGCTAGCGCTCGTCGCTTTGCTGGCGATGCGTGGTCTGCGCAGGCGTCGTCTTCCTGCGCATGAAGAAACTCGCCATTGCAAGTCCGCCAACAAGCCCTGCCCAATGGGCGGGTAGATAGACTGGAAAGCCCCACGCTGTAGCGCCAACCCCGGCCCACTGCATCGCCACCAAGCGCACCAGCAACAGGCACAACACAAAAAGTGCGATCCGCCGGTGGGGTTGGGAAGTGACGCTCTCGGAAAAAATCGTCATCATGCACCCGCCCGCGGCCCACCCGTACAGCGCGCCAGAGGCACCCGCGTAGTAGGCACAGTTCGCATCAGACACCACGACCATAGCAACGGCGAATGCGCTTCCCAAAATCAAGGCGCACTGCTGTGCCCAAACCAGCATCGGCCGGAATAGCGCGGCCAACAACAGCGCGACCATCGCATTGGACATGCCGTGCGCAAGATTGAAGTGCACCAGCTGTGCCGTGAACGGCAGCCACCACTGGCCATCCAGAAATGCCTGGCGGTGATAGATCAGCGCGGCGAAGTCCATGGCCGGCGCGGATCAGGCTTTCAGGCGATCCAGTCCAGTGCCTGCATGTAGTCGGGGTGCACCATGAGGTCGTCCCACGCCATGGCAGGGCTGGTAGGCAGCAATGCGCGGCGGCGGGCTTCGCTCGCCTCCAGTGCCTGCCACTGACCTTTAAGCTGGGCTTCGGTCAGGCCGTCGATCAATTCGTCCACCGCTTTGCCACCGCCCTCGGCATTGGCCATGGACTGGTTGCACAAGAGCACCAAGTCGCAGCCTGCGTTTAACGCCACCACAGCCGCTTCGGTGTAGCTCACGGTTTTACCGTCGATCAAGCGGGCGCCGGCCATGGACAGGTCGTCACTGAAAATGGCGCCGGTAAAGCCCAACTGGCCACGCAGGATGTCGTTCAACCACACGCTCGAGAAGCCCGCAGGGCGGCTGTCGACCTTGGGGTAAATCACGTGGGCAGGCATCACGCTGCTGGTCACGGTGTTGAGCCAACGGTACGGTGCGGCGTCGTCCGCCAAAATGGCTTTTAGGCTGCGCTTGTCTACGGGGATGTCGATGTGCGAGTCGGCTTTCACAAAGCCATGGCCGGGGAAGTGCTTGCCGCAATTGGCCATGCCGCTTTTTTGCAAACCGTGCATCAGGCTCTTGGCCAGCATGCTCACCACACGCGGGTCGCGCGCAAACGCGCGGTCGCCGATAACACTGCTCTCGCCGTAGTCGAGGTCCAGCACCGGCGTGAAGCTCATATCCACGCCACAGGCGCGCAACTCGGCGCCCATCACATAACCGGTAGCGGTGGCCGCGTTGGTAGCGTCCAAGGCGCCCGCCTTCTTGGCGGAGGTGGTGGGCACGATGTCACGCATCCACATCTCACCCAAGGCGCGCATGGGCGGCAAGTGGGTGAAGCCGTCGGTCTTGAAACGCTGCACACGGCCGCCTTCATGGTCCACGCAGATCAGCAAATCCGCGCGCACTTTCTTGATGTCGCGGCACAGCGCGGTGAGTTGCTCGCGGTTTTGCCAGTTGCGGGCAAACAAAATCATGCCCCCCACCAGCGGGTGCTTCAAGCGCTTGCGGTCTACGGCGGTGAGGCTGGTGCCGGCGATATCGATGATCAGAGGGGCGTGGAATGTCATAGTGTTTATTGCTATCAATTCAGGAGCTACTCGCGCATATTCTATGAGCGCCAGCGGCTATTTTTATTCATATTTTCAGCGGGTTTCCACTACACAGAAGCTGGCGGCATAGTCGGTTTCGTCCGTCACAGTGATGTGGGCCTGCAGCCCTTGGGCTTCAAACCAGGTCTTCAGCTCACCATGCAACACGATGACCGGCTTGCCACTGCGCTCGTTGGCAATCTCGCACAGCTTCCAGCTCATGGGCATGCGCATGCCCAGCCCGATGGCCTTGCTGAAGGCCTCTTTGGCACTGAAGCGGGTGGCGAGGTAACGCAAGCCGCGCTCGGGCCAGCGGGCGCTGCGGGCCTTCCAGGTAGCCAGTTCCGCGTCGGACAGCACCTTGGCCGCAAATCGCTCGCCATGGCGCTCTACGCTGGCGCGTATGCGGCGCACATCGCAGATGTCAGTGCCAATGCCGTATATCAAGGCGCGCCTTTATTGCCCGAGGCAAGCCAGATAGGCCTTGATAGTGGCGGTGTAGCCCAGCTCCAGCGCATCAGCTATTAAAGCGTGGCCAATGGACACTTCTTGCAATCCCGGCACCTGCTGCGCAAACGCAGCGAGGTTGTCACGGTTCAAATCATGGCCCGCATTCACGCCGAGGCCCGCGTCCAGTGCCGCTTGGGCAGCAGCGGCAAAGCGATCCAATTGCGCTTGCTGATCCGCGGTGCCCCAAGCAGCGGCAAACGGCTCGGTGTAGAGCTCAACGCGGTCAGCACCCACCGCTTTGGCAGCCGCCATGGCCGCCGGGTCTGCGTCCATGAACAAACTCACGCGCAGGTTCAGGGCGTGGGCTTCGGCAATCAAGGGTTGCAAGCGTGCAGCATCCGTGGGGAAGCTCCAGCCGTGGTCACTGGTGAATTGACCTTCCGAGTCGGGTACGAACGTCACTTGGTGCACCGGCAAGCCGCGCTGGCGCAGGTCGCGCACGCAGTCCATCAGGTTGTGAAATGGGTTGCCTTCGACGTTGAACTCACGATCGGGCCAGGCTTTGAGCAGCTCCGCCAAGTCCAATACATCCTGCGCGCGGATGTGGCGGGCATCAGGGCGCGGGTGCACCGTGATTCCGGCTGCGCCCGCCTCCAGGCACAAAGTCGCTGCGCGGGTGACGTTGGGAATGCCGAGGTGGCGGGTGTTGCGCACCAGCGCTACTTTGTTCAGGTTGACGGAGAGATGGGTTTTCATAGGTTTTGAATATCAATCATCATCTGCCGCGTGCGCAGCGTCTTGACGCCGCAATGGTAGTGCAGCAGCGCCCGTAGCTGAGGTTTGAGTTCCGACATCACCTCGGCGCAAGCCCGTAGGGTGGTGGTGAAGGGGGCGTCGTCCGCGATCGCATCTTGCAGTGCCACCCACTGGGTTCCGAGCAGGCCGACACGGTCGTCAGGCCCTGCCTGCCGAAGTCCGCCCTCAGGCACCAGCACATAACGCACATCGGCATGCAAAGGCGCCAGCGTCATGGTTTGTGCATCGAGCTGGGGCAGAAAACCCACCTCACGCAGCAACAGCAACTCGAAGGTCCGCAGGGCCGCCTGCAGCACTTCGTCGTGCTCGCTGGCAATGACGCGGACCACTTGGGCATAGATGTCAAACAGCGCGGCATGCGGGTCGTCCCGCGCCAACAAGGTGATGAGTAACTCGTTGAGGTAGTAGCCAGACAGAAGGGCATCCCCGGTCGGCATCACATGCCCTCCCTGCCACTCCGCACTGCGCAAAGTGCGGATCTCGGCATCGCCTCCAAAGGCCACGTGCAGTGGCTGCAGCGGCAGCAGGATGGGGCGGAAACTCGAAGTGGGCTTTTTCGCCCCTTTGGCGACCAGTGCTACCCGACCGTAATGGCGGGTGAACACTTCCAGAATCAAGCTGCTCTCGCTCCAGTCGTAGCGATGCAATACAAACGCCGGCTCGTCCGCAATCCGTTTGGTCGCCATGAATCGTAGGTGTGCGAGGGCCTAAACCCAGCGAACGCCGCGGGACTGGCTCCGCCAGACCGCAGGCGTTGCCCCCTGCAAGGGGGGTGGCGAAGCGACACGCAGTGCGCGAAGCCTAGGGGTGAATTTACTCATACCCGAAGCTGCGCACGCGCGCTTCGTCATCGGCCCAGCCGGAGCGCACTTTGACCCACAGCTCCAAAAACACCTTGGCGTCTGCCAGCTTTTCAAGTTCCACACGGGTTTCCATGCCGATGCGCTTGATGCGCTCGCCCTTGTCACCGATCACCATGGCCTTGTGGCCATCGCGCTCCACCACGATGGTGGCGGCAATGCGCAACAAGCGCTTCTGGCCCTTTTTCTGGGGTGGCTCTTCTTCGAACTTGTCGATCACCACCGTGGAGGTGTAGGGCAGCTCGTCACCGGTCAGGCGGAACAGCTTTTCGCGGACCAACTCGCTGGCCAGGAATTTCTCGCTGCGGTCGGTCAACTCGTCTTCCGAGTACCACCAGGCTTGCTCGGGCAAGAACTTCTCGCAGATACCCAGCAAGCGCTCAATATCCTTGGCGTTCTTGGCCGACAGCGGAATCATTTCGGTGAATTTGGCGCGGGCCTGCATGGCTTGCAACCAGGGGGCCAGGCTAGCGCGCTCCTTCACGTTGTCCAGCTTGTTGGCGACCAACACGACCGGAATGCCTGTTCCCAGCAGCTTCAATACCTTTTCGTCTGCCGACGTAAAGCTGCCGGCCTCCACCACAAACAGCACCAGGTCCACATCGGACACTGCGCCCTGCACCGCTTTGTTCAAAGACTTGTTCAGCGCGTTGCCGTGAATGGTCTGGAAGCCGGGGGTGTCCACAAACACAAACTGGGTCTGCCCTTCGGTGCGCATGCCGGTGATGCGGTGGCGTGTGGTTTGCGCCTTGCGCGAGGTAATGCTGATCTTTTGCCCCACCAGGGCGTTGAGCAAGGTGGACTTGCCCACGTTGGGCTTGCCCACGATCGCGACCAAGCCGCATCGCTGACCCGCACCATCGGTACCAGGGGTGGCCAATTTGGGCGTGCTCTTGAGCAAGCCTTCGAGCATCGCGTCCAAGTCTGATTGCACCTCGACGGCCTCTACTGGAGTTTGAGAGTCTTTTTGCCCCTTAGCGCCCGTGGATTCTGCGCGAGCAGCTACTTTTTTAGGAGCATTCATGATTTGACCTTTGCTTTAATGGTTTGCAGCATGGCCGCAGCCGCTGCTTGTTCTCCGGCGCGGCGGGATCCGCCGATACCGCGTTCCGACAGGCGCAGCTCAGGGACTTCGCACTCCACGTCAAAACTTTGTTTGTGTGCGGCACCGGTGGTGCCCACCACGGTGTAGACCGGCACCTTCATTTTGCGACCCTGGAGCCACTCCTGCAACTCGGTCTTGGCATCCTTGCCGATAGCCTGCATATGCGGATTGATTTCCACTGCCTCAAACAAGCGGTGGACCAGTGCCTGCGCGGTGTTAAACCCGGCATCCAGATACACCGCGCCAATGATGGCTTCGAGTGCATCCGCCAAGATAGACGCCCGCTTGGGGCCGCCGGAGCGCATCTCCCCCTCACCCAGCTTGAGCACGTCAGGGAGCCCGAGTTTCAGGGCCAGCTCATGCAGGGTTTCCTGGCGGACGAGATTGGCACGTACCCGCGACAGATCGCCCTCAGGCAAACTGCCCAAGCGGGTGTAGAGCAAATCGGAGATCGCCAACCCCAGTACCGAGTCGCCCAGAAACTCCAAGCGCTCGTAGTGGTCAGCAGAGAAGCTGCGATGGGTCAGGGCCCTCGACAGCAATGAAATATTCGAGAACTGGTGCTGCAGTCGCTGCTGCAGCGCGGTCAAACCATCTGTCACTTACTTGGATCGTCCTGCGTATTTAAGGGTGAGGTAGGCCGGGCCGGCCAAATGGATTTCGCGCTCGTACGCGAAACCGACTACCACTTTGTCGCCCACCTTGGTGACTTCGAGGTCCTTGCCGGTAATGGACTTGATGGTGTCCACTTCGGCCTGCTTGTCGAACAGCGCACGCACTTCCACGACCGACTGCCCTGTGGAGGCGCGCTGCACCGCCTTTTCAACCGCGAAATACTCAATCACGGTTGGGAAGGCTTGCGCGGCGACTACGCCCGTCATCGCGAGCACGGCGCCCACAAACAAGAGGCCAATAAAAGAAATTCCGCGCTGTTGAGCTTTGCTGGGCATAGTGAATTTTCCGGACGCTGGTTGGTGAAACACTCAGTGGAATGCGCCAATCCGCTTCAGATTGGTAAAGTTCATCCACACAAAAAACGCTTTGCCGACGATATTTTTATCCGGCACGAAACCCCAGTAACGGGAGTCCAGCGAGTTATCGCGATTGTCACCCATCATGAAGTACTGACCTTCGGGGACTGTGCAGGTGACGCCTTCGACGGTGTAGCTGCAATTCTCCATGCCATCAAACTTCTCGATGCCGGCAATAAAGGCCGGACGGCGAGCGTCGTTCAACAACCGATGCGGCTTCTCGCCCAAGGTCTCTTCAAATTGCTTGAAGTATTGGCTTGCGTCTTCATCCAGGAAATCCGGCAAGGCGTTGGTCTCCACCGGCTTGCCATTGATCGTGAGTCGCTTGTTCAAGTAGGCCACGGTATCCCCGGGCACACCCACGACACGCTTGATGTAATCGAGGCTCGGCTTGGGCGGGTAGCGAAACACCATCACGTCACCGCGCTGGGGTTTGTTGCCTTCCGTGATCTTGAGGTTGATGACCGGCAAGCGGACGCCGTAGGTGAATTTATTCACCAGGATCAAGTCACCGACCAACAGCGTCGGAATCATGGAACCCGAAGGTATTTTGAAAGGCTCAAACAAAAATGAGCGCAACAAAAACACAACGATGATGACGGGAAACAAACCCGCGGTCCAATCCAGCCACCAAGGTTGCATCAGCAACTTGACTTTGGCCTCCTGGATATCGCCGTCGACCTGGGTGATCCCCATTTGGGCCAAGCCCTCGCGGCGCTTGGCGTCTTGTGCTTCCAGTTCCGCCACTGCACGCTGGCGCTGGGGCAGAAAGTAAAAGCGCTCAGCCAACCAATACACACCGGTTACTACGCTGGCCAGGAACAGCAGCAGCGCAAAGTTGCCATCGACCAAACCGAAATACCAAGAGGCTCCATAGGCAACAAAGGCGCCCAATACCGCTGCTGTGAATGCTTGCATTAATCTTCCACTTGGAGAATGGCGAGGAAGGCTTCTTGCGGCACCTCCACAGAGCCGATTTGTTTCATACGCTTTTTACCGGCTTTTTGCTTTTCCAGCAGCTTGCGCTTACGGGAAATGTCGCCGCCATAGCACTTGGCCAACACGTTTTTGCGCAGCGCTTTGATTGTCTCACGCGCAATAATGTTGGCGCCGATGGCCGCTTGGATCGCCACGTCGTACATTTGGCGGGAAATAATTTCGCGCATTTTGGCGACCACAGCGCGGCCCCTGTACTGGCTTTGGGCACGGTGCAGCATGATGGATAACGCATCCACCTTCTCAGAGTTCAACAAAATGTCTACCTTGACGACATCAGCCGCACGGTATTCTTTGAACTCGTAGTCCATGGACGCATAACCCCGGCTCACGCTCTTGAGCTTGTCAAAGAAGTCGAGCACGATTTCGGCCAGTGGCATCTCATAGGTCAGCACAACTTGGCGACCCTTGTAAGCCATATTCATTTGCACGCCGCGCTTTTGGTTGGCAAGCGTCATCACCACACCCACATATTCCTGCGGCATGTAGAGATGCATGGTGACGATGGGCTCGCGAATTTCGGCGGTCTTGCCAATCTCAGGCATCTTTGACGGGTTCTCCACCATCACCACTTCGCCGTCGTTCTTGACCACTTGGTAGATCACACTGGGGGCTGTCGTAATCAAGTCCTGATCGAACTCGCGCTCCAAGCGCTCCTGAACAATTTCCATGTGCAACAGACCCAAAAATCCGCAGCGGAAACCGAAGCCAAGGGCCTGGGAAACTTCCGGCTCATAGTGCAAGGATGCGTCGTTGAGCTTCAGTTTCTCGAGAGCGTCGCGCAGGGAGTCGTACTCACTGGCCTCGGTGGGGTACAAGCCCGCAAAGACTTGGGGCTGAATTTCCTTGAAGCCAGGCAGCGCCTCAGTCGCCGTGGCGGAAGCGCCACCTGTACCGGGCTTGATCAGCGTCACCGTGTCGCCCACTTTGGCGGCCTGCAATTCTTTGATACCAGCAATGATGTAACCCACCTCACCCGCCTCAAGCGACTGCCGCGGCTGATTCGCTGGAGTAAACACACCCAGGTTATCCGCGTTGTAGGTGGCACCCGATGCCATCATCTTGATACGCTCGCCCTTGGCCAGACGACCATCCACCACGCGCACCAGCATGACGACACCCACGTAAGGGTCAAACCAGCTGTCGATGATCATGGCGCGCAATGGGCCATCGGGATTGCCGCGTGGCGAGGGGATCTTGGCGACGATGGACTCCAGAATGTCGTCGATGCCCAATCCCGTCTTGGCCGAGCAGACAATCGCGTCGGTCGCGTCGATACCAATCACGTCTTCGATTTCGCTGCGCGCGTTGTCAGGGTCGGCATTGGGCAGGTCAATCTTGTTGAGTACCGGCAACACTTCCACATTGAGGTCCAGCGCGGTGTAGCAATTGGCCACCGTCTGAGCCTCAACGCCTTGGGAGGCATCGACCACCAGCAACGCACCTTCGCACGCCGACAGCGATCGCGACACTTCATAAGAGAAGTCCACGTGACCAGGTGTGTCAATCAAATTGAGGTTGTAAACCTGGCCATCCTTCGCCTTGTATTGCAGCGCGGCGGTCTGCGCCTTGATGGTTATCCCACGCTCTTTCTCGATGTCCATCGAGTCCAGAACCTGTGCCTCCATCTCGCGCGCTTCCAGTCCGCCGCAACGCTGAATCAAGCGATCGGCCAGCGTGGATTTGCCGTGGTCAATGTGGGCAATGATGGAAAAATTTCGGATGTGATTCATCAACGACGCGCTTCAAGTAATTGAATTAAAAGGATCAGCCATGAAAAAAGGGCGCGTCATGGTGAGACGCGCCCCGAACCAACAATCTTTTGGCAACTGCGATAGTTGGACGTTCATTGTAGGCAAAAAGTCCAAAAAGCACAGCCGAAAAATCCGGACCGGGGGTCGTTGCTACACGGCAACAGCACAAATATTCACAAGTTATCCACAGATTGTGTTTGACGCCGCTGAACAACTTGTGGGAGAGCTGTGGAAGGCCTGTGGGGCAATCTATCGATTCCCACATGATGGATTATCGCAAGTTCCATATACCTGCTTTGATCCATCGACCGCCCGTATTCTAACCACCGCTTTAAAAAAGCCCATGGATTTAGGCCCCCACCCCCATCAAAGCTAGGCGGCAAAATCCATGAGTCAGGCTTTTTTATGCTGCAAACAACCCCATAGCCTGCTGTGCTTTAGGGTTGCTTGGCCTATCGGCCAGCCCGGATCACGGCGAACTGCGTCCAATCACCGCGCCGGAACAACACATTCAAAGCCTTGGTTTTGTCGTGTTTGCCCAGCACTGCCTCGAATTCCTTCACGGTTAACACTTCGACGTTGGCTACTTGCAAAATCACATCCCCCTCACGCAAGCCGGCGCGAGCCGCCGCTTCCGTAGCAGCTTCTATGCGCACGCCTCCACGGACACCCGCTTCTTTTTTCTGGGCGTCTGTGAGTGCGGTCACTGCCAAGCCATACACCTGGGTGGCAATCGATGCCGCCGGACGTTCCTCTTTCGCGGGGGCTTTTGCAACGGGTTTGTCCGCTTCAATTTCAGCGATCACCACTTGCAGTTCTTTGCTGCCACCGCGGCGGAATACGGTCAGAGTGCTTTTGGTTCCGGGCTTGGTGCCACCCACAATGCGCGGTAAGTCGCTGGATTTTTCGATGGCCTTTCCGTCAAAGCGGGTGATGATGTCGCCCGCCTCCACGCCAGCTTTTTCAGCCGGGGATCCAGACTCTACGCCGCGAACCAAGGCACCGGTGGGTTTGCCCAAGCCAATAGATTCCGCAACCTCTTTACTCACCTGATCGATCTGCACACCGATGCGCCCGCGAGACACGCGACCCGACGCGCGCAATTGGTCACTCACCCGGACCGCTTCGTCCATCGGGATGGAAAAAGAAATTCCCATAAAACCGCCGGAGCGTGAATAGATCTGGCTGTTGATCCCGACCACCTCGCCTCGCATATTGATCAAAGGACCACCAGAGTTTCCTGGGTTGATGGCCACGTCGGTCTGTATGAAAGGCAAGAAATCACCGGTGTCACGCTGTTTGGCGCTCACGATACCGGCGGTGACGGTGTTTTCCAGCCCGAACGGAGAACCGATCGCCATGACCCATTCGCCCACCCGAAGGCGGTTCACATCACCCACCTTCACTGCTGGTAAACCGGTCGCGTCAATTTTGACCACCGCCACATCGGAGCGTTTGTCCGCCCCCAGAATCTTGGCTTTGAATTCCCGCTTGTCGGTGAGCGTCACAATGACTTCGTCTGCCCCGTCCACCACGTGCGCATTGGTCATGATCACGCCATCGCTAGTCAAGATGAAACCTGAACCGACACCACGTGGCTGCTCTTCTTCTTGCTGCTGTGGGCGGTTTTGGCGAGGGTTCTGTTTCGGCATGTTGGGAATCGGCAAGCCGAAACGACGGAAGAACTCCAACATTTCCTCTTCATTCGGTCCGCCCTGTTGTGCGCGAGCGCTGACCTTTTCCAAGGTACGGATATTCACGACCGAAGGGCCCACCTGATCCACGAGGTCGGTGAAATCCGGCAATCCGCGGACTTGCGCGTGGGCCGCCGACAAAGGCAAAAACGATGCGGCACATGCACCCAACATGACCGCTAGGCCCCAACGCCGGATTGAAAAGATGTGATGTGTCATGTGGAACGTTTCCTGAAAAAACTGATGAGACAAAGATAGGGTCTTATTTTTTGCGCTCAAGCGCCTGGGTGAACACGGCCAAGGTCCCAGCGGGCACCTCGCCTACCGCAGTGATCCACCAATTGCCGAGCTTGCGTGTTTGCGTCCGGGTAGCGCCGCCCAAATCTGCCGCGCCAACTTGTACGTGGCGGCTAGGATCAAATCGCTCAACAAACAGAGACACGGTCGCCAAACCGTCGGAGAACATCCATTGCATGGAGGTATCTGTTTTGCCGGAAGCACCTGCCAACAAGGCCACCGGGCGTATGTAACAACCGCCGGGCTTGAATCCGGGCACCCCCCCATTCATAGCCCATCCTTGGGCAGCGGCGCTCGTTTTCTCCGTGGTGCGCCGCTCAATGCGATAACCCTCGGTTTGCCCCATCATTTGGTTGAGCTTGGCAGAGCTCACTTGGGCATCCATGTTGAGCTCTGAGAATGCGGACTGCTCCAGCGTTTTTCCGTCGACATCCAGTGTTTGCAGCTGGATCACCAGACCAGTTTTCTTCTCACTCCACACCCGGTATCCGTAACGGAGGCCATCTTTGGCCTGAATGTGAACCACATCTGCATCCACTCCAGCCAAGCGCTCCGATGCCATCGTCTTGAGCGAATAGAACTCATCAAGATCTGCCCCTTTGGACTTCAACAGCCCCGGGAACAAGCTAGTCGCCTCACGCGTCTCGGCAATACCGACCTTGGCCGTCGGGAAGAGCGTCAACACCTCGGAGTTACGCCGGAAGGTGGTGCGGGGCGTACCACTCAATGGCTCAATACGCTCTAACTGCTGCTCGCCTTCACACACATGCCAGATTTTGGCACTTGCCATTTGCGTACCGGCAGACACCACAAAAGTGCCGGTGTAGGTGCGATGTTTGGAGGCCTCATGAAGACGCGTCAGCCAGGCACTCACAGAGTTCTCTTGGGCTATCGCAGGCACCCAAGCCTGCAGGCCCAAAACACAGGCCAGCACGAGCCCACGTGACAACAGCCGGCAGCTACGCACCCAGTTCACCGGGAAGGCCTTTCGTAGGTCGCATTGCGCAGAAAGCCCGAAGGCCCTTGCCAAGCAGAATGTCCGCCCATCTGCTGGTGGGCTTCCATCAAGGCGTCAAGCTGGGGATCGCGCAACATGACACCCGCGTCGGTAGTCGCTGCGGCCAGTGCCGGCCCTGCGGGCGCCGCACTCATGTCGGAAGGGCCTGTACCGGCAATAGGCCAAAGCAAAGAGGCGACACCGCCCACCGCCAACACCAAGGCGATCGACGCAAAGCGACGTGCCTTCCAAAAAGAGGCGTTAGCAGGTGGCGCGCTGCGCAACGCTGCGCCCTGCACGCCAACAGTCGGCATCGACTGGGCTTGCAAGATTGATTCGGAGGCGATTTTTCCCTGGATGGATTGCCAGAACGCCAGATCGCCGGAGGCGCCGGATAGCGGTTCACCGCGCGTAGCTGCCGCGCCAGCGTGCAGGCCTGTCCATGCGGCATAGTGCGCCGGATCCCGCTCCAAGGCATCCAGCAAAGCCCCCAACTCCGTGGAGTCGAGTTCACCGTCTGCCAGCGCAGACAGTTGCTCCTGAACAGACATTTGATTTTGGGAAAGGCGATCCATATGACTTACCAACGCTTGCCGGTTTGTTTATCCAAAAGAGGTTTCAACTTTGCAGAAATCGCTTCACGAGCACGGAAGATCCGTGATCGGACAGTTCCGATCGGGCATGCCATAGAGAGTGAAATTTCTTCATAACTCAAACCTTCGATTTCCCGGAGTACGACAGCCTGCCGGAGCTCATCCGGCAAAGCCTCCATCGCAGCATTCACCACACCGGCAATTTCCTTGGCGGCCAGCACGGTTTCGGGTGTTTCTTCGTTACTTGGTTCGTTTTGGCGGAAAGAAGTTTCATCTTCTTCATCACGGGCAAAGAAAGACTCCGAAATAGTGCGATCTCTCTTCAGCTCCAACAACGACTTTTTGGCCGTGTTGACGGCAATTCTGTACAGCCAAGTGTAGAACTGCGCATCGCCGCGGAATTGATGAAGCGCCCGGTAGGCACGGATAAAGGTTTCTTGGGTGATGTCTTCCACCAAATCCACATCCCGGACCATGCGCCCAACCAGCCGCTGGATACGCCGCTGGTATTTCAGGACCAGCAGGCCATACGCACGTTGATCACCTGCGATCGTGCGTTCGACCAAGGGCCAATCAGCGTCGGGAGCGGGTTCCACGATGTCTGTCATGGGTGCATCCCCACCGCGGGCGCAACTGACACCTCCGCGCCCCAAGCTGTTTCCTCACACCAGACCAAGGCACGCCGGACGGAGCGCCAACGCTCGGGATTCAGAGCATCGGCCTCCAACCACACACCAAATTGCTGACCATGCTCCGGTTGCAACAGCACCCACAAGGTGCGCTGAAAGTCGTACTGAATGCGCACAGCCTTGATGGGTTGGGACAGGCTCCCCCAATACCAAGTCTCACCATCCCAACGCAACCGCCCTTCAGGCATACGACGCCACGAGAGCACTAAATTTGCACTCAGGACGCCCCAAGCGGCCCACACAGCCAGCGTTCGGTCCCATGCTTGGCCACTCCAAACGCTGTAGAGCGGCGCGCACAAGAACAAAAAAATCAGGCCGGCAAAAAGCCAGCCCAACCTTTTTGACCGCGAAACCTGCAGACTTGTCGCCGGTGGACGTTGCATGGAGGGTCAGTGTGACTGGCCGTGTGTATTAAATGCGTTTGAACACCAGCGTGCCGTTGGTACCGCCAAACCCGAAGTTGTTTTTGACAGCGACATCGATCTTCATATCGCGGGCCGTGTTGGCGCAGTAATCAAGATCGCATTCCGGATCTTGATTAAAGATATTGATGGTTGGCGGGCTCTTTTGGTGGTGCAAAGCCAATACCGTGAACACCGACTCCAAGCCACCTGCGCCACCCAAAAGGTGCCCGGTCATGGACTTGGTGGAGTTCACCACCACGCGTTTGGCGTGATCACCCAAAGCGGCCTTGATGGCATTGGATTCATTCACATCGCCCAGCGGCGTGGAGGTGCCGTGGGCATTGAGGTAATCCACTTGGTCGGCATTGACACCTGCATTGCGCATGGCGCTCAACATGGCACGACGGGGGCCATCCATATTGGGGGCTGTCATGTGCCCAGCATCTGCACTCATACCAAAACCGGCCAATTCAGCGTAGATCTTGGCCCCGCGTGCCTTGGCGTGTTCGTACTCTTCGAGCACCATTACGCCGCCGCCTTCGCCCAAAACAAAGCCATCACGATCTTTGTCCCAAGGGCGGGAGGCGGTTGTCGGGTCGTCATTGCGGGTACTCAGGGCGCGCATGGCAGCGAAACCACCAATACCCAAGGGGGATACGGTCGCTTCAGAACCACCAGCAACCATCACGTCCGCATCACCGTACTCAATCATGCGGCCCGCTTCACCAATGCAATGCAAACCGGTCGTGCACGCTGTGACGATGGCAATGTTCGGGCCTTTGAAGCCGTAGCGCATGGACACATGGCCAGCAGTCATGTTGATGATAGAAGCCGGCACAAAAAATGGAGAAATCCGGCGCGGACCGCGGTTGGTGTACTCCGCGTGTGTGTTTTCGATCATTGGCAGGCCGCCAATGCCAGAGCCGATCACGCAACCAATGCGCGTGGACTCTTCGTCACTCAGGGCATCGCCGGTCTTAAGACCGGAGTCGACCACTGCCTGCATGGCAGCCGCGATACCGTAGTGGATAAAGGTATCCATGGTGCGGGCTTCTTTGGAGTTGATGTACGCCTCCAACTCGAAGTTACGCACTTCCCCGGCGATCTTGCAGGCAAAAGCAGATGCGTCGAACTTGGAAATGACATCAATACCGGACTTACCTGCCAGCAAATTGGACCAAGCCTCTGTCACCGTATTACCTACGGGACTGACACAACCTAAACCAGTGACAACAACGCGACGACGGGACATAGAAACCTGGATTCAATAGTTCGTCAAAGAAGTACCGCCATAGCGGCGATACAGAGAATAGGGGAGGAACCGGCCGGACACCTGCAGGCGATGATCCTGCGGTTGCCGGCCGGGTTGGCAAAGCGCACTAGCGCATTGCCCAAGGCTATTAGGCCTTTTTGTGGGTGTTCGCGTAATCGATCGCGTTTTGCACGGTAGTGATCTTTTCTGCGTCTTCGTCCGGGATTTCAATTCCGAACTCATCTTCCAAAGCCATCACCAGTTCCACTGTGTCCAAGGAGTCAGCACCCAGGTCTGCCACAAAGGACTTTTCGCTGGTAACTTGAGACTCTTCCACGCCGAGTTGTTCAGCAATGATTTTTTTGACACGGACTTCGATATCGCTCATGGGTTCCCTCTAAGGGTTGTAAAAGAATCCGAGATTTTACCCGCCCTAGAGACAAGTCTCTAACCGGGTCGCCGTTCGGACACATCGGCGGTTTTTTTCTTACATGTACATGCCGCCATTCACGTGCATTTCCTGCCCCGTGACATAGCCCGCCTGAGGGGACGCAAGGTAGCACACCGCGTGCGCAATATCCGAGGGTTTGCCCAAATGCCCGAGGGGAATCTGGCCCAGCAAGGCTTTTTGTTGCTCTTCCGGCAGGCCGGCCGTCATGTCGGTTTCAATAAATCCGGGCGCCACACAATTGACGGTGATGTTGCGCGAGCCAAGCTCCCGGGCCAGCGCACGGGTCATGCCCGCCACGCCCGCTTTGGCGGCTGCGTAGTTGGCCTGACCGGGGTTGCCGGACGCTCCGACCACCGAGGTGATGCTGATGATGCGGCCATACCGTTGCTTCATCATGGTGCGCAACACAGAGCGGCTCATGCGAAACACTCCCTTGAGATTGGTGTCAACCACCGCATCCCAGTCGTCATCTTTCATGCGCATGGCCAGTGTGTCGCGGGTAATGCCGGCGTTGTTCACCAGAACATGCAAGCCACCGAACTCTTTGGCGATCGCATCTACCAACGCCTCAGCCGCAGCGCCATCATTCACATCCAAAGTGCGACCATCACAGCCTGCAAAGCCTGACAAGGCCTCACGGATTTTTGCCGCACCAGCGTCCGAGGTGGCAGTACCGATCACCTTGACGCCTTTGCGCGCCAATTCCAATGCGATGGATGCGCCGATGCCTCGCGAGGCACCGGTCACCAGCGCCACTTGGCCCTCAAACTTGATTTCGCTCATGCCAACAATCCTTTCACTTCTTCCAGTGTCGCAGGATCAAACAGGGCAGCCCCTGTCATTTCTGCGTCAATCCGCTTGACCATACCGGCCAGCACCTTGCCGGGGCCACACTCGACCACCGTGGTCAAGCCACGCGCCTTGATGGCCTGGACACATTCCACCCAGCGCACCGGCCCGAAAGCCTGACGGTACAGCGCATCGCGAATGCGGTCTGCATCCATTTCAACAGCGACGTCAATGTTGTTCACCAGCGCAATCTGCGGGGCGGCAATCTCTATCTCTTCCAGGCTCGCCTTGAGCTTTTCTGCCGCTGGCTTCATCAGGCTGGAGTGGAACGGGGCCGACACCGGCAAGAGCAAAGCGCGCTTGGCACCTGCTGCTTTCAAAATTTCACACGCCTTGTCCACCGCCGCCTTGCTACCCGCGATAACGGTTTGACCTGCGTCGTTGAAGTTCACAGCTTCGACGACTTCAGAGCCAGAACCAGCCATAGCCGCCGTAGCTTCTGCGCAACCCGCTATCACTTTCGTAGCATCCATACCCAAAATGGCTGCCATCGCGCCTACACCTACCGGTACCGCCTCTTGCATCGCCTGGGCACGCAAGCGCACCAACGGCGCTGCCTGCGCCAAGGTCAAGGCACCTGCAGCAACCAATGCCGAGTACTCACCCAGTGAATGGCCCGCTACCACTTGGGGCGCTACGCCGGTTTCTGACATCCAAACCCGATACGCCGCCACTGCAGCCACCAACATCACCGGCTGGGTGTTGGTCGTGAGAGCCAATGCCTCTTTGGGTCCTTCGTGAATCAGCTTGGCAACATCTTCGCCCAAGGCGTCAGACGCTTCCTTTAAGGTTTCCAACACGATGGGGTGTGCGCCCCATGCATCCAGCATGCCCACCGATTGGGAGCCTTGACCGGGAAATACAAAAGCAAATGGTTTCATAGAAAATTCTTCGTCAAATTGAGCTCTAGCCTTGATTCTGCTTGCACGACGCGCTACAAAGTCAGGAGCACCGCACCCCAGGTGAAGCCACCACCTACGCCTTCCAGCATCAGGTTCTGGCCCGGCTTGACCCGACCGGCACGTACCGCAGAGTCCAATGCCAGCGGAATAGAGGCCGCCGAGGTATTGCCATGTTGATCCACCGTCACCACCACTTTGTCCATGGGCAGCTTCAGCTTCTTGGCGGTGCTTTGCATGATGCGGATATTGGCTTGGTGAGGAATCAACCAATCGATATCCGCTTCGGTCTTGCCGGCTTTCGCCAGCGTCGCCCGTGCTGCATCTTCCAGCACGCCAACCGCCAACTTGAATACCGCTTGCCCATCCATCTTGAGCAAGGGGTCGCCCAGAATGTGTCCGTTTGATACATGTCCGGGCACACAAAGAACACCGACATGCTTACCATCCGCATGCAAGTCACTGGCGAGGATACCCGGGGTTTCCGATGCTTCTAAGACCACGGCACCCGCACCATCGCCAAACAGCACACACGTCGTACGGTCGGTGAAATCCAGCAAACGGGAAAACACTTCGGCCCCCACGACAAGCGCTTTGCTCGCACCGCCGGTGCGAATCATCGCGTCAGCCACTGTCAGCGCGTAAACGAAGCCGCTGCAAACGGCCTGCACATCAAAAGCGGCACATCCGTTGGCACCCAGCTTGTTTTGCAAGATACATGCGGTGGAGGGGAACACCATGTCCGGCGTGGAGGTGGCGACGATGATCAAGTCAATGTCTTGCGCCTGCAAGCCCGCTGCGCTCAAAGCGCTTTTGCAGGCCTCCAGCGCCAAGTCGCTGCTGTAAACACCAGCTTCCACAAAGTGGCGAGCGCGAATACCGGTGCGCTCCACGATCCATTCATCAGAGGTCTCAACCCCTTGGGCTGCCAGCTGCGCCGCCAGGTCCGCGTTGGTCAACCGGCGGGGAGGCACATAGCTACCTGTGCCTGTAATTCGGGAATAACGTGTCATGGGTGTTGTAGCGTGCACCCGTTCAGACTAAGCCTCTGCTTCAGCAACCGCTAAAAGTGGTGCAGCCTTGGCAATGCGAACCTGAACGCGGTCCAGCAAGTTGTTTCGGGCTGCATCATACGCGCGGTTCAAGGCATTGCCGAACGACAGACTGTCGGCAGAACCATGGCTCTTGAACACCAGACCGCGCAAGCCCAAAAGGGCTGCACCGTTGTAACGACGATGATCAAAGCGGTTTTTAAACGCATTTAGAACCGAATAAGCAGCAATAGCCGCCATTTTTGTCAAGATATTGCGTGAAAACTCAGCCTTCAAAAACGTGCCAAACATCGAGGCCAGGCCTTCGCTGGTTTTGAGCGCCACATTGCCCACAAAACCGTCACACACGACGATCGCAGCAGTGCCTTTGAAGATGTCGTTGCCTTCCACATTACCCACAAAGTTCAGATCACCCGTTTTCGCGGCTGTTCGCAGAAGTTCACCTGCTTTTTTGATGACTTCGTTGCCTTTGATGACCTCTTCACCAATATTGAGTAAGCCCACCGACGGTGACTCATCGCCGCTGAGCACCGACACCAGCGCCGAGCCCATGACCGCAAACTGCAGCAGGTGTTCGGCCGAGCAATCCACATTGGCCCCCAGATCCAGCACCGTGGTTGCACCACCCTTCGCATTGGGGATTTGTCCGGCAATTGCCGGCCGCTCGATACCATCCAGCGTTTTCAAGATGTAGCGGGAGATAGCCATCAACGCGCCGGTGTTTCCCGCAGACACAGCCGCTTGCGCTGCCCCGTCTTTCACTTGCTGAATCGCCACCCGCATGGAAGAGTCTTTCTTCTTGCGCAAGGCGACCTCAAGGGCATCGTCCATGGTGACCACTTCTGTGGTGACCACCACGGTCGCGCGCGGATGGGAAAAGCCCTTCAGCGCATCGGCCAAGCCCACCAAGACCAACGCAGCATCCGGATGACGATCCAGAAACTCACGACAAGCAGGTAGCGTTACCTCTGGGCCATGGTCTCCGCCCATGCAATCAACGGCAATCGTAATCATGCGCAATTCAATCCAACAACAATAAAGCGGGCAATTATCTGACCCCAAAATGACAAAAGCCCGTCGCTACAGAAACTGTAGCTTCGGGCTTTGCGGGATTCAGGTGAATCAGGCTTCAGATTTTGTCTTCAACACCTTGCGACCGCGGTAGAAACCGGTGGGGCTGATGTGGTGACGCAAGTGAATTTCGCCGGTGGTGGGTTCCACTGCGATACCGGGCACGTTCAGTGCATTGTGCGAACGGTGCATACCGCGCTTGGAAGGAGATTTTTTGTTTTGTTGAACTGCCATGATCGGCTCCTGGGCAAAGGTGCTGCGCAGGCGGCAACACGGTTGGGGTTAGTAAAACGCGGCAGGTCTGGCACGCGGAGCCTCAGATTATAGCCCAAACTTCGCGCAGCCTCCAACCCCTACTTTTTGAGCTGCTGCAACACCGCAAAAGGATTCGGCTTTTCCGTGGGCGCATCGACGAAATCAGCGTCTGCCGCCTGAAGCTTGACCGGCGCGGGGCACTCCTCATGCTTGGGAACCGGCGGGACTGACATCAATAGTTCGTCCTCGACCAGCTCCAGCAGATTGAATTCACGGCTGAGCACCAAGACGTCTTCCTCTGATTCTTCGTCTTCCACCTCAGCGAGTGCCTCGCTGGCAACAAAACGGAAAGAACGCTCGAAAGACACCTCCGTTGCAACCGGCCCCAAACAACGCTGACAAGTCATCACCAAAGTGGTGGAACCCTCTAGATGGAGCCATGGTTCAGGCTGGCCGACGGCATCTTCTTGCATTTCTCCGTCCGCGGAGAAGCTCACCAATGTTCCCTCGATCGGGCCCAGGGATTCCTCGCGCAAACGCTCCATTTCCGCCAACGGGACGCTGCCCTCCAATGCGCCTGAAGCTTGTGCGAAGGCTTTGACAGGAAGGCTGCGGGGTACGTATTCATGTTTCATCCGCGCAGTGTAAGAGAATCGCTACATGCAAAGCTCCCCTTCCAGAAAACTCGTCCTAGGCTCCACCTCGGTATACCGGCGCGAACTCCTGGCGCGATTGCGCCTGCCTTTTATCGTTGCGGCACCTGATGTAGATGAAACACCACTTCCCGGCGAAGCACCCGCTGCCCTTGCCCGCCGACTCGCCCTGGCCAAGGCCCGCGCGGTCGCAGACACGCACCCCGATTGCATTGTGATCGGCTCAGACCAAGTCGCCGACCTGCACGGCCAGCCCTTGGGCAAGCCGGGCACGCATGACCGTGCCGTGGCTCAGTTGCAGGCCATGCGCGGTCAAACGGTGATTTTTCAAACTGCAGTGGCCGTGGTGTGCAAAGCCAGCGGCTTTGTGCAAGAGGACCTGGCACCTGTGAGGGTGCAGTTCAGGGACTTGGGCGATGCAGAAATCGAACAATACCTGCGCGCGGAAACGCCCTATGACTGCGCAGGCAGCGCCAAGAGCGAAGGCTTGGGCATCAGCCTGCTGGAAGCGATTGACAACGACGACCCTACGGCGCTGGTCGGACTACCGCTGATTCGCACCTGCCGCATGCTGCGTGCAGCCGGCTTGAACCTGTGGGAGCAAGCAACATGACCGGCACCCTGTATTTGGTGCCGGCGCCGCTGGATTTCGGCTGCGCAAGCCAAAGCGCCCTCTCCGACAGCATGCCGCAGCAAACCCTGCAGCGTGCGGCCGCCTTGCGCTACTGGATTTGCGAGAACGCCAAAAGCACCCGGGCCTACCTCAAGCGCGTGGGTGAATCTCACCCTTTGAATACAACGATTCAAGACATGCAGCTCCAGGAGCTCCCTAGGGAGGTGCATAAAAAAGGCGACCACCTTGGCGGCTTCGACGCCAAACCCCTGCTCGCCGCTGCTTTGCAAGGCCATGACGTTGGGCTGGTCAGCGAAGCCGGTATGCCTGCCATTGCCGACCCGGGCTCGTCGGTGGTGCGTGCTGCCCATGAGTTGGGGATTCCGGTGGTGCCCTTGGTGGGACCGGTATCGCTTTTGCTGGCTCTGGCTGCCAGTGGGTTGAACGGCCAGAACTTTGCGTTTGTCGGCTATGTGCCGTCTGAACCCTCAGAACGGGTCAAGCGCATCAAAGAGTTGGAATCCTTGGCGCTTAAATCCGGGCAGACCCAGATTTTTATCGAGACGCCCTACCGCAACACCGCCCTGCTGCAGAGCCTGCTGCAAACGCTGCAAACCAACACCCGGCTAGCCACCTCCAGCGGCCTGACACTGGCAACCGCTTGCACCCATAGCCAGACCGTCAAGCACTGGAAACACAGCGGCTGGGCCTTGGACAACGCCACGCCAACTGTGTTCGCCCTCGGCCGCTAGCCCCCCCCGTTCAGTGAAGCGCTGGCAACGAGCGCAGCGCCTTCACTGCACCGTCGCCGATCGAGGCACCAAAACGCTTGACAAGCCGCTCGGCCACATTTTCCTTGCGGGTGTAGTCCACGATCTCTTCGGCCTTCACGACTTCACGGGCCACGTAATCAATATTGCCCAGCTTGTCGGCCAAGCCGAGGTCGATCGCCTGCTGACCGGTCCAGAATAAACCGCTGAATATCTCCGGGGTCTCGGTGAGCCGCTTGCCGCGGCCCTCTTTCACCACGGCAATGAATTGCTGGTGAATCTGGTCCAACATGGACTGGGCGAAGGCACGTTGCTTCTCGGTCTGGGGGCTGAACGGATCGAGCAAACCCTTGTTCTCCCCTGCCGTCATCAAACGGCGCTCCACACCGAGCTTGTCCATCAAGCCGGTGAAACCAAAACCGTCCATCAGCACTCCGATGCTGCCAACGATGCTGGCCTTGTCGACATAGATTTCATCGGCTGCTACAGCGATGTAGTACGCGGCGGAAGCACAGGTCTCTTCGACCACTGCATAGACCGGTTTGTTGTGCAGCGCTTTCAGACGCCGGATCTCATCATTGATGATGCCGGCTTGCACCGGGCTACCTCCCGGGGAGTTGATCAACAAGACCACGGCCTTCGCCCCCTGATCTTCAAAGGCTGAGCGCATGGAGGCTACGACCACATCGGCACTGGCTTCATTGCCTGACGCAATTTCGCCCCGGATGCTCACGACCGCCGTATGGGGTGTGGCGATATCGGCGGGCGCGCCGCTTTGCTGCAAGCCCATCCACACCACCACCGACAGAAACACCAGCCAGGCAATCCGGATGCCATTGCGCCACCGGCGCGCGCTGCGTTGCTCGACCAAGGTTGCGGTTGCGAGCTTTTCAAGCGTAGCGCGCTCCCAGCCCGCGTCAGAATTTTTGGCGGTGCTCGCTATCTTTTCAGGAGCTGCTTGCGCAGACTCATTGCCGGCTACAGGCATATTTGGATCTTCAGGCATACCTGTCGGCATATGGGGTTCCGTCATTTAAAACACTACCGGTTGGAGATGGGAGGAAGTATGCCAGTGGACGACGCCATCCACCTCAGACAATGCGATCGAGACCAGCCCGCCTCGGCACGGGCCGGTGCGGCACATGCCGGTTTGGGGGCTGTACATGGCGCCATGGGTAGCACATATCAACCAATGACCGGTCAAATCAAAGAACCGGTTGGGCTGGTAGTCCATTTCCATGGGAACGTGCGAGCAACGATTCAAATAGGCATACACCTTGCCCGCATAGCGAATCGCAAAGGCGTAACAAGTCTGCCCGCAATAGATCACATCAAAAGGCACCGCCAGCCCGCTATCCACCAAATCAGCGGAGTTGCACAAGGCAATTCCGGGCGTGTCGGGAAGGGTGTCTGGCATGGTGGCTCCTGATCTGGCGTGTCAAAGTCAGGCGTTGGCCTGCAACCAGGCGTCCAACTCCGCCACAGAGTGGGCAATCGCCAAGGGCCCCAGCGCCTCGAAGCTGTCCGGCTCATGCGCGCCGTAGCTCACGGCCACGCTGGCGCATCCGGCGTTCACCGCCATTTGCAGGTCGTGGGTGGTGTCGCCGATCATCAGTACCCGGTCAGCCTCCACCCCAAACTCCATCATCAGCTCTTGCAGCATCAGGGGGTGGGGCTTGCCGGCGGTTTCGTCCGCCGTGCGGGAGCCATCAAAAATGCCTTGCAGGTTCACATCGCGCAACGCTTCATTCAGGCCGCCACGGCTCTTGCCAGTGGCCACAGTCAGCAAATGCTGGCGGGCTTTGAGCCGATCCAGCATCTCCAGCACACCTGTAAACAGGGTGATGTCGTTCTGGTGCACGCTGTAGTGGTGCTTGTAGCGCGCACCTAACAGCGGGTATTTGTCAGCAGGCACATCCGGCGCGGCATGGGCCAATGCTTGCATCAGGCCCATGCCAATGACATAGGAGGCATCCTTGTCGCTGGGTACGGTACCCCCTACATCCTGAACCGCCAGCTGGATGCAACGGGTGATGAGGGCGGTGGAGTCAAACAAAGTGCCATCCCAATCGAATGCGATCAGGTCAAAACGGCGGGGGCGGAAAGCGGTGGAATTCATGCCTCGATTTAACCCTGAACCGGTGCCATCGCGCCCGGTTCTTCAGGAATGGCCTGCAGCAGAAAACGGGCAAGTTCGGGCGGCAGGTCGGTCTGCAGGGCCACGCGCTCACCGGTCGCCGGGTGGTTGCACTGGAATCGCCAGGCGTGCAAAAACATGCGCTTGAGCGGCACAAGCCCTTCGTCACGGGCCAGCGCCTTGTTTAGCTCGAAATCGCCATATTTGTCATCGCCCACAATGCCCATGCCTTCCGAGGCCAAGTGCACCCGGATCTGGTGGGTGCGACCGGTCTTGATGGTCACCTCCAACAAGGAATAGGCCTTTTGCTGCGGCGTTTGCACAACGCAAGCCGCGGGCGTGACCGAATGCACCTTGACCAAACTCAAGGACGGCATGGCGTCCGCATGGTCTTTGGCCACCACGCGGACACGGCGCTCGCCATCCGGCAGCAGGTATTTCTGCAAAGACTTGTCCAAGACCTTCTTATTAGCCGGCCACTGCCCTGCCACGAGAGCCAGATAGGTTTTGCCGGTTTCGCGCTCGCGGAATTGGTCTTGCAAATTTTTCAGGGCGCTGCGTTTCTTGGCAACCAGCAGAATGCCGCTGGTTTCCCGGTCCAGCCGGTGCACCAGCTCCAGAAACGTCGCCTTGGGGCGTGCCATGCGCAATTGCTCAATCACGCCAAAACTCACCCCTGAACCGCCATGCACCGCCACGCCTGCCGGTTTGTTTACCGCCAGAAAATGGTCGTCTTCAAACAGCACGGGGAAGTCCTTGGCCGGCACAAAGCGGTGGGCCTGCTCGGCCATCGCAGCTGTTTTTTGGTCCGCACGCTCGGACGTGCGCACCGGTGGCAGGCGGATAAGATCGCCCGCGGCAATCCGGGTGTCGGCGCTGGCGCGGCCTTTGTTCACGCGGACTTCGCCGCTGCGGATGATGCGGTAAACGTGGGTCTTGGGGACGCCCTTGAGCTCCCGCATCAGAAAGTTGTCGAGGCGCTGGCCAGCGCTGTCTTCATCCACCGTCACGGATTTGACTTGGGTGTTAGCCAGGGGGGCCGTTGAGGGCTCTTTGCCCCCTATAATGTGTTTCACTAGCGACGCGCCGTAAGTGGTTGATTTGTCTGGAGTTTAGTCCACACCCCACTGAACGCAGCGCTGGAAGGTCGAAGTCCCCGTTTGGCGCCAGCTGTAAATCACACGCCACCTGCCTGTGATGGCAGCGACACCACACGGTCAAGCCGACGAATTGAAACCCTGATACGGAATACCCCAAGTCTGCCAACCCACGGTTGGCGGGCGGAATGAAACGAGATGTTTGTGTTGCTAAGCCTGATCACCTTGTGCCTGCGGAGCGTTTACGCCCCGTTTGGTGGCACAAATCGGCCTGCAGCCCCGGTACTACCTGCGCAACCAGCTAGCATTTTTGTAGCGAGTTCACAAACGCATTCCCTCGTCCCCATCCACGCGCCTACGCTTCGACACCTCGTGTGACCTGAAGTTCTCCGGCAATTCCTCCTCACTTCAATTCGTCAGTCCGACTTCGTGAGCCCCCACCGGGCATGTACTAATTGAAGAAGGATGCAATCCATGAAACGGATGCTGATCAACGCCACGCAGGCTGAAGAACGCCGCTTGGCCATCGTCGACGGACAAAAACTCCTCGACTACGAAATCGAAATTGAAGGCCGCGAACAACGCAAAGGCAACATCTACAAAGCGGTCGTTACCCGCGTAGAGCCCTCCCTAGAAGCCTGTTTTGTGGACTACGGTGAAGACCGCCACGGCTTCCTGCCCTTCAAGGAAATCTCCAAACAGTATTTCCAGCAAGGCGTGTCTGCGAGCAATGCCCGCATCCAGGACGCGATCCGCGAAGGCCAGGAACTGCTGGTTCAGGTCGAAAAAGAGGAGCGTGGCAACAAGGGCGCAGCCCTGACCACCTTCATCTCTCTGGCCGGCCGCTACGTGGTGCTGATGCCCAATAACCCCCGTGGCGGTGGCGTCAGCCGCCGCATCGAGGGCGACGACCGTGCAGAACTCAAAGAGAACATGGACCAGTTGGAATACCCCAACGGCATGTCCATCATCGCCCGCACAGCCGGCATCGGCCGCAGCGCGCCCGAACTGCAGTGGGACCTGAACTACCTGTTGAAGCTCTGGGGTGCCATCGACGGCGCTGCCAAGGGTGCCAAGGGCGCTTTCCTGATTTACCAGGAATCCAGCCTGGTGATCCGCGCCATCCGCGACTACTTCAACAACGACATCGGCGACATCCTGATCGACACCGACGACGTGTACGAGCAGGCTCAGCAGTTCATGGCCCACGTGATGCCTGAGCATGCTGCCCGCGTAAAGCGCTACCGTGACGACGCGCCGTTGTTCAGCCGCTTCCAGATCGAACACCAAATCGAATCCGCCTACGCTCGCACCGTGACATTGCCTTCCGGCGGCGCCATCGTGATCGACCACACCGAAGCATTGGTTTCGGTGGACGTGAACTCGGCCCGCGCCATCAAGGGCGGCGACATCGAAGAGACCGCCACCCGCACCAACCTAGAAGCCGCTGACGAAGTGGCCCGCCAGATGCGCCTGCGCGACTTGGGTGGCTTAATCGTGATCGACTTTATCGACATGGAAGAGTCCCGCAACCGCCGCGAAGTGGAAAACCGCTTGCGCGATGCGCTGCGCCAAGACCGTGCCCGTGTGCAGTTCGGCACCATCTCCAAGTTCGGTTTGATGGAAATGAGCCGCCAGCGCCTACGCCCGGCCCTGTCCGAAGGTGCGTCCATCCCCTGCCCGCGTTGCGGTGGTTCTGGCCACATCCGTGATACCGAGTCCAGCGCCTTGCAGATTTTGCGCATCATCCAGGAAGAGTCCCTCAAGGACAACACCGCCTCGGTGCTGTGCCAGGTTCCCGTGGAAGTGGCTTCGTTCCTGTTGAACGAAAAGCGCACTGAAATCGCCAAGATCGAGTTGAAGCAACGCATCAATGTGTTGATGGTGCCCAACAAGACCCTGGAAACGCCCAACTACAAACTTGAGCGCTTGAAACACGACGACCCACGCCTCGACCACATCGAAGCCAGCTACAAGATGGCTGACGACATGGAAGAAGGCACCGGCGTGACACGTCGCTCCCAAGAGCCGACTAACAAGCAAACGCCTGTGATCAAGGGTGTGTTGCCTGATGCCCCCGCACCCATCGCGCCTCCTAAGCCAGAGCCCGTCAAGGTTGTAGCAGCGCCCGCAGCTCCCGTTGCAGCAGCGCCGGAACCTACAGGCTTCTTTGCTTGGCTCAAGTCTTTGTTTGCAGCTCCCGCTGCCGCTCCAGCCCCTGTGGCCCCGACTCCAGTCAAGACGGAAGAGAAGCGCGAAGCCCGTCCAAGCCGCGACGGTGGCCGTAACGGCGGCCGCAACCAGCGTGGCGAGCGCAATGCAGAAGGCCGTGGCGAAGCGCGTGCCGATGCCCGCCCGGATAACCGCGGCGAGCGCAATGACCGTGGCAACCGCAATGAGCGCGGTGACCGCAATGCGCGCCCTGAGCGTGGCGAACGGGGTGCCCGCAATGAGCGCGGCGAACGCAACCAAGCCCCCCGCCAAGATCGCATGGACGCCGAACAAGCCAAAGCGGTCAACCCTGAGGTCAGCGTCCAAGCCGACCAAGGTAGCCAACAGCAGCCCCGCGAAGGTCGCCAGGAGCGCGGCAACCGCAACGAACGCGGTAACCGCGGACCGCGCAACGGCGAGCGCACGGACGTACGCGCTACGGAGCCCACCAGCGAAGTAGTAGCGCCCCAAGCGCTGACAGAGGGCGCAGTGCCCGCAGCAGACCCAAGCGCTGAAGGACGCGAACCACGCGAAGGCCGCAATGGCCGTGGCCGTGGACGCCGCAACGACCGGGCGCCACGCCAGGACGAAGGTCAAGCGCCACAAGCAGCCGGGACTGAAGCCACCGGCAACGAAGTCGCTGAAGCTGTCGCTACTGGCGAAGTTGCCGCCGACAACGGTGCTGCGCAGGAGCCGCGTGAACGCCGCTCGCGTGACCGCTACGGTCGTGACCGTGGTAACCGCGGCCCCCGTGGTGAAAATGGTCAGCGCATCGCGATCGACGGTGCAGAAGCCGCAGCAGTGGCGCCCGAGGCGAGTGCTGCGCCAGAAGCCGTGGCCGTGACTGTGGCACCGGAAGCCGCCGCACTCGTGGCCGCTGAGGTAAGCGCACCCGCACCGGTAGCTGCAGCGCCTGTCGCAGCACCCGTAGCTCCAGCGCCCGCCCCGTTAGCGGATGCGGCACCTGCCGGCCGCATGCCCAAAGTGGCAGGCTACAGCCTGCCGACCGCTGCCTTGGTGGAAGTGGCCAACAGCTCTGGCCTGCAATGGGTGAACTCGGATGCAGACAAAATCGCAGCCGTGCAAGCCGCGATTGCCGCCGAACCCAAGCCGGTGCACATCCCCCGCGAGCGTCCTGCCCCGGTGGAGCTTGACGACCGCCCCTTGGTGTTGGTCGAGACCCGTCGCGATCTGCGTGACATGAAGCTACCGTTTGAGAACGATCAAACGGCTTAAGCCGCCAGTCCAGTCACCGCCATGCGCGGTGACTGTTCATAAAAAAAGGGCACCGAGGTGCCCTTTTTTTATGCCGGATTACCGGCAAGATCTCACTAAAAAATATCCACCGCGCCGATTTTCAGGGCCTCAGCAAAAAAGCCTTTGCGCACGAGTTCCGCATGGCTGAACACCTTGTTCCGGCCGTGGTGCTGCCCATAGTCAACCGCGCGCTCTGCCCGCTCCAAGGCGGTATTGGGTGAGTCATCAGGCGTCACCCGGGTGAGGCCGCCGCAAATCGTCAAATGCCCCACCTGCGGGAAATTGAATTTCTCGATATTGGCCCGGAACCGCTCAAATGCGGCCAGCACCAAGGCCTCATCGGGGCAATGCATCAACACCGCGAACTGCTCCCCCCCGAAACGGTACAAACGATCGTAGGTGCGGAAGGTGTTGTTCATGATGCGCGCGACCAGCAGCAGCACCTCCTCCGCAATCAGGTGCCCATGATGGTCGTTGATCGTGCCGAAGTTATCTACACAGATGGTGCCCAGCCAATAGTTGGGAGGCACCCGATGCCGGCGCTCCTGCCCCGCCGCTAACACGATCTGGCGGGCCTCGGCTGCCGCGTCCTGCATCTCGCCCAACTCTTCGAGGACGGCGCTGTAAAACGTGTCATCCAGAGACTTGCGGTTGAGCAGACCCGTCAAGGCATCCCGATCGCTGTAGGCCAGCAACCGGTACATATTGCGAAAAACACGCGACACATCCGCAATCACCATGAGTTGGTCGTCGAGCAGCGCACTGGCCGAATGGATCTCCAGTACACCCTCCACGTCGGCCACCGGGTCAGCAAATAGCGGCAAATAGGTAATTCGCGGCCCGTCCTCGCCCGCCCAGGCAATTTCGACCCGTTCGCGGCGTTGGATGCAATGCAAACGGTCCCGGTTGTCCTCCAGCAAAGGCAGGGTTTGAAAGTCCACGCGCAAGGGATCTACCACCTTACCACCACCGCGCGCATCGAGCACGGTGACATCCATCCAGCGTTTGACGCCCTCCTCGCTGACGACCTTGGATACCAGCACCCGCTGGATAGGCACCAGGTCAATCAGGGCTTTGGAGAGGGTGAGCTCCAGCAGATCGCGGTCGCGGTGGTCCGTGAGCTTGATGAGGTGTTCAATAAGTGAGGCCATGAAACCATAATAGCCCCAACGCCTTGCGGCGTCACCATGGGTTTACGCCCTTGCAGCCGCTTTGTAAGCCTCTGCCGCCGCTTTGGTATCCATGCGGTGTTCGGCCAGATCGGCCAAGGCCAACAAGGCCCGACGCTTCAAACTGGCATCCTTGAGCAGCGGGATGGACTGTTTCAACAAAGCCTGCGCTTTGCCCCACAGCGACAAGCGAACACACATCACGCCGGCCAGATACTGCAGCAAGGGGTCACCAGGCAGCGCCATTTGCGCCTGCTCGATGCGGGCAAGCCAAGCCGCGTCCGGCACGGCCTCGCTGGCACCGAAACTGGTTTCCAAAATACCGGTCAGCCGCACCCGTTGATCGGTGGTCAGGCTATGGCCTTGCGACTCCCACAGTGGCAACACCCAGAGACGCGCCACCGCAGGATCACCTTGAACGCTAAGCAAGCGTTGCGCAGCCTCCAGCGCCACGTCCGGCTGCTGTCGCTCGGACAATTCCAAAGACGCCCACGCCTGCGACAGTTGCGCAGCATCGTGCGCGTTGCGCAGCATCTCAAGGGCCAGCCCACGCACGATGCCTGCTCCCGCCACTTCCGAGAATGCCCGGTGTTTGGTCAGCACTCTGGCTGCATCCAGTGCCACGCGGGTATTTCGGGCCTGGCGCGCTGCTTTAAAGCGCAACCGCAGCGCAATGGTGCGCCGAGCCGTGCCGACGGGCAATTGCTCCAGCCAGCGCACGGCACCGGCTGAATCGCGATCTTCCAGAGCCCAACGCGCTGCACGCAACTGAACCCCATCCCGCAAGTCACCGGCCTCTTTGCTGCTGGCCTCTGCCAGTGCGTTTTCAAAGTGCGCCTCACGGAGGCTTCGGTCTTGCAGGGCATGGGCACTCTCGGCAGCCAGAAGGTGCGCCAATGTGCGCAAGCGCGCGGCATCCGGCAAGGCATCACCACTGGCCAGCATGGCGTCTTCAATCGCCACCACCACTTCCGCGGCTTTGCGGGCCCGCACAAACCGGCCCGCCACCAAATGGGAAATGGTGTCGAGCAGGCCGGAGTAAATGCTCCGCTCTTTGTACGAGAGCCGCCAGCGACGGGCCTGCTGCGGAATGCTGAACAAACCCGACAAGGCACGCAAGGCCAGATGCAAGGTCACAAAAAGCAGCGCCAGGCCGAGCAACACGAGGTTCAACGACACATCGATACGGTGGGGCGGCCAGAACAAGGTGACCGTGCCATGGTTATTTCCTGCGAAAAGTGCAGACACCACAGCCACGCAAAAGAGGGCGATCAACCAAAGCGCAAACCGCATGATCAGCGCCCCGCCGCTGCCGTAGCCAAGGCGGCCAAGGTGTCGTCCACCCGCGGCACCTCAAGGGTGCGCATTTGAGACTGCAGCACCTGCAAGGCTGCCTGGGCCGCCTGTGTTTTGCGGGACGAGCCATCAAAAAACCGGGTCAGCGAACCAGACGCTGCGGACAAATCGGCACGGGCAGCTTCGGTTTGGCGGGCCAGTAAACCCAAGCGCGCGTTCAGCACCTTCAGCTTGAAGTTTTCGCGCACGAAGAACGCTTGCTCCGGGGACAACAAGGCGGCATCCGGGCTATCGATCTTGCTCACCCGCACCAGGCCCCGTACCTCGTCACGGATGACGACACCGACACGCCCCCACCAACCTGGCAGAGACTCTTGGGCTTGCCGTTCTAAAACCGGCGGGGTTTTGGTTGAGGGCAGCGCATTGCTGACCGGAATCTCGTCCGCCAAAGACACCAACTCGTCCAGCTTGAGCAGCATGGCCGGGGTGTCTGAGAGCGCAGTGTTTTTGATACGTGCGATGTCTTTGGCAATAGCGCGTTGGATCGGTGCCAGGCGCGGCTGCGCGGCGCGGTTGACCCGCTGTTCCGCGGACTTCAGCGCCGTCAACAAAGGCTCGACGCTCCCGGTGAGCTGGGCCTGTTGTTGGGCAAGGCGCAAGCCCGACTCCATGTCGACCACCAGGTTTTCGTCGCGTGAGCGCGAGAGACTTTGGATCAGCTCTTCGAGTTGCGTGCGCTGCAGTGTCACCTCGCTCAAGCGCGCATCCAGCACGGCAATCTTGGCAGCGGTTTCAATCGCCAGCTCTTGCGCCTGCTTGGCGGTGCTCCGCGCTTCGCCGGCTTGCGCGCCGGAGTCCGCCGTCTGGCGGGCCAACTGCTCTTGGACATGGCCGAGCTTCTGCCACAACATCCCGCTGCCGATGGCGCCGGCGGCTGCCACCAAGGCGACAACCCCCAACCAACGGTGGGGCTCCGCCAGCTTCGCAATCGGAGTCACTCCAACCGCAGGTGCGGCATCCTTGGCAAAAGGCTCGGGGGCTTCAGAGTTCATTGCAGGGATTCTATCGAGGCCAACAGTGCGCCCAGCACAGGTTTCGCCTGCAAAACCTGACCAAAACCAGCCTCCAAGGCTGCAGCTTCAATCCGAGCATGGGTTACTACGGCTTTGGCTTGGCTCCAATCCCCGTGCGGGCAGCAGGCCTGCAAATTGCGCACTGCTTCCGAGCTGCTAAACACCCACACTGTGCCGTCTGCGGCGGCGCGCTTCGCAAAGGCCAATGCATCAGCATCCCACACCGGGCGTTGTCGCTGGTAGGCAACGACGAACTCGACCTCGCCTCCGGCGCTTTTCACTTGGCGGGCAAACCAATCCCGGCCAAACCCTTCATCGCTGGCGCCTGCATCCACCGTGGTGCCGCGAACCACCAGCACGCGGTAACCGGGCACCACTTGAGTGGACACCACGTCCCACAAGGCCTCGGAGTCGAACTGGCCGCCGTCATGGTCCGGCGCATCAATGCATGCTGCATGGGCGCCGACTTTCAGCAGCGCAGAGTAGCTGCCGGGCCCCGTCACAAATGCTCTTGTTTTGATAGCTGCATCCGCAGTAAATACGGGCGCCACCATTGTTTTTTGTTCGAAAAAATAGTGCACTGCATTTCGGCTGACAAACATGGCGGCATCAAAGCTGCCCAAGCGCTCCCAGGCCGCGCTGAGCGGCGCAACTGCTGCCGCAGCTTGGATATCAATCAAGGGCAAGGATTCGGCGTGAAAGCCGGCGTCCGCAAGTGCCTTGAGCCACGGCGCAGCTTCCGATTGAGGCCGGGTGATGACGACGCGCATCGCGGCCTTAGGCGGTTTGCGCCCGCACGCCTTCTTGCAATGCAAGCGCGACCTGTTCACCCAACGCGATGGCCGACGCGGTGTCGGCCACACGGCCACTGGCGTGGGCGTACACCACAGGCTGGACGCCATCGGCATCGCCCCAAGCCGCCCGAATACGCAATTGCTCACCATCAAACTGGGCATACGCCGCCAACGGCATCGAGCAACTCCCGCCCATCATGCGGCTCACCGCCCGCTCGGCGGACACCGCCAGCCAAGTGGGTATGTGCACCAGGTGCTGCAAGGCGCCTGCCACGTCTGCACGGTCGCTCCGGATTTCGATGCCCAAGGCGCCTTGCCCGGCCGCGGGCAGCATCTGCTCAGGCTCAAAGACCGCGCGAATACGCGCCTCCAAACCCAAACGCTTCAAGCCAGCTGCCGCCAGAACGATGCCGTCGTACAGGCCATCGTCGAGCTTGCGCAATCGGGTGTCGAGGTTGCCACGCAAAGGCTCAATCTTCAGATCGGGGCGCATGGCGCGCAACAAGGCCACACGTCGCAAACTCGAGGTCCCGACGACGGCGCCGGTTGGCAGATCCAACACACTGGCGTAGGTGCTGGACACCCAGGCATCGCGGGGGTCTTCCCGCTCCATCACGCAGGCCAGCACAAAGCCTTCGGGCAGCTCCATCGGAACATCTTTGAGGGAATGGACCGCAAGGTCGGCACGGCCTTCTTCGAGGGCGACCTCCAGCTCTTTGACGAACAGGCCTTTGCCACCGACTTTGCTGAGCGAGCGATCGAGGATCTGATCGCCTTTGGTGGTCATTCCCAAGAGGGCCACCGTTGACCCGTTTTTTTCTAATAAAGACTGAACATGTTCAGCCTGCCAAAGTGCCAATCGGCTCTCTCGGGTGGCGATCGTAAATGTGGGCAAAATCGTAACTCGGCTGTAATCCAAAATATGGCTTCGATGCTAGCATGGGCGCGTTCCTTGCTTCACCTGAAGCCTCCCCCACCCCACTCCCAGACCTATGAATAAAGCACCTGCCGCAGAAACGGCCAAGCGCACAAAAGACAACGAGCGTCCCTTGGTAGAAGACATCCGCCTCCTCGGGCGCATTTTGGGGGATGTAATTAGAGAGCAAGAAGGTGTGGATGCCTACGAGCTGATTGAGAAAATCCGCACGCTGTCCGTCGCCTTCCGTCGCGATGCCGACCAGGAAGCCGACAAGGCCCTCAAAAAATTGCTCAAGAGCCTCTCTGGCGACCAGACTGTGAGCGTGATTCGCGCTTTTACGTATTTCTCGCACCTGGCCAACCTGGCCGAAGACCGCCACCACATCCGTCGCCGTGCGGTGCACGAGCGTGCGGGTGATACCCAAGAGGGCAGCATCGAAGTCGCCATGTCCCGCCTGCGCTGGGCCGGCATTGCACCCAAAGCGATTTCGAACACCTTGGCCCAAAGCTTTGTGTCTCCGGTGCTCACCGCCCACCCCACCGAAGTGCAACGTAAAAGCATTCTGGATGCAGAGCGCGACATCGCCCAGCTGCTGACCCAGCGCGACGAGATCAAACAGCGCGCCGGTACCGTCGACAGCAAGAAAGACGCACTCACCCCCAAAGAGCTGGCCGCCAACGAAGCCCAGATGCGCGCCCGCGTGATGCAGCTCTGGCAAACCCGCTTGCTACGCTTTTCCAAGCTCACCGTGGCCGACGAGATCGAGAACGCCCTGAGCTATTACGAATCCACGTTTTTGCGCGAGATTCCCAAGTTGTATGCCGAGCTCGAAAGCATGCTGGGTAACCAGCCGGTGCACAGCTTTTTGCGCATGGGCCAGTGGATTGGTGGTGACCGCGACGGCAACCCCAACGTCAGCGCCCAGACCCTGGAATACGCCTTGCGCCGCCAAGCCGAAGTGGCACTGCGCCACTACCTGACCGAGGTGCACTACCTAGGCGGTGAGCTCTCCATTTCCGCGATGCTGGCCGACTGCACCCCCGAAATGCAAGCGCTGGCTGAGCGCTCCCCGGACCAGAACGCCCACCGCAAAGACGAGCCCTACCGCCGTGCACTCACCGGCATGTATGCGCGCCTGGCCGCCACCTTGTCCGACCTGACCGGCACAGAAGCAGCCCGCCACGCGGTGGCACCGCAAAACCCCTACCTGTTGGCCGAAGACTTTGTGGCCGACTTGCGGGTGATTGAAACCTCCCTGAAGGCAAACCATGGTGGTGCATTGACGGCACAGCGGCTGCACCCCCTGATCCGCGCAGTGGAAGTGTTTGGCTTCCATCTGGCCACGGTTGATTTGCGCCAAAGCTCTGACAAACACGAAGAAGTGGTGGCGGAACTGCTGGCCACTGCCCGTGTGCACGCCAACTACAGCAGCCTGTCAGAAGACGCCAAGCGTGCCCTGCTAATGGGCCTGCTCAACGACGCGCGTCCGCTGCGGGTCCACGGCGCGGAATACTCGGCACACGCCCAAGGCGAGCTCGCCATTTTTGCCATGGCGAAGGTCATGCGCGAGCGCTTTGGCGTCGAGGCGATCCGGCACTACATCATCAGCCACACCGAAACAGTGAGCGACTTGCTCGAGGTGCTGCTGCTGCAGAAAGAAGTCGGCCTGATGCGCGGCACCCTGGATGCGGCGGGTATTTCCGACCTGATCGTGGTGCCCCTGTTCGAAACCATTGAAGACCTGCGCAATGCCGCGCCCATCATGCGTGAGTTCTATGCGCTGACGGGTGTGGCCGATTTGGTCAAGCGCAGCGGTGGCGAGCAAGACATCATGCTGGGCTACTCCGACTCCAACAAAGACGGAGGCATTTTCACCAGCAACTGGGAGCTGTACCGCGCCGAGATCGCCTTGGTCGAATTGTTCGATGTGCTGGCGGCCCAGCACAAAATCCAGTTGCGCATGTTCCACGGCCGCGGTGGCACCGTGGGTCGCGGCGGCGGCCCGAGCTACCAGGCCATCTTGGCCCAGCCCCCGGGCACCGTGCGTGGCCAGATCCGCTTGACCGAGCAAGGCGAAGTGATCGGCTCCAAATACGCCAACCCTGAAATCGGCCGGCGCAACCTCGAAACCTTGGTCGCAGCGACGCTGGAAGCGACTTTGCTGCAACCCACCAAGTCGGCCACCAAGGCCTTCCTGGAAGCGGCGGCAGAGCTCTCCAGCAACAGCATGGCGGCTTACCGCGCCCTGGTGTACGAAACCCCCGGTTTCACCGAATACTTCTTCAGCTCCACGCCTTTGCGCGAAATTGCCGAACTCAACATCGGCTCGCGCCCGGCCTCGCGCAAGGCCTCACAGCGGATTGAAGACCTGCGCGCGATTCCTTGGGGCTTCAGCTGGGGCCAATGCCGCTTGACGCTGCCCGGTTGGTTCGGGTTTGGCTCGGCGGTGCAAAAGTTCGTGGGCTCCGGCACGGCCGCAGAGCAAAAAGAACGCGTCGCGCTCCTGCAAAAAATGTACAAGCAGTGGCCGTTTTTCGGCACCCTGCTCTCCAACATGGACATGGTCATGGCCAAGAGCGATTTGGCCCTGGCCTCGCGCTACTCCGAGTTGGTCAGCGATGCCCGACTGCGCAAGAAAATCTTCAGCGCCATCGAAGCCGAATGGCACAGCACCGCGCAGGCGCTCGCCACCATCACCGGCGAGAAAAACCGCTTGGCCAACAACGCGGCGTTGCAGCGTTCGATCCGTCACCGCTTCCCGTACATCGACCCCTTGCACCACCTGCAAGTCGAACTGGTGCGCCGCTACCGCGAGGGCAAAGCCGACGAACGGGTGCAGCGCGGGATCCACATCTCGATCAACGGCATCGCCGCCGGACTGCGCAACACCGGCTGACCGGTGTTTGACAAAAAGCAAAAGGGCCCTCGGGCCCTTTTTTTATGGGGTGGCGCATCGACTAACGCCAGCGGGCTTCGATGCGCGCGTATTCCCCGTTTTTGCGAATCGTCTCCAGACCGGCATCGAACCTTTGCACCAGCGCCGCAGCGCCCTCGAAACGCTTGGAGAAGGACAGGTACAGCCCCGTTTCCAGCAGCGTTCCGCGCAACCGGAACTGCTGGCCCAGCGCCTGGTTGTTCACCGCGATTTCGTTGGCAACCCGGTCGTATACCAAGGCATAGTCCACCCGCCCTGCCACCAGCTTGCGCAGCGAGGTGAGATCCGAGTTGGCCACATCGCGCACCATGGCAGGGTCATCATCAAAGGCGCTACCGTAGTCATAGCCGTTGGTGACACCGATGCGCTTTCCCTTGAGGCTTTGCAGATTCACCGGCTCCGATGGGCCGTCTGCGCGACCGTAAATCCCGATCCGGGCGCGAAACAAGGGATGGCGGTGCCAGAGGTATTTGTCTTCGGTGCGCGAATCACGCAGGGTGTTGAAACACGCCGGGAGTTTGCCCGCCTCGACCTCGCGCATACAGCGGGCATACGGCAGGGCCACCAACTCCACCTCGACGCCGGCAGCCGCCCAAGCGGCCTGCACCAGCTCTACCGAAAAGCCCATCGGCTTGCCCGACAGGGTGTAGGCGTAGGGGCGCCAATCGTCTTCGGCGCCAATCTGCACCTTGATCGTGCCTGGTTTCGCATGGACCGTTGGCAGCAAAACACTGGCTAACGATCCCAAGACCAAAGCACGACGAAGACTCATTGAGAAAGCACCCCTCTGACGGTCGACAATTGCCTGCGCGATACGGACAGCAGCTCATCTAGCCCCTGCAACCGCACCGCCCAACCTTCGCCCTCTTCGGCATCAAAGTGCTTCTCCAAGGACCGCACCATTTTGCGGGCGACCAAGGCATTGCGGTGGATGCGGATGAATTGTTGACCAAACTTCTCTTCAAGGTCGCTGAGCGCCCCGTCCAGGATGTAGCTTCGGTTAGCGGTACGCACCGTGATGTACTTGAGCTCAGCCTTGAAATACAGCACCCGCGACAGAGGCACCCGCTCGGTGCGGTTGCGCTCCTGAATCACCAGCACTTCTTCAGTGGCCAAATTGGCTTGCAGCCCTCTATTGGCCTGCACGTATCGCTCTGCTTTTTGTAGCGCAAGCTGCAGGCGCTCCAGGCGGACCGGCTTGGTCAGGTAATCCACCGCTTCGAGGTCAAACGCGGCTACCGCGTGTTCGGCATGGGCAGTCACAAACACGATCGCCGGGGGGCTTTGCAAACTGCGCAAGGTGCTGGCCAGTTTCAAGCCACTGTCACCCGGCATGCGGATGTCCAGCAGCACCACATCTACCGGGTGTTCGCGCAGCAAGGGCGCTGCAACTTCTGCATTGGGTGCCTCTGCTGCCACGTGAACCGCCGGGTCGTTGCAGTCGCCCAGCAGCGTGCGCAAGCGCGCCCGCGCCAAAGGCTCGTCATCCACCAGCATGATCCTCAGAGGGTTGTCAGGCTGCATTGCAGTCATAAAGGCACCTCCATACGCACTTGGTACACCCCGTCTATCAGGCCGCTTTTAAACTGGCCCTGCACATCATGCAACAAAGCCAGGCGCTCCTGCACATTGTTCAGTGCCAGGCCGTGGCCGCGCGCGCCCTGCCCGGCGGGTACCGAATTGGTGACCTTGATCACCACCACCGTCCCCTTGCAACGGGTCGATATCTTGATATCAGCGCCCACAGGGCTCGGCTCCACGCCGTGGCAAACCGCATTTTCCACCAGCGGTTGCAAAATCAGCGGCGGCAATTGGGCGCGATCTGCCCGCGGGTCCAAATCCCATTGCACCCGCAGGCGCTCGCCAAACCGGACTTGCTCAATCGCAAGGTAGCGCTGTGCCAGCGTCAACTCTTCGCCCAAAGTGACCGAGCTGCTCGGGTCTTTGAGTGCATGGCGGAACAGGTCACTCAAGTCTTCCAACAAGGCTTCGGCCTTGGCAGGCTCGGCGCGTACCAGCGCAATCGCGCTATTGAGGGTGTTAAACAAAAAATGCGGCCGGATGCGCGACTGCAGCTCCGCCAGGCGGGCCGCGGTATCGGCCGGGGTGCGGCCTTTGGCGCGCATCACCAGTGCCGCCACCAGCAAGCTGGACAACACGGCCCCGGAGAACAGACTGGACACCCAGGGCGGACTCTCCAGCAGGCCCGTCAAAGCGAGTAGCCCGCAGCCATACAAACCGGCTACACCACCTAGCGTAATTGCCAACGCGTACTGCGCTGCCCGGGGCATGGCGCCCAACCAGCGCTTGGCAATACAGGCCGATAGCAACCATGCCAAGGTGCCCGGCAGTGCGGCGCCGGTAACCAGCGCTACGCGAGCCACCCAATCCCACAGGCTGGTCGCGCCATACATACAGACCACCGCAAGCGACACTTCCACAAACAACACCGCGCGCAGCACCACACCGATGTGGCAGGCATCAAACACCAGCACCGGCGCAGGTTGCGCAGCCGGCACCGTTGGGGTGAGTTCGTGGAACGTCGATAATATTTGGTTGTCGTTCATGTCCACCGGATTTTGACTCCATTCCTGAAAAGCGCTTTCCATGTCACAAAACCAATTCGATAAAAAGTCCCAAGCGTGGTCCGCGCTGTTTTCCGAGCCCATGAGCGACTTGGTCAAGCGCTACACCTCCAGCGTGTTTTTCGACAAGCGCCTCTGGCAAGCCGACATCACCGGCAGCTTGGCGCACGCCGAAATGCTGGCCGCCCAAGGCATCATCAGCGCTGATGACCATGCCTCCATCCAAAAGGGCATGGCGCAAATCTGGGGCGAGATCGAATCCGGCGCCTTTGAATGGAAGCTGGACCTGGAAGACGTGCACCTCAACATCGAGGCACGCCTGACCCAACTGGTGGGCGACGCCGGCAAACGCCTGCACACAGGCCGCAGCCGCAACGACCAGGTCGCCACCGACGTGCGCCTATGGCTGCGCGGCGAAATCGATTTGATCGGCGAGCTGCTGGTAGACCTGCAAAAGTCGCTGGTCGATGTGGCCGAAGCCAATGCCGAAGTCATCTTGCCCGGCTTCACCCACCTGCAAGTGGCACAGCCGGTGAGCTTTGGCCACCACATGCTGGCCTATGTGGAAATGTTCAGCCGCGATGCTGAGCGCTTCAGCGAAGTGCGCCGCCGCACCAACCGCCTGCCGCTGGGCAGCGCCGCTTTGGCCGGCACCAGCTACCCGCTGGACCGCGAGCGCGTGGCCAAGACACTGGCGATGGACGGCGTGTGCCAGAACAGCCTGGACGCCGTGAGCGACCGCGACTTTGCTATCGAGTTCACCAGCGCTGCCAGCCTGACCATGATCCACATCAGCCGCATGAGCGAGGAGCTGATCATCTGGATGAGCCAGAACTTCGGCTTCATCAAAATTGCCGACCGCTTCACCACCGGCTCGTCGATCATGCCGCAGAAGAAAAACCCCGACGTGCCCGAACTGGCACGCGGCAAAACCGGCCGCGTGGTCGGCCACCTGATGGGCCTGATCACCCTGATGAAGGGCCAGCCATTGGCCTACAACAAAGACAACCAGGAAGACAAGGAACCGCTGTTCGACACGGTGGACACCCTGAAGGACACCCTGCGCATCTTCTCTGAGATGATTGGCGGCCAGGTGAATGCAGCGACCGGAAAAAAAGACGGCGGCATCAGCGTGAATACCGAAGCCATGGAGCGTGCTGCCCTCAAAGGCTACGCCACCGCCACCGACCTGGCGGACTACTTGGTGAAAAAGGGCCTGCCCTTCCGCGATGCGCACGAGACTGTGGCCCACGCCGTGAAGGCCGCTCAGTCCCATGCATGCGATCTGTCCGAGCTGCCACTCGAAGTGCTGCAAGGCTTCCACGCCAGCATCGAGAAAGATGTGTACGAGTGCCTGAGCCTGCGTGGCTCGCTCAACGCCCGCAATATTTTGGGCGGTACAGCTCCGGCGCAGGTACGGGCGCAAGTGGCGCGGCATCGCAGCCGCTTGGGCTGAGTCCATCACCGGATAGCGCAAGCTGCCAGCGACTCGCGCTGGTCGTGGGTAATAACCCCCTGCTGTGGCACACAGGGGGAATTTAGTAATCAGAGCTGCGTCTGATACTCAGGACGCCATCAAGCCATGCAGCTTGGCGTATTGCAGGAGCATGATGGTCTTGCCATCGCAGATGGTGCCTGCGGCCACCTGTGCCAGGGCCTCGTCCAGGCCGAGCTCCAGCACCTCAATGTCTTCACCCTCGTGGTGGTGCCCGCCGCCCTCGGACACCTTGTCGCTGTCGGCATATTCACCCACAAAGAAGTACAGGCGCTCAGTCACAGAGCCGGGGCTCATGTAGGCCTCAAACACCTTGCGAACATCCTTGATCTGGTAGCCGGTTTCTTCCTCGGCCTCGCGGCGGATGCAGGTGACAGGATCATCCTGGTCCAGCAGGCCCGCACATGCCTCCACCAACATGCCATCCGGCGAACCGTTCACAAAGGTGGGAAACCGGAACTGCCGGGTCAGGATGATCGTTTGCTTTGCGCGGTTGTAGAGCAGGATGGTGGCGCCATTGCCCCGGTCATAGGTCTCGCGCTGCTGGCGCTGCCAAGTGCCGTCTCGGCGCAAGAGGTCAAAAGTCGTGGTCTTCAACAGGTACCAGTTGTTGGACAGCACCTTTTCTTCAATCACGCGCACGTTGTTTTGCATAGCGAGGCTCCCACAGTGTTAGTGCAACACCATAGCACCGGTGTCAGCCCGCCAACACCCGCTCCAAATCGTCCGCCAGATGATCGACAGCTTCTTCAGTGGTAGCCCAAGAACACATAAAGCGGGCACCGCCGCCGATGAAGGTGTAGAAGGTCCAGCCCGATGCCTTGAGACGGGCAATGGCGGGCTCGGGCAAGTTGACGAACACGCCGTTCACTTCAGTGGGCAGCAGCAACTCGGCCCCGGCAATGCCGGCAATACGCTCTGAGAGGCGGTGCGCCATGGCGTTGGCGTGGGCGGCGTGGCGCAGCCAAGTGCCGTCGGTCAACATGGCCAGCCAGGGGGCTGAGAGGTAGCGCATTTTTGAGGCCAGCTGCCCGGCCTGCTTGCAGCGGTAGGAAAACTCTTCCCCCAGCTTGCGGTCAAAAAACACAATCGCCTCGCCAATCGGCAGGCCCATTTTCGTGCCGCCAAAACACAGCACGTCCACCCCAGCGCGCCAGGTGATGTCGGCCGGTGCCACATTGAGGGCGGCCACGGCGTTGGCAAAGCGGGCACCGTCCATGTGCACCTTCAGGCCGTGCTCCTGCGCGATGCGGCTGATGCCGCTGATCTCGCCCTTTTGGTAAATCGAGCCCATCTCAGTGGACTGGGTGAGCGTGACCACCTTGGGCCGCGGGTAATGCACATCGGTGCGGCGGGTGATGACTTCCAGCACGCCGGCCGAGGTGAGCTTGCCGTGGCGGTGCGGGGCGGAGAGCAGCTTGGAGCCATTGGAGAAAAACTCGGGCGCACCGCACTCATCGGTCTCCACGTGCGCGGTATCGCTGCAAATGACGGCCTGGTAAGACTGACACAAGGAGGCCAGCGCGATCGAATTGGCCGCTGTGCCATTGAACACAAAGAACACCTCGGCGTCCGCCTCAAACACCTCGCGGATGCGGTCGCAGGCCAAGCGCGTGGCGTCGTCATTGCCATAAGACGCTGCAAAGCCGGTGTTGGCCGCCATGAACGCCTCCATGGCCTCGGGGCAGATGCCGGAGGTGTTGTCGCTGGCGAATTGCAAATAGTGGCCGGGTGCAACGGTGGACAAGGAGGTAGGCAAAGTGGTCATGGCGGTGTAATATCGTTTTAGCGGATATTTCCGGTATATCGAACAAAAATCCATTTTACCGACCAAAACCACCATGGCGCAAGTCCCCCACCCTACCCCCTTGGTCGACGGCCCCCCAGCCGTAGGCTCCAAACTGCAAGACGCCCGCAAGGCGCAACAGCTCTCGCTGGACGAGCTCTCCAAACGTGCAGGGGTCTCCAAGTCCATGCTGTCTGAGGTGGAGCGCAACCAGGCCAACCCCACAGTCGGCGTGCTCTGGCGTCTGGCCACGGCACTGGGCATCAGCCTCACTGACCTGCTGGGCAACACCACTGCAGACAAGGCCACGCCCACGGTGGAGCTGGTGCCAGCCCACACCATTCCCGTCACTACCAGCCCGGACGGCAAGTGCACCCTGCGCATCCTGGGGCCCATCGCCTTGGCGGGCCGGGTGGAGTGGTACGAGTTAGCCGTGGAGCCCGGCGGCGTGCTGGCCTCCGAGCCGCACGAGGTGGGCGCGAAAGAGCACCTCTCGGTGCTCAGCGGCAGCCTCACGGTACAGGCGGCCGACAGCAGCAAGGTGCTCAAGGCAGGCGACAGCGCGCGCTATGCGGTGGACGTACAGCACGCCATCAGCAACACCGGCAAAGGCATGGCCAAGGCGGTACTGGTGGTGGAGCACCTGGGCTGACTTTTCAATAAAAACGGCCTCTAGCGCAAGTGAAATATGCGCGAGTAGCTATTTAATTGATAGCAACTCAGCGCTGCAGCTTCCAAGGCTCGCTCGCAAAACGCTCCGCCAGAAAGTCCAGCAAAGCCCGCACTGCCGGCGAGAGGTGCTTGCGTGAGGGGTAGAGCGCGTAGATGGACATCATGGGCAGCTGCCACTGCGGCAGCACCTGTTGCAAGCTGCCATCATGCAGGTGGGGGCTTGCCAGGTACGTGGGTTGCATGGCCACACCGCCACCCGCGAGCGCAGCCCGCATCAAGGCGGTGGCCTCATTGGCGCTGAAGTGGCTGCCCACATGCACCTCAGCATGCTCCTCGCCGCGCTGCAGCTTCCACACACTTTTGCCGAAATTGGCATAGCTCAGGCAGCGGTGGGCCTGCAGGTCTGAGGGTAGCTGCGGCGTGCCGTGTTTTGCCAAGTAACTGGGCGAAGCCACCAGCACCGAGGCACACGGCGCCAGCACACGGCCGATGAGCGCCGGGTCCGGCTCGGCGCTGATGCGAATGGCCAAGTCGATGCGCGCCTCCACCAGATTGAGTGCGCCTTCGCTGGCATTGAGATCGATCTTGAGCTGCGGGTAGAGCGCCAGAAAATCGGCAATTGCCGCCGCCATTTCCGCATAGGCAAACGACATGCTGCAGGTCACCCGCAGTTGCCCGCGCAGCGCGCCGTCGTGGCGGCTGGTTTCTTCTTCCACGTTTTCCATGAGCGCCAGCATCTGCTGGCTGCGGCGCAGGCAACTCTCGCCGGCGTCGGTGAGCGTGACGCTGCGGGTAGTGCGCTGCAAGAGGCGTGCACCCAGCCACTGCTCCAGCTCGCCCACATAGCGCGTCACCATGGCGCGGGACATGTCCATCTTGTCGGCCGTGGCGCTGAAGCTGCCACTCTGCGCCACCTCCACAAACACTTGCATGGCAGTTAAACGGTCCATGATTTGCTCAATTTAAGAAACAGTAATGGCCGAATTATCGGGTTTATCTGCGCGGATATTGAAATTAAAGTTCAACCCAACGCTGATGAGAGGACCTCTAAGCGTCTAACCACTACCAGGAGTTCACCATGATCCGCACTACCGTTATCGCCGCATCGCTGGCCATCGCGTTTACCTCACTGTCTGGGGCAGCAAATGCTCAGCAGCCACTCACCGTCAAGGTGTACAACGCCGACGGCAACAGCTTCAACGTCAATTCCACGCTGGTTTATGGCCAGAAAGACGCCATCGTCATTGACGCCGGTTTCACCCGTGCCGACGCCTTGCGCATCGCTGCCAACGTGCTCGACAGTGGCAAGCAACTCACCACCATCTACGTGAGCCAAGCAGACCCCGACTACTACTTCGGCGTGGAAGCCCTGAAAGAAGTGTTCCCCCAAGCCGACGTGGTGACCACACCCGCCGTGCTGGGCAAACTGGCTCCCAAGCTGGCTGGCAAGGTCGCGTTCTGGGGCCCCAAAATGGGTGCCAATGCACCCCGCAAGCCCATGGTGCCCCGCGCGCTGGAAGGCAACACCCTGACGCTGGAAGGCCAGACCATCGAGATCCGCGGCACCCAAGGACTGCTGGCACACCGCCCCTATGCCTGGATTCCGTCCATTAAGGCAGTTGTGGGCAACATCGGCGTGTTCGGCAACATGCACGTCTGGACCGCTGACACACAAACCGCTGCAGAGCGCGCCGCATGGGTAGCCCAGCTGGACGAAATGGCCGCTTTGAAGCCTGAACTGGTGATTCCCGGCCACATGAAGGCAGGTACCAAGGTAGACGCAAGCACCATTGCCTTCACCAAAGACTATCTGCAGACTTTCGAGAAAAACCTCGCTGCCAACAAGACCAGCGCCACCTTGATCCCCGCCATGAAGCAGGCCTACCCTGCCCTGACGGACGGTGGCCTGTCGCTGGACATCGGCGCCAAGGTCAACACCGGCGAAATGAAGTGGTAAATCCCGTCGCCATGCCGTAAGGCATGGCATCCATCCCTGCACCCAGGAGCCCACATGTCCCTTGTTTACCAAGTTTTACAAGACCTGAACGCGGGTCGCTGGAACGCCGCCCATGACCGGGTGCAGAAGGACGACTCCATGCTGGGCGCCTGGTTGCACGGCATCTTGCACCTGCAGGAAGGCGATCTGGAAGACGCCGAGAACTGGTACAACCGCGCCGCCCGTCACTTCCGCAGCCGCGGTAGCCTGCAGGAAGAGATCGTCCTTTTTGAGCAAGCGCTCGCAGCCGCCACGCTTAACAACCATTGAAAGAACTCCACCCCATGTCCACCACAGTGACCTATTTGTTCGACCCCTTGTGTGGCTGGTGCTACGGCGCCTCCCCTGCCATCCAGCGCCTGGGGCAGGAAGCGACGATCACCCTGGGGCTCGCGCCCACCGGCTTGTTCAGTGGGGGCGGGCGCGTGATGAGCGCAGACTTCGCCAACTTTGCGTGGTCGAACGATATACGCATCGGAAAGCTCACCGGCCAGACCTTCAGCGCCGCTTACCGCAGCCAGGTGCTGGGCCAGCACGGCACTCGCTTTGACTCATCCGCTGCCTCTGCCGCCCTGACTGCGGTGGCACAAACGGCCCCGGCCGAGGAACTGAAAACCCTGAAGGTCTTGCAAGAAGCTCGCTACGTGGATGGCCTGGATATCTGCACGCCACAAGGGGTGGAGGCCATCTTGCGGGCCAAGGGCCTGACGGCGGCGGCCGACCTGCTGGCCCGCCAGGACCCAGACCTGCAACTCCAGCACGATGCCCGCGTGCAAAAAGCCCGCCGCCTCATGCAGGCCCATGGCGCACAAGGCGTGCCGGCCATGGTGGTTCACGGCGCGAGCGGCGCTCGCCTGGTGCGTGGCGACGCGCTCTACAACGGCCACGACGCCCTGTTGGCAGCGATTGCCGGAGCCGCGGCCTAAGCCTTGCGGGGCGGCACAAAGGCCGCTCTGGCTTGCAGGGCTCGCTCGCGGGCGTGGCAGCCTTCCAGGTGGTCGTTCACTAGCCCCATGGCCTGCATGAAGGCATACATGGTGGTGGGGCCCACAAAGCTCCAGCCGCGCTTGCGCAAGTCTTTGGACAGTGCGATTGATTCCGGCGAGGTGGTCACTCCGCTGAGCGTTTGGTGGGTAATGGTGGCCGGGCGGCTGCCGCTGACAGGCTCAAAGCCCCAGAAGTAGGCCGCCAGACTGCCGAACTCTGCTCGCAGCTCCTGAGCCTTTTTGGCGTTGTTGATGGTGGAAGCAATCTTGCCGCGATGGCGCACGATGCCGGCGTCCAGCAGCAGGCGCTTCTCATCCGCTTCATCAAACAGGGCGACTTTGTCCATGTCAAAACCTGCAAAGGCGGCGCGGAAGGACTCGCGCTTGTTCAGTATGGTGAGCCAGCTCAAGCCCGCCTGAAAGCCCTCGAGGCAAATCTTCTCGAACAAGCGCGTGTCGCTGTGCACCGGAAAACCCCACTCCTGGTCGTGATAGCGCTGGTATTCAGCCGTGCTGCGGCACCAGACGCAACGTGCGGTGTGGCCATCGTCGGTAAAAAGCCCGTTGGGCGCGGCAGTGTCGTTGAGCATGGAGCCTCCGCTAGGTGCGCTGGGATACTGTTTTTTTGACCAGTATACCGGCTTAATTCACCACCTGCGGCGCCACCTTGGGCAGGGTCATTTCGAAGACACATCCTTCCCCCAGCACCGAGCTCACTTTGATGCGGCCACCCAAAATGCGGGTCACGATGCGGTGGCTGACCGATAAGCCCAGGCCTGATCCGCCCTGCCCCAAGCGTGTGGTGAAAAACGGATCAAACACGCGGGCTAAATTCTCTGGCGCTATGCCGCACCCGTTGTCTTGCACCGTTAACACAAAAAACTTGTCGTCTGGCGCGCTTGCGGCACTCACCTGCACTGCACCATCCGCCCGATCTGCCAGACCGTGGACCATGGCATTGCTGACCAGATTCATGACAACTTGCCCCAGGGGGCCGGGGAAGCTCTCCACGAGCAAACCTTCGGGTATCTCCACGGAAAGCTGATGCCGCTGAAATTTCATACTGGGTCTGAGCATGTCTACCACCTCGTGCACCGTCTCGCGGACATCGAAGGTGCGCCGGCGCTCGGACTCCTGGTCCACCGCGACTTGCTTGAAGCTGCCAATGAGATTCACCGCGCGCTCCAAAGAGCGGCGCGAGAGTGTGGTGCCCTCCACCAAACTGTGCATGAACTCTTGAAACGCGGACTTTTTCAAACTGCCGGCCATCACCTCCCGGCTGGCGCGCTCACTCTTTTCTTGCAACGCACTGATGGTGATCAGCGCGTTACCGATGGGTGTGTTGAGTTCATGCGCAACGCCGGCCACCAAACTCCCCAGAGAAGCCAACTTCTCGATGCTGATGAGCTCGTCTTGCGCGCGTTGCAAATTCGCCATGGTCTGGGTTTGATGTTGATTCGCCTCGTCCAGGGCACGGGTGCGCTCTGACACACGTTGCTCGAGGTTGGCATTCAGGTCCATGAGCGCTTGCTCGAGCCGCTTGCGTTCGGTAACGTCTACAGAAATGGTGAGCACACAAGACTGCCCACCGTACGAAAAACGCTCGGACGAAAGCAGTAAGGTCCGTACCCCACCACCGGGCAAGTCGTGGCGAACCTCGAACCCCTCCACCCGGCCCTTGTCGGCAAACTGTTGTTTGAACACGCGCCGCAAAGACTCGTCACGCCACATCCCGAGCTCTACGGCGGTGCGACCAATCACATCCTTGCGGGCCCGCTCGAACGAGCGCTCCCACGCGGGGTTGATCTCGAGGCAGGTGCCTTGCTCAAACTCGCTCACCAACATGGGCAGCGGACTGGCTTGCAAAATTTGGTTGACCCGCTGCTCGCTCTCGCGCAGCGCAGCCTCCTGGCGGGACAAGTCGCCCAACTTTTCCGCGAGTGATGCATTGAGCGTCTGCACATTCTGAACATGCTCTTGGTATGCGCCCAACACCAACCGGAATGACAAAAAACCGCCCGTCAATATGACCACCTGCGCCAACAAAATGCCCCATGGGTTGGTCACGGGCTCCGGGTGAATCCAACCGGCCTCTTGCAGCACCGGCAGCGCAATGAGCCACAGCACCGTAGCTATGGCTAACTGCAGCGCGTGGCGCATGCCAAGCAGCCAGCCGGCTACCAAGATCACGATCAAATCAACATTGAGTATCGGGTTAAGTGCCCCGCCACGAATCGCGGACTGCAGGGCCACCACGCTCCAGAGCATCCACGCATACATGGCGATGGCTGTCTTGAACCGGCCCCGGGACTGCAAACCGATGCACACCAGACCGGCGATAGAAATGAGCGCTGGCGCAATCAGTGTGTTGATGTTGCTGCCGAGCAAGGGGCTCACCAGCAGGTACAAGACGCTGGCAGCCGTCGTCGTGCGCAAGAGCCGGCTGAACAAAATGCTCAGCTCGCTGCTGGTCAGCGTCACATTCGGCTTGAGAAGTGAGGTGGGTAAACGCATGATATGCATTTCTGGGTTCGCCAAACCTCAGCTTAAACCCGGCAACTCCACATACACAAGCCCCCTCTTTTCAGGCATAAAAAGAGCCGCTAGCGCACTACATATATGCGCCAGCAGCTCTTATTTTGATAGCAACGTACTTACATTGCCTTGTAGTAGATGTAGTCAGCGGTGTAGCGCACCAACTGGTTGGCACCTTCGTTGGCCTTGGTGCATGCAGCGCTTGGAGCGGCGCCGCCCACGGTCGCCACGCGCTGGATAAAGGTCACGCCTTGCATCATTCCCATGCCGGTGGCTGGGTTGGCCTTGGTCAGTTGCAATGGCAGGTTGGCGGTGCCATTCGTGGACACGGCTACTTGGGTAGCTGTCACTTTGGAGCCGTCGTTGGCTTCCCAGGTGGCGGGTGGGCCGTAGTATTTGCCGACGATGTTGCCGTTGCGATCTTTCAGACCGGCATCAGGCCCCACAAACACCCACTCAAACTGGCCAGCCATGTCTTTTTTGGCACGGCACTGGTAATTCACATCGCCAGCGGCAGCGTGCTCCAGGGCCACTTTGTTGCCGGCGGGCACTTGCACCGCGGCGGGCAGGTCTGCCTGGTTAAAAGGTGCGCGCATCGGCTGGGTGGCGCAAGCGGTGAGTGCAGCCAAGGCAATCAGGGAGAGAGCGGTACGTGTTTGCATAAAAATTCCTGTGACAGAAGAAACGTTTTAAAAAATCAGGGACGGGCGGGTTTGGACAATGTGGCGAGGTAGGCGACCACATCCTCCCTGTCCTGCGCAAGGTCTAAGCGATAGTTCATCTCTTGACCGGGAACGACCTTTTCGGGGTCGGTTAACCATGCTTTGAGGCCCGCAACCGTCCAGGTATGGGTGGCTGCCGCAAGGGCTTTTGAATAGTCGTGGCCTTCGGCCTTACCGGCTTTACGGCCCACCACGCCACCCAATGCGGGACCAATGCGGTTGGAATCCACACTATGGCAACCGAAGCAACGGCTTTCAACCAGCTGTTGCCCACGGCTTACCGACGGGACCATTGCTTGTGCCTGCGCCAGCGCAGGCCCAGCAAAGGCCCACGCCAAGGCGCACCACATCGAAAGGGTGCGCGCTTTCATTTAGGCACCGAAGGACAAAGCACCGGCAGGCAGCGGACGGCCCATGGCGTTGTTCAGCAAGATGTAGTGCATGGTCTCGTCAGCAGCCAAGCGGCCTGCCACTTTGGCCAGATCCTTGTTGCCAAACGCAGGGATCACGCCCAGGTAAGCGTTGATCGCGCCCAGCTCCAAGCGGGCTGCCAGGTCGAGCACGTCGCCTTGGTTGCGCAGGGTGTCTGCCTTCAGGGCTTTGGCGTATTCGTCGAGCTTCTTTTCCATCACCGGTGTGCCACCCAGCTTTTGGATGGTGGCAATCAGTGCGTCACGGTGGGCTTTGTGGTCCGCTTGGAAACGCACTGCCACGTCCAACACCGGCTTCTGCAGCAAGCCGCTGCCAGCGCCCAGTTGGTAGGCGTTGATGGCTTCGTGCTCCAGACCCAGTGCCACGTTCAGGATGCTCACGTCCTTGGAGGTGTCGCCGCCCATACCTTGAGCCATAGATTCTTTGCCAGCCAACATAGCCACCGCTACTGCGGACAGGGTGCCGGTGCGGCCCAGGAAGCCACGGCGGGATGCAATAGAAGTCGCGTTCACAGTTTGAATAATGGAAGTCATGTCGGATTCCTTTCGGTTGATGGTTGTGCAATCCAGTGAGACCAGAATTTCTAGCTCTCGAGTCGAATACGCACCGGCCTGATGGATCGGATTCAACTTTTTTAAAAAAACTTTCGTGAATCCGGGTTCAGGGTTAGTGCGTACTGTTTACAGGTGCTCATCCACATGGGTGCCACAAACCGCAACGAGTTCTAGCTGACAATGGAGGAATGAATGCTGACAACCACGACACCATGCTCATCGGTCTGCTGGAACGCATTGCCCAGCAGGACGCCCAAGCCCTCAAGGCCCTGTATGACGAATGCGCCGGCAAGCTCTACGGCTTGGCACTGCGCGTGGTCACCCAGCGCGAATTCGCCGAAGACGTGCTGCAGGAGGCTTTCTTGAACATCTGGAAATCTGCCCCCGGGTATTCAGCCACCCTGAGCCCGCCCATGGCCTGGATGGGGCTGATCGTCCGCAGCCGTGCGCTGGACTTTTTGCGCCGGCGCGCTGCGGAGCGCTCTCACCTCACCCAGGAAATTGACGATGTGCTGGCCGACACCCTCGACGGTGAAGGCCCCACGCCCATGGACACCGCACTCGCCAGCGAGCAGGCGTGGGCATTGAATCAGTGCCTGAGTCGCCTTGAAAACAAGCAACGGGAAGTGGTCAACCTCGCCTACATCCGCGACATGAGCCACTCCGAGCTTGCCACCCAGCTGCAGTTGCCGCTGGGAACCGTTAAAACATGGATACGCCGCGGGCTCGACCAGCTCCGCGCGTGCATGGCCCGTTTTGCCTGAAGGCACCCCATGAAAATTCATCAACACCCTGAACTGCTGGAGCGACTGGCCTCCAGCTACGCCTTGGGCACCTTGCGCGGCGGTGCACGCCGCCGCTTTGAGGCCATGGCCCGCGAACAAGCGCCGGTGCGCGCCGCTGCCCTGATTTGGCAAAGCCGCTTTGCCAGCATCAACGAATTGCAACCCAGTGTGCAACCCGACTCCGCCGTTTGGACGCGCATTGACAACCTCGTCAAGGCCGACCGCGAGCAAGCCCAGCTCTATGCCCGGCGCACCGCAGCGGCAACTGCCGAAGCCAACGAGAAGCCGGGGCTGTTCACAGGCTGGCTGCGTAGTCTCACCGTCTGGCGTGGCATCAGCGCGGCCAGTGCGTTTGCCACGGTGGCGGCCATTGCAGTTGGCGTCAACTTGCGCCAAGACATGGGCAGCGAGATTGCCAAACTGCAAACCCAGCTGCAAGCGACTCCGCAGATCGAATACGTGGCGGTCTTGGCGGACAACCAGGCTGCCGCTTCGATGCTGGTGACCTTTGACCCGAAAAGCAAAAAATTGACGCTGCAACGGGTCGGCGGCTTCCAGGAAGCGGGCGACAAATCTCTGCAACTCTGGGCCTTGCCGCCCGGCAGCGGCCCGAAATCGCTGGGTGTGTTGGGCGGAGAAAAATTACTGCGCTTGACTGCCGGTGAGAACGATGTGCGCGACGTCCCCACCCTGGCCATCAGCCTAGAGCCCAAAGGTGGTGTTCCGGGTGAAGGCGGCCCGACCGGCCCGGTGCTCTTTAAAGGTGCATTGATTCAAAAAATGCTGTAAGGTGGCCTAAAACGAGACAACTGCAAGCAGGGTTTTTCCATGAACCGGACCTTAGACGTATCGGCAGAACGCTCCGCGATTGCGGAGACCATCATCTCCAGCGCAGCGGATCTGATTCAGTTCGGCGGTGAGTTGTCTGTGGTGGCCGCTTTTTGCGACACCCTGTGCAAGTCCAGCCAGCATATTTTGTTGGCGTGGACCTGGTTTGGCCATCCGGATTCATTGCTTGTCTTCCCGCAGGTCTATGCGGGTGCGGCCCACGGATACGCCAAAAACCTCAAAGTGCTGCGAGACCCGTTAACCGAGAACGGCCCCGCCTTCTCGGTGCTCACGGGGCAGCAGATCAAGTCATTCAGCATCACCCCGGACTCCCCTTTCCCGCCTTGGCGGGAGGCAGCTACGGTGTACGGCATTGCGAATTCACTCGCTGTCCCGCTGTCGTCCCCAGACGGCAAAGAGGTCGGGATTTTTGTGGTCTACACCGGCACGCCCGACTACTTTGACCAGATGGGCGTGGGTCTGTTTCAGGCCTTGGGCAACTTGTTTTCTTCGGTGCTAAGTTCCTCTGCCGAAGTCAAAACGCTCAAAACCACGGTACTCACCGACTCCCTCACTGGCGCGATGAACCGGCACGCAATGCCCGGTATCGAGCGGCGCATGGAGCGCCAGTCTGAGACCGGCCCGGCGTCTTTTGTGATGTTGATCGACATTGACCACTTTAAGAATGTCAATGACACCTATGGGCACGCAGTGGGCGACACCGTGCTCCAAAAGACGGCCCATTTGATGCGAACCACGCTTCGCAAAGACGACGATTTGATCCGTTGGGGCGGCGAAGAATTTGTGGTCTGCCTGGCGCAAACCAGCCGCGAGAAAGCCATGATCGTGGCCGAAAAACTCCGTATCGCCGTGGAGTCCAACCGAGACCCCCTCCCAGTGACTATCTCTATAGGTGTCGCGCAGGTGAAGGCGCATCGCCCTTTGACCGAGTCCATCATGGAAGCAGACCGCGCGGTCTATCTGGCCAAGCGTTCAGGCCGTAACTGTGTGCGCAACGACCTCGATACCAACACGCCTGCTGAAGAGTGAACCGGTGCTTCGCCACCAAGTTCACTGCATGAGCCGCCGCTCTATGGCGGCGGGTCATGCGGGAGCAGGCTCTAGCTACGCCGCCTCGGCGCTACATCCAGCTGAAAAGTAGCCTTTGCGGGTGCCGACTGCACATTCACTTGCAGCGGCGCTTTCTCCACCAACTGGGCTTGGTGCCACACCTTGATGCTGGCAGCGCCCTCGGGCACGTCTTCTAGGATGGCCATGCCTTGGCTGTTGGTTTTAACGGTCCAGGGCGATTCCGCCACATACACGGCGCCACCCATGCGGCTGTGAATAAAGCAGCCCAACAGGGCTGCGCCCAAGGCGCCCGGCTTGTCCATGGTGAAAACCGCCGAACTCGCCGGTTTGCCGTCTTGCTTGCCTTCCAGCATGACCGATTGCCCGTCCGACGCCCCCACCGGCGCGCCCGGTGTACCCAAGCGCACGTGGTGGTTCCACGGGTCGCTGTTGGTGAAGCGCACTTTCGCGCCCACACCCACTACCGTGACTGCGGGCGTGAATTGCTGCTTCTCCTGGTTGACCACGGCGGTCATGGCCAAGGGGTTGCGGGGCGCACCCTTGGCGGCAGGCAGCACGATGACCACTGCGTCCGGCGTGGGCTTGCCGTCACGGTCGAGCACCAGCACCTCTAAGGTGCCAGCCCCTGCCAGACCCACACAAAGCAAAGAAATGGCACCCGCTGCGGCCCGGAGGCACGGCTTGAATTTGGCAATGTGCATGTTATTTGGCAGTCACGATGTCGCGGTGCATCGGCGCCAACAAGGCGAGCAACTGGTTTTGGGTGCTGAAAGGAATGTTGCGCGCATCCATGGAGACTTGCAACACTTCCACCAGCGCATTGAAGTTGGCACGGGTGATGCCCATGTCAGCGTGCGCGGTCTTCATGTCGGCACCGTCGTATTTGCAGGGGCCGCCCGTCACCATGCACACCTGGTCCACCAGTTGAGAGGCCAGGAAGGAAGACTTGGTGTCTTTGAACTGTTCGCCGATACGTTTGTCGGCCTTGAGACCGGCCACAAACACATCCATCAAAGCTTGCAGACCGGGCTTGCCGCCCAGTGCCTGGTACAGCGCGTCATTTTTGGCCACTGCAGCGGGGGCTGCAGTTTGGGCATGGGTGTTAAAGGTGGCCAAACTGCTCAGGGCGACCAGGGCGGCGATTGCGAGTGTTTTCATAACGATTCCTTGCGTGTGTTTGGGTGCGGCTTAAAACGCGAACTGGGCAGACAGGTAGTAACCACTTTGGTTGCGGCTGGAGGTCACACCCGGCAGGATGCGGCCGAGGTCCAGATAGGCCAAGGTGACAGAGGTGTGCTTGTTGGGCGCCCAAGCGATGAACAGGTCTTTCCATGCGTCTTCCTGCAGTCCCTCGTCCAATTTGTTAGCCATGCCGAGTGCACGCAGATTGTTGGGTTTGGCGCGGTACTCGGCGCCGATGGCCACGTTTTTGCTCAGCAAATACGCCACCGACACTTCGGGCACCCAGCTGGCGCTGTTGGTGCCGGGGTCTTTGGAGCCAAAGCCCACCAGACCGTTTTGGTTGGCATTGGTGTAGCGCAAGGTGCCGTTCACCAACAGGCTATTGGCCAGAAAGAGCTTAGTAGCGCTTACATAAAAGTCGGTACCGCTGGTTTTGGCACCCAGAAAGTCGAGCACGGGCTTGATGGAGCCGGCATCTACCGACTTCTGTTCTACCCCCACCGCGATTTGTGGCATCCAGGTGTCGCTGTTGAGCACCGCATCGCCCGCGACCTTGACCTTTACACCCAGCACATCCATCTTGATGCGCTGGCCGTTTTGCACCGAAAAGCCCAAGCCATTCAGCGCCGTGACGGGCGATGCATTGAAATCTTGCTGCGCGTACGACAACTCCACCCGGTCGTCAAAAGCAACCGTCACCCCCATGGTGGTGAGCTGGTAGTCGGTCACCGTTGCCCGGCTGACGTGGGCAGAGATGCCCATTTCGCCTTCGGTGGCGTTGGTGCCGATGGTGGCCCAAGGGGTCAGGCCGCCGCCGGCTGCGCCGTCAATAGAGCTCACGCCCCCGGTCAGCAAGAGCTTGCCGGTGTCAGCAAAGGCGCTGCCGCACAGGGCGGCAGCGCTGAGGGCGATGGCAGTGGGTAAATGTTTCATGGGCGCGTCCAGTTTGAAGGTTCAGACAAAAAAATGAATTCTTGAGCCCAGTACGCAGCCAAGTACGTCTTGGATTCAACTCGTTACAACTGATTTTGAATCTAACCCAAACCGGCCGTCAAACCGCGCCGGATGGTTACTTGACAGCCTCTGTTTTCGGCTACGCTGAGCGCACTTTTCGGGGAGCGACCATGCACATAAAAAACATCGCCCTGGCCTGCGGCTTGCTGGCCTCTGCCTGGAGCGCCCAGGCACTGCAAATCGTCAGCCTTTCGCCACAGGGCGAAGTGGCGCAGGTGCGCCAGCTGGTAGCCAAGTTTGACGAGAGTGCCGTCAACTTCGGCGACCCCAAGGCCGAAGCCCCGCTCACCCTGAGCTGCAGCGACGCCCAAGTCACCCAAGGCACCGGCCGCTGGGTGAACGACCGGGTGTGGGCCTACGACTTCGACCGCGATTTGCCGCCCGGGGTGCGCTGCACGGTGCAAGTCAAATCAGGGTTCAAATCGCCCAAAGGCGCAGATATCACGAGCGCCAGCAGCTATAAATTCAATAGCGGCGGCCCCTTTGTACGCAGCATCCAGCCCTACCAAGGGGTACGAATTGACGAAGAGCAATTTTTCATTCTCCAGCTCAGCGGCCCTGCCACGCTGGAGAGCGTGAAAGCCAATGTGTGGTGCAAGGCATCCGACCTGGGAGAAAAGATCAGCATCCGCCTGCTTGAGGGCAAAGAGCGCGCGGCGCTCTTGGAGGCCCAAGGATTGGAGGGGTACGCCAAGGCTGACCCGCTGTCGTATGTGACCATGACTTGCGCGCGCCGCCTGTCGTCATCCGCCAAAGTGAGTGTGATGTTCGGCAAGGGTGTGGCCACGCCGGCCAACGGCACCACCCCCGGTGTGCCCAACACGGTGGAGCGCCAGTTTGCCTACCAGGTGCGCGAGCCCTTTGCGGCCAACTTCAGCTGCGAGCGGGAAAACGCCCAGGCTGCCTGCCTGCCCATTCGCCCTCTGCAGCTCAGCTTCAATGCGCCCGTGTCAGCCAAGCTGCTGCAAGCCATTCGCCTGAGTGACGGCAAAAACAGTTTCAAGCCCGTGCTGGCAGAAGACAGCGGTGACGAAGACAACGTGGTCAACAGCGTGCGCTTTGAAGGCGGCCTGCCCGAACAAGCCCAGCTGACGCTGACGCTGCCCAAAGATTTCAAAGACGCGTCCGGCCGCACCCTGCGCAATGCGGATAGCTTCCCGCTCAAAACCGCGACCGCTGCCATGCCGCCGCTGGCCAAGTTTGCGGCCTCGCCCTTCGGCATCGTGGAGCGCTTTGCCGAGCCCGATGGCGTGGCCATGCTGCCGGTGACTTTGCGCAACATCGAAGCAGCGCTGAAGGTCAAGGGTCTGAACGCCGAGCAGGACAAATCTGCAGCACAAGGCGCCGCGACTAAGGTGCCTACCGGCAAGGTGCGCACCTTCCAGCCGGGGACCGATGCCGACATCATTGCCTGGTACCGCAAGGTGCTGCGCTACGACGAAACCAATATCTCCCGCAGCCAGGCCGCCCGCGAGCTGGGAGCCAAGCTGCCCAAGCCGTCTACCCCTTATGACCGTGACTATGTGCAAACGCGCATGCTCTCGCTCTTAGACGGCCGCCCCGGCGCCAAAACGCTGGACCTGCCCCAGCCCCAAAGCCAAGACCCACGCCCCTTCGAGGTGGTGGGCATTCCCCTCACCCCAGGTTTCCATGTGGTGGAGATCGCCTCCCAAAAGCTGGGCACCAGCCTGTTGGACGCGCGCTATGGCGATAGCCGCACCATGTATGTCCGCACCGCTGCGCTGGTGACCAACCTGGGTGTGCACTTCAAGCTAGGCCGCGAAAATGCGCTCGCCTGGGTGACATCGCTGGACAAGGGCAAGCCCGTGGCCGGTGCCCAAGTCGTGGTGTCCGATTGCCGGGGCCAAGAAGTGGCCCGTGGCCAGACCGATGCCCGGGGCATTGCTACCCTCAATGGCGTGTCGCCCCAAGCGCCCCGCTGCAACGGGGAAGACGGCTACTACAGCAGCGCCTATTTTGTGAGCGCTCGCGCCGCCCAGCCTGCGGCCGATGGCAAAGGCACGGTGCAAGACTTGGCATTTACCTGGAGCGACTGGAACCGCGGCATTGAACCCTGGCGCTTCAACGTGCCCACCAGCCGCCAGCCCCTGCCCGACGAAGTCGCCCACACCATCTTCGACCGCACCCTGCTTCGCGCAGGCGAAACCGTGTCCATGAAGCACGTGCTGCGCACCCAGACTAGCAAAGGCTTCGGATTGCCGGATGCCAAACCGGACACCCTACTCATCACCCACATGGGCAGCGGCCAGCAATACGCGCTGCAACTCGAGTGGCGTAAAACCGCCACCGGGGGCTTGAGTGCAGAAAACAGTTTCTCCATCCCCCAAGGCGCCAAGCTGGGCGCCTACCAGGTGCAGCTCACCAACAGCAACCGTGGCAATGGGCGGCAGGACTTTTACACCGGCGAATTCCGGGTCGAAGAGTTCCGCCTGCCGGTGCTTGAAGGCCGTGTCACCCCCACCGAGAAAAAGCCCTTGGTCAACGCCACCCAGGTGCCGGTGGATGTGCAGATCAACTATGTGTCCGGTGGTGGCGCGGTCAACCTGCCGGTACGCGTATCGGCCTTGGTGCGGGCCAAGGGCCTGAGCTTTGCGGACTTCAACGAGTTCAGCTTTTCGCCACCGCAGGCCGGGCAGCAAGCCCGCTCAGATGAAGGCGAAGAAGAAAACACTGCCAGCGCTGATGCGCGCGTCATCGCCGACAAAATGCCGATCACCCTGGACAAGAACGGCGGCGGCAAACTCACCATTGCCGATGTGCCCAAGAGCCGCCAGCCGCAAGACCTGCTGTTGGAAGCCGCCTACTCCGACCCCAACGGCGAAGTGCAAACCATACGCAGCACCCAGACTCTATGGCCTGCCAGCGTGATTGCCGGCATCAAGACCGAGGGCTGGGTCTCCAGCGGGCAAAAGATCAAGTTCCGCGCACTGGCCCTGGACTTGTCCGGCAAGCCGCAAGCCGACGTGGCGCTGGAGGTGAAAGCTACCGCCCGCACCACCACCACCACGCGCAAGCGCATGGTGGGCGGCTTCTACACCTACGACAACAAAACCAGCACCAAAGAACTGGGTAGCGTCTGCTCCGGCAAGAGCGATGCCCGCGGCCTGCTGCTGTGCGAAACCGAGGTCAACGAGGCCGGTCAGGTCGAGCTGGTGGTGACCGCCAAAGACAGTTCGGGCAACAGCATTCAGGCGGCCAGCAGCGTGTATGTGACCAAGCAAGGCGAACTGTGGTTCGGTGGCGACAACAACGACCGCATCGACCTGCTGCCCGAAAAGAAAAGCTACCAAGCTGGCGAGACGGCCAACTTCCAGGTGCGCATGCCCTTCCGCTTTGCCACCGCGTTGGTAGCGGTGGAGCGCGAAGGCATTGTGCACACCGAGGTGGTGGAGCTCAACGGCCAGGACCCGACCATCCACCTCAAGATTCAAGAAGGCTGGGGCCCCAATGTGTATGTGAGCGCACTGGTGTTGCGCGGCCGCCTGCGCGAGGTGCCGTGGTACAGCTTTTTCACCTGGGGCTACAAGGCCCCGCGAGAATGGTGGACCAGCTTCTGGTACGAGGGGCGGGAGTACGTGGCGCCCACCGCACTGGTGGATTTGAGCAAGCCCGCCTTCCGCTTGGGTGTAGCCGAAATCCGCGTGGGCACCAAAGCCCATGAGCTGGCGGTGAGCGTGAAGGCTGACAAAGAAAGCTACGCCGTGCGCAGCCAGGCCAAGGTCACCATCACGGTCAAGCTGCCCAACGGCCAACCGGCTGCCAACGCCGAAGTGGCCGTGGCCGCGGTAGACCAGGCCCTGCTGGAACTGATGCCCAACCGCAGCTGGAACCTGCTCGACGCCATGTTGCAGCGGCGCAGCTGGGGCGTGGAAACGTCCACCGCGCAAATGGAAATCATCGGCCGGCGCCACTATGGCCGCAAGGCCGTGGCACCCGGTGGCGGTGGCGGCCATAGCGGTGCGCGTGAGCTGCTGGAGACCCTGCTGCTCTGGAAGCCGGTGGTCAAGCTGGACGCCAATGGCCAAGCCCAAGTGACGGTGCCGCTGAACGATGCGCTCACCACTTTCAAAATCGGGGCAGTGGCCGATGCCTCCACCGGCTTGTTTGGCACCGGCAGCACCAGCATCCGCGCCACACAAGATTTGCAGATCATCAGCGGCTTGCCGCCCTTGGTGCGCGAAGACGACCAGTACCGCGCCCAGCTGACCCTGCGCAACACCACCAAGCAGGCCATGAAGGTACTGGTAACTCCGCGCGCCACGCTATTAAATTTAGAGCAACAAACCGTGGATATACCTGCGGGAGATGCCCGTGAGGTTGCATGGAATGTGACCGCACCGGCCCAGCTTGCACTGACGCGTAATGAAGCCATCCTGTGGGAAATCGAAGCCAAGGACACCATCAGCGGCGCGCGCGATGCGCTGAAGGCGCGCCAGCGCATCATTCCAGCCGTGCCGCTCACCGTGCAACAAGCAACACTAGTGCAAATTGACGGCCCGCTCACCATGGACGTCAACGCGCCTGCCGACGCCCTGCCCGGCCGTGGTGGCCTGAAGATGGCGCTGCAGCCCAAGCTGGCCGAAGGCCTGCCGGGCGTGAAAGACTGGTTTGCGCTTTACCCCTTTGCCTGCCTGGAGCAAAAGACCAGCAAAAGCGTGGGCCTGCGCGACGGCAAGCTGTGGCAAACCGTAGCAGCGCAAATACCGAGCTACCTGGACAGCGACGGCCTGGCAAACTACTTCCCGCCGCGCGATGGAGAGGCCAACCGCGGCAGCGACACACTGACCGCCTACCTGCTGGCCGCGACCCATGAGGCAGCCAGCATTGATCCGGCGTTTGCGTTGAGCGACGAAATTCGCGCGCCCATGGAGCGTGGCCTGATTGCCTTTGTGGAAGGCCGCATCCAGCGTGAGTTCTGGAGCCCACGCAAAGACCTGGACATGCGCAAGCTGGCAGCTATCGAAGCCCTGTCGCGCTACGGCAAGGCACAGGGCCGCATGGTCAACAGCATCACCATCGCACCCAACCAGTGGCCCACGCATGCGGTGATTGACTGGCTCAACATTTTGAAGCGCGTGACCGATGTGCCCGAGCGTGACAAGCGTATTGCGGAGGCCAACCAAATCCTGCGCAGCCGCATCAGCTACCAGGGCACCAAGATGATCTTCAGCAGCGAGAAGGACGACTACTGGTGGTGGCTGATGCAAAACGGCGACGTGAACACCGCGCGCCTGATCTTGAGCGTGCTCGACGACCCGGCCTGGAAAGACGACATGGGCCGCCTGGCCAACGGCTTCATCAGCCGCCAGCAAAACGGCGCCTGGCACACCACCACGGCCAACCTGTGGGGCGGCTTGGCACTGGAGAGATTCAGCTCCAAGTTTGAAGCGGTGCCGGTGGCAGGCAGCACCAAGGCATCTATGAGCACGGGTACCGCCAGCGTGGACTGGAGCAAGGTAGAACGCATCAAGACCACCGATGCATCCGGCGCTGCGCACCAGACCACGATGTTTGGCGCGCCCGCATCTCCGGGTAACCTGAAAAACAACACCATGTTCCTGCCCTGGAGCAAAACTGCAGCCAAAGACACGCTGAACGTGACCCACCAGGGCGCAGGCAAGCCGTGGCTCACACTGCAGTCCGTAGCAGCGGTGCAACTGAAAGCGCCGTTCTTTGCGGGCTACCAGATCAAGAAAACCATCACACCCGTGGAGCAGGCCAACAAGAGCCTCCCCGCCGGCAGCTACACGCGCGGTGACGTGCTGCGCATCAGCATCGAAGTGAACGCCAGCGCCGACATGACCTGGGTCGCCATCACCGACCCCGTGCCCGCCGGCGCCACGATTCTGGGCAGCGGCCTGGGCCGGGACAGCGAGATCGCCACTCAAGGCGAGAAACGCGAGGGCGACGGTTGGCCGGCATTTGAGGAACGCAGCTTCGAGTCCTTCCGCAGCTATTACGAATACTTGCCAAAGGGCGTGGTGAAGATGGAATACACCATCCGTTTGAATAACGTGGGTGAGTTCTCGCTGCCACCTTCACGCGTGGAAGCGATGTACGCGCCGGAGATGTTTGGGGAGGCGCCGAATGCGCGGGTAAAAGTGGTGGGGGTGAAATGAATTCATGCGATCAAGCAAGGCTCTTTCTTTACGTGGCTTACAAAATTACTTTTCCAAACGGGAAAATTTATGTGGGCAAAGACGAAGGAGGCTTAGGACACTCGCTGAGTTACTTTGGTAGTTGGGACAACTCACTGGTTGAGAAAGATTTCTCCAAAGCTGAACTTCAAGATTTCGTGCTCAGGAAGCAAATCCTCTTCGAATCGATGGACAAACTTGAAATTCGAAGAATGGAGAGCGAATTCATCCGCAATCTAAAAAGTAACGATCCTGCTATCGGATACAACCAAACACACCGAAAACAATTACTTTGAGTCAGCAGATACCCAACGAACATTGAACGCACTGCCTCTCTGTACTTGCAGTTCTGACCTGTCAGGTGCTCAAAATGTTGGGCTAAGCGAGAGCATCCTTGTTTCGTAGACCTTCCAGCATGGCCACCAGGCATTGCCGGGTGTCTGCCAACGCGTCTTGCACCCCAGCTTCATCGTCCGGCAGGGAGTCCATGCCGCCATAGAGCGCGCCCAACACGATGCGGGCTAAGCGCTCTGCATCGTGCCCCTGAAAAATGCCATGTGCCTGTATGGCGGCGATGCTGCCGCGCATGGCGCCTAAACCCTGCCGTTGGCGGATGTCACCCCACACCTGTGCACCCAGCACCGCGGGTGCGTCCACCAACATCAGGCGGCGCATGGGCGCATTCGTACCCGCTTGCAACACGGTGTCGATGGAGGCCAAAAATGCATACCAAGCACCGCCACCCTTTTGAATGACGGCTTGGCTTGCTGCCATGGCAGCTTGCACCAGCTGCGCGTCCACCTGCTCCACCACCGCAGCAAACAGGCCTTTTTTGTCGCCGTAGTGGTGGTACAGCGCGCCCACAGTCACGCCGGCATCCGCGCAGATGCTGCCCACTGGTGCTTTTTCAAAGCCCTGCTCGCTGAACCAGCGCAACGCGGCGCTTTGCAGTGCGGCTTGGGTGGCGTTGGCGTTTTCTTTGCGGCCGTCGCGTTTGGTGGGTATTTCAGTCATGGCTAGCGAAGATGATAAGGGCGCGCTTTACAAACATAACATGATTATGTATTCTCCAACTCACTCCATCAATCTACTCCATCGACCGGAATACCTCCATGCCCATAGTCGCCCAAGTTCTCATCGCGCTGGTCTGCCTGATCCACGTGTACATCTTTCTGCTGGAAACCGTGCTCTACAAGAGCCGTGGGGTCAAGGTATTTGGCATTCCGCCCGCTGAGGTGGAGTCGCGCAAGGCGGCCATGTCCAACCAGGGCTGTTACAACGGCTTTTTGGCCGCTGCCCTTTTGTTAGGCTTGGTCTACCCTGACCCGGCGATTGCCAAGGCATTTGCCACTTTCGGGCTAGCCTGCGTGGCGGTGGCTGGTGTGTGGGGTGCGGTGACGGTGATGGTGCGGATTTTGTACATCCAGACTGTTCCCGCGGTACTGGGGTTAGCAGCCATCTATTGGCTGTGAGCAGTTCGGCGCTGTGTTTCAGCGAAGGGGCGGTTCTGCCGATAAACAAAAAGAGCTAGCTTCAAGGTGATGTCGGCATTCAATCCCCCAAAGTCTCTGAAAAATTGTTAAATTCGCAAATCTAGTCAAACGCGACGCCCTCGGGTTGTCGCTCTCCGAGTACTGCAGACATGCCACAAGCCCCCCTTCCGGACAACGAGTCCCGACGACTCGCAGCCCTTCACGACCTCGGCATTCTTGACACTGCGCCCGAGCAGGCATTCGACGCCTTGGTGCAAGCAGCGGCTGTGGTCTGCAATGTGCCGATCTCGTTGATCAGCCTGGTCGATACAGAGCGCCAGTGGTTCAAAGCCAATGTCGGGCTTCCCGGCGTCACGGAGACGCCGCGCGCACTCGCGTTTTGCGCGCACGCCATTTTGGCCGATGAGATTTTGGAGGTTCCTGACGCGACCGCAGATGTGCGCTTTGCCGACAACGCCTTGGTCACCGGCAACCCGGACATCCGGTTTTATGCAGGCGCCCCTTTGCGGCTGGGTGACGGCACCCGTGCAGGCACCTTTTGTGTGATTGACCGCGTACCCCGCCAACTCACGGAGCAACAGCGCGAAATTCTGACCCACTTGGCCGCCGCCGCCGTGCATGCGCTCGAAGGGCGCCGTGCCATTGAACACGAGCGGCAGCTGCATCTGGAAGCTCAAAAAACGGCGCAAATCTTGGCCGAGAACGAATTGCGCTTCCGGGCATTGAGCGAGGTGTCCCCCCTCGGCGTCTTTGCAACCGATGCGCAAGGTGCCTGCACCTACACCAACTCCCGCTGGCAAGAGATTTACGGCTTGGACTACTACCAGAGCCTGGGCGACGGATGGATGCAGGCCCTGCACCCCGATGACAAGGGTGCGGTGTTCACCGAGTGGCAACAAACCGCCCTGCAGCGGCTTGAGTTTGACGCGGAATTCCGCATCTCGCGCGGCGACGGAGAAGTACGCACCGTGCGCGCGCGGGCGCGGGCCAATCAAGACGAGTCAGGCCACGTAACCGGCTATGTGGGCTCAGTAGAAGACATTACCGAACGCAAACGCCAGGACGACGCGCTGCGCCAAAGCGAGCAGCGCTTGCAGCGCACCGGTCAAGTGGCGCGCGTGGGCGGCTGGGAGATGGACCTGGCCACAGGCACGCTCGTCTGGTCAGGCCAGACCCATGAAATTCACGGGGTGCCCCCTGACTTTGTGCCGGAAGTCGCCACAGCCATCAACTTCTACGCGCCAGAAGCCAGGCCGGTGATACAAGCCGCCGTCGAGACGGCGATGGCAACCGGCCAGGGCTGGGACCTGGAGCTCCCCTTCACCCAAGCGAACGGCACCGAGATTTGGGTGCGCGCCGTGGGCGCTGCTGAATTCCACGAAGGCGCACCGGTGCGCTTGGTCGGCACGTTTCAAGACATCACCAAACTGCACAACATCAGCGCAGACCTTGCACGCCAGCACGAGTTGTTGCGTGTCACCCTGCAGTCCATCGGCGACGCCGTCATCACCACCGACGCAGCAGGCGAGATCACCTGGCTCAACCCGGTGGCAGAGCGCATGACCGGCTGGCTGAACACCGAAGCCAAGGGCAAGCCCATCGGGCATGTGTTCCATATCGTCAATGAAGAGACCCGCGCCCCTACAGAAAACCCGGTGACCACCTGCCTTGCCCAAGGGAAAACCACCGGCTTGGCACACCAAACTCTTCTGATCTCCCGCGAAGGCAAGGAGTACGGTATCGAAGACTCGGCCGCCCCCATCCGCAGCGACAGCGGCGAGATTCTGGGCGTTGTGTTGGTGTTTCACGATGTCACCGAACAGCGCCGTCTCAGCGGCGAAATGAGTTTCCGTGCGACCCACGATGCCCTCACCGGCCTGGTCAACCGGACCGAGTTTGAAACGCGGCTGCGCAATGTGCTCAACCGGGCCCACGAGGACCGGAGTAACCACGCGCTTTTGTTCATTGACCTGGACCAATTCAAACTCGTCAACGATGCCTGCGGCCACTCCGTGGGCGACCAGCTGTTGCAGCAAGTGAGCAAGTTATTGAGCGAGGTGGTTCGCACCCGTGACACATTGGCGCGCTTGGGTGGTGATGAGTTTGGGGTGATCTTGGAGCATTGCTCCGCAGAGCATGCGCAACGCGTGGCCCAGCAAATTTGTGAGCGCATGGACGATTTCCGCTTCATCCATGACGGCAAACGATTCCGCATCGGAACCAGCATTGGCCTGGTGCCGGTGGACAACCGCTGGGCCAATGTCGCCGCTGCCATGCAGGCTGCAGACATCTCTTGCTACGCCGCCAAAGACGCAGGTCGCAACCGGGTGCACGCCTGGTTTGACACCGACCTCGCAATGCACGCCCGCCATGGCGAAATGCAGTGGGCCGCCCGCCTTGAGCAAGCCTTGGACGAAAACCGGTTCGTCTTGTACGCACAGCGGATCACCGCCTTGGACGATGGCGTGCATGGTCTCCATGCAGAAGTGCTGGTGCGCTTGCGCGAGACCGACGGAAGCCTGGTGCAACCCGGCGCATTCCTGCCCGCGGCAGAACGATTCCACCTGGCCTCGCGCATCGACCGTTGGGTGCTCAAACACGCCATCCAGTGCCTGCGGGAGACGCCGCATTTGTCAGGCATTGACACCTTGTGCGTCAACCTCTCGGGGCAATCTATCGGCGACAGGGCATTCCACCGCCAGGCGTTTGAGATGCTGCAAAACGCCGGCCCGGCCATCTGCCAGCGGATCTGCCTCGAAATTACCGAAACTGCGGCCGTCACCAACATGGCGGATGCCAGTGTGTTTGTCGAGCAAGCCAAAAAGCTCGGCTTGCGCATTGCGCTGGATGACTTTGGGGCCGGCGCGTCATCCTTTGGCTACCTGAAGAACCTGAGCGTTGATCTTCTCAAGATTGATGGGCAATTCATCCGCGACGTCATTGACGACCCTTTGGACGACGCAGCAGTCCGTTGTTTTGCAGCGGTGGCCCAAGTCGTCGGGGTGAAAACCGTGGCGGAATTTGTAGACCGGGCCGAGGTGCTGGAGCGCGTGCGCGAGATCGGCATTGACTTTGTGCAGGGCTACTACCTGCACAAGCCAGAGGCGATTGACATCGTGTTGGAAAGCGCCCAAGAAGCCCACGCGTGAGCACGGGGGCTGCAACGCTACGGCTGCAGCCCCGGGCGGGTACCCGTTAAACCAAACTGGCCAGCGCTGCGGGCGAAAAGTCCGACAGCTCGGACATGCGGCCGTCGCGCACTTTCAGAGCCCAGTCCGGGTCGCTGATGAGCGCGCGGCCTACGGCTACCAAATCAAAGTCACCGCGGTCGAAACGGCGCATCAACTCATCCAGCGAAGCAGGCTTGGAGCTTTCGCCACCAAACGAGGCAATGAACTCGCCGCTCAGGCCCACTGAGCCCACGGTGATGGTGGGGCGGCCGGTAAGCTTCTTGGCCCAGCCGGCAAAGTTCAGGTCAGAGCCCTCAAACTCCGGCTCCCAGAAGCGGCGTTGCGAGCAGTGGAAGATGTCGGCACCCGCATCCGCCAGTGGCTGCAGCCAAGCGGCCATTTCGTCAGGCGTCTGGGCGATACGGGCGTTGTAGTCCTGCTGCTTCCACTGCGACAGGCGGATGATGACCGGGTAGTCGGGCCCCACTTCGGCGCGCACGGCCTTCAAAATTTCAGCCGCAAAGCGGCCACGGGCTACCAAATCGTCACCGTATTTGTCGGTGCGTTGGTTAGTACCTTCCCAGAAAAACTGGTCGATCAAATAGCCGTGGGCGCCATGCAGTTCGATGGTGTCAAAGCCCAGGCGCTTGGCGGCACCGGCGGCTTTAGCGAATGCGGCGATGGTGTCGGCAATGGCTTCGTCCGTCATCGGCTCGCCAAAGGCTTTTCCGGGGCGGGACAGGCCCGACGGCGAGTCAATCGGCGGTGGCGCAGTCCAGGTGGTGCGGGGGTTGCGGGCAGCGCCCACGTGCCAGAGCTGCGGCGCCATCACGCCACCGGCCTGGTGCACTGAGTTGATAACGTCTTGCCAAGCACCCAAAGCGGCATCGCCCCAAAAGTGCGGCACATCCGGGTCATTAGAGGCTGACGGCCGCTGCACCACCGTACCCTCAGAAACAATCAGCCCCACCGCGGCAGCAGCGCGCTTGCAGTAATACTCGGTAACGGCCGGAGTAGGCACTCCGCCGGGCGAGAAAGAACGGGTCATGGGTGCCATGACAATGCGGTTGGCCAACTTCAAGCCTTTGAAGGCAAAGGGCTGGAACAAGGGTGCGGCGTTAGACATAAGAGCAAAAGGTGGGTGGGTTGCAGATCAACACAGTTTACGCAGACCGGCCACGGCACACCGTGCCCAAGGTCACCAAGGCTACAGACAAGCTGCGCCTGGTTATTGCTACTATTTTGATAGCTACCAGCGCAGGATCCGCATGCGCCAACGCCACTTTTGAGCAAGTAAAGGCTGGCTACAGGCCCTCAGACACCTTGCTGCTCGACCGCCAAGGCGAAGTGCTGCACCGCCTGCGCACCGATGCCACGGTGCGCCGCGGGCAATGGGTGGCGCTGGCCGATGTGTCGCCCGCCCTGCGCACGGCGCTGGTGCTCTCCGAGGACAAGCGCTTTTACGAGCACAGCGGGGTGGACTGGCGGGCCGTGTCCGCCGCGGCCTGGGGCAATCTGTGGAACACCCGCACACGCGGTGCATCCACACTGACCATGCAGCTGGCGGGTTTGCTGGATGAGGACTTGCGGCGCGGTGGTGGCGGCCGCAGTGTGGTGCAAAAAGTGGGGCAAACCCTCTCGGCCCAAAGCCTGGAGCGCAGCTGGCGCAAAGACCAGATTCTGGAGGCCTACCTGAACCTGGTGCCCTTCCGCGGGGAGCTGGTGGGCATTGATGCGCTGAGCCGCAGCCTGTTTGGCAAAGCGCCACATGGCCTGGACAACCGTGAGGCCGCGATCACGGCCGCCCTGATTCGCGCCCCCAATGCCAAAGAGACCCAAGTGGCACAGCGCGCCTGCAGCGTACTCAGCAGCCTGGAGGCCCCTGCCGAAACATCCACGTCAACATCAAAGACAGCAGCAACTACCAGCGCGGCCAGCGGCTGCGACGCCATCGCGCTGATGGTGTCTGGCACCCTGAGCCGCCGTGAGTTTGCCGCCAGCGAGGGCTTGGCCCCCCATGTGGCGCGGCAGCTGCTGCGCCCCCCGAGTGCGGCAAGCCCCGAGGGTGCTTCGGCCCCGACCACGGTGCGCAGCAGCTTGAGCGCGCCCTTGCAGCGCTTTACCCAACTCACCCTGCAAACCCAGCTGCGCGAGCTGGCCGGTCGCCATGTGGAAGATGCAGCCGCCCTGGTGCTGGACAACGCCAGCGGCGAGGTGCTGGCTTGGGTCAACAGTAGCGGCCCCTTGAGCGCCGCGCCCGAGGTGGACTTTGTGACCTCGCTGCGCCAGCCCGGCTCCACGCTCAAGCCATTTTTGTACGGGCAGGCGCTCGCAGAGAGGCGCATCACCGCCGCCTCCCTGCTCGAAGACTCTGCTACCCAGATCCAGACGAGTGGTGGCCTTTACATCCCGCAAAACTACGACCGCCAGTTCAAAGGCTGGGTGTCAGCCCGCACGGCACTGGGCGCCTCGCTCAATGTGCCTGCAGTGCGCACGCTGGTCATGGTGTCGCCCGACGCTTTTCAGAAACAGCTGGCCCGACTGGGCATGCCGCTCAAAGAGAGCGGCGACTTTTTTGGCTACAGCCTGGCCCTGGGCAGTGCTGAGACCACGCTGCTCAACCTGACCAACAGCTACCGCACCCTGGCCAATGGCGGCCGGGCCAGCCCCACCCGCCTCACCGTGGGCCGCACGCATCCGCCCTTCAGCCCGGCGCTGGATGCGCGGGCCGCCTTCATCGTGGGCGACATCCTCAGTGACCCGATGGCGCGTGCCCGTACCTTCGGCACCGACAGCGTGTTAGCCACCCGCTTCTGGGCCGCCGTCAAAACCGGCACCAGCAAAGACATGCGCGACAACTGGGCCGTGGGTTACAGCCAGCGCTACACCGTAGGCGTGTGGGTGGGCAACGCCAACGGCGCGCCCATGTGGGACGTGAGTGGCACCACCGGCGCGGCTCCCATCTGGGCAGCGGTGATGAACCAGCTGCACCGCCAACGCAACAGCCGCGCCCCCCAGCCACCCGCGGGACTGGTACAAAAAACGGTGACGGTGGAAGGTGAAGCGCCCCGTAGCGAGTGGTTCATCAGCGGCACCGAGCAGAGCAGTTTTGCTATGGAAAAAGGAGCTACTCGCGCATACTCCACGAGCGCCAGAGGCCCAAATGATTCAAAAATCTCCAGTATCAGTGGCCCAGGCACGGCCCGCATCACGGCCCCCACCAACGGCACCATCCTCGCGCTGGACCCCGACATCCCGCCCCAAGCCCAGCGACTGAGCCTGGAGGCCGAAGGCAGCAACTTGCGCTGGCTGATCGACGGCAAACAAGTCGCCAAAGGCAACACCGCCCTGTGGCTGCCCTGGCCGGGGCGGCATGTGATTCAGATCGTGGACGCCAAAGGCAAGGTGCTCGACCAGGTGCGCCTGGAGGTGCGGGGCGCCGGCGTCAAGGGCGGCGCGCCAGCCGCAACAGCCCCAACACGGCGGCCATAAGCACTGCCAGCGCCGCCAAAAGTGCCGCCCACAACACCGGCCCGCGCAGCACCCACTGTGCAGGCATGAGCGATGCGGCCCACAACTGGGGGGCACCCGGCAGCACCGCCCGCAGCTGCTTGACGGGCCGCAGCGGCACGATGTCAGGCACCATGGCCGGCCCGGGAATCAGACTCGCCAGCTCTACCGCAGCCTGCGCGGTGCCAGCTCTGCCCGCCACCACGGTGTAAGGCCCTTGGCCTGTGGCCAGAAACAGCACCTGCAAGGGCGCCAGCTCGGCGGTCAGCCGCAGGCCCCCTGCCGGGAAAGGTACCCCGTTGCCCGCCTCTATGCGCATCTGCGCGATCGGCATCTCTGGCAAAGGCTGCGGCGGGTTCATGCCTTGCCCGCCCGGCAGCGCATCGCGGTACACCACCGTGGAGGCCAGCAACTTCCACGGCTGCGCAGGGTCGACGCGCGCCGAGATGCGCAGGGGCACCGGCTCGCCGCCCGGGGGCATGTGCAGGTGCACCGCGCTCACTGGTGTGGCAAACGGAAAAGCCCACACCAGCCCCGAGGTGCCATCGGCAACACCTGCGCCTAACTCGGCGCGCACCGGGCTGGCTGCTACGCGTAAGCCCGCCACCCGCCCAGTCAGGCTCGCGAGCTTGACGCCGGTGTGCCCCGGCCAGGTAATCCGCAAGTAGCGCCCCTCTGCGGCCAGTGGCTCTTCCAACTCGAGAACGGTGTTGACCGGTGAGTCGGCACCGTCAAACCGGTACACGGGCCCCTTCACCGGCACCGGGGTCCAGTCCTGCAGGTTGTGGCTGACCGCTAGCTGCAGATGCACCAGCGCGTTGCGGGGCCACACGCCCTTCAGGTCCAGGGCCGCGAGCAGCTGCACCTCGGAGCGCAGGTCGGCAATCGCTTGGATGCTCGTGGATGACAAGGGGAAGGCCCGGGTCTGCACCGCGTGGCGGGGGCGCTGGGACGCATCGCCGCCTGTCACGGCATAGGGAATTACCTCGCCCGCGGCGTTGAGCACCCGTACATCGTGGCCGGCGCGACTTTGCAGGCGGGTCAGCGCATCAGCCGGCAAGGCAATGCGCACCAAGCCGCCGGGCTCCACCCCAGCCACGGTGCCGACCCAGGCGAACTCAGACACACGGGGTGAAGGTGATGGTGGGGATGCTGCCGCAGGCGGCTCGGCACCGGCCGCCACGGCGCCCCACAGCAGGCCCGAGACTAGTGCGAAGCGGGTGATTTCAATAATTTCACGCGCCGCGGGGTGGATTTCACGGGCAAACCATCGCCTGCGGACTACGATGCCGCAACGATGAAGGAGACTTTGCATGCCTGTGATCACGAATATTGAAGACTTGCGCGTTCTGGCCCAAAAGCGGGTACCCCGCATGTTTTACGACTACGCCGACTCCGGCTCCTGGACCGAAGGCACATACCGTGCCAATGAAGAAGATTTCCAGAAGATCAAGCTGCGCCAGCGCGTCGCCGTGAACATGGAAAACCGCACCACTGCCACCACCATGGTGGGCACCGCGGCCAAAATGCCGGTGGCGATTGCGCCCGTGGGCCTGACCGGCATGCAACACGCCGATGGCGAGATCCATGCTGCGCGGGCTGCCGAAAAGTTCGGCGTTCCCTTCACGCTGTCCACCATGAGCATTTGCTCTATCGAGGACATTGCCGAGAACACCAGCGCCCCCTTCTGGTTCCAGCTCTACATGATGCGGGACCGCAACGCCATGGCCAAAATGATCGAGCGCGCCCGTGCCGCGCGCTGCAGTGCCCTGGTGCTGACGCTGGACCTGCAAGTCATCGGCCAGCGCCACAAAGACCTGAAAAACGGCTTGAGCGCGCCACCCCGCCCCACGATTGGCAACATCATCAACCTGGCCACCAAGCCGCGCTGGTGCCTGGGCATGTTGGGCACCAAGCGCCACACCTTCCGCAACCTGGTGGGACATGTGGAGTCGGTCAGCGACATGAAGTCGCTGGCCGCCTGGACCAACGAACAGTTCGACCCCCGCCTGTCGTGGGACGATGTGAAATGGGTCAAAGAGAAATGGGGCGGCAAGCTCATCCTCAAGGGCATTCAGGATGTAGAAGACGCGGTGTTGGCCGCCCAGAGCGGTGCCGATGCGATTGTGGTGAGCAACCACGGCGGCCGCCAGCTGGACGGCGCCCCCAGCAGCATCAGCGCACTGCCGGCCATCGTGGCGGCCGTGGGCGACCAACTCGAAGTCTGGATGGATGGCGGCATCCGCAGCGGGCAGGATGTGCTCAAGGCCTGGGCACTGGGCGCCAAGGGCACCATGATCGGCCGCGCGATGGTTTACGGCTTGGGCGCCATGGGCGAGGCCGGAGTGACCAAGGCGCTGCAGATCATCCACAAAGAGCTGGACGTGACCATGGCCTTCTGCGGCCACACCAACATCCAAAACGTGGACCGCAACATTCTGGTGCCGGGCACCTACTGAAACTGGCGCGTGCGGCTTAGCGGTAGCCCGCTGCAGTCATGATTTCGTTGACACGCCGCACAATGTCACCTAACGCAAGGATGGCCGGCTTGGCGCCGGTCAGGCCTTGGTGCACCGCGGCGCCCAAGGGGCCGGTGTTGATTTCGTCCCACTCGGGGATGATGGGGCGCCAATCAGGGCTTGCGTAGCGGAGCTGCTCTTTCAGGGTCACGAACTCAGGGAACATGCGCACCAGCGACACGTCTTCCATCGTCGACACCCGGGTGGGCCCGCCGCCCAGCCTGACCACCGCCTTGTCCTGGGCCTTGGAGGTCAGCCACTGCATCAGCAAAAACGAGGCCTCCGAGCGGGCGGAGGTGCGGGGAATCGCCAGGCCCAGCCCGCCGGATTGCGAGGCGTATTGCACCCCCTTAGGGTGCAAGACATAGCTGACTTTGCCGTCAATTTTGGACGCCGGAGAGTTGCGCACCGCGCCGAACACGGCCGTTGAGTCGAGGTACATAGCGCTCTCGCCCTGCAGAAAACTCGAGAGCATGTCGTTGTACGAAAAGTTAGCCATGCCCTTGGGGCCGGTGTCTGCAATGTGTTTGAGCAATTGCAGCGCTTGCACACCCGGCGCTTTGTGGAAAAGGGGCATCCAGCGCTCGTCGAACACCTGGCCACCCAGCGCATTGAGGTGCAGCAACCACGCGTGCACACAGTTGTGGCCGGACTGCCCGCGTGAGGTGAGTGCCGCCATGCCGGTCCGCTCACGCAAAGGGGCGAGCAGCGCCGAGAGCTCGGCATAAGTGCGTGGGGGCGCAAAGCCATGCTTTTCAAAAACATCGCGGCGGTAGGCCAGCACCGAGGTTTCAGCGCCATACGGCAAACCGTAAAGGCGGGCCCCCGGACCCGGCAAATAGCCCTTGGGGCCGCCCACCAGCCCGATGTTTTGCACATAGCGCGGCACCAGGTCGCCAAAAGCGTAGTCGGGGTTTGCCAGCTGCTTGTCTTTGAAGAAGGGCTCCAGCGGCAACAACAGGTTCTTTTTCACAAACTCGCTCTTCCAGGTGACGATGTAAGTCACCAGGTCGAACTCCGACTGGGGCTTGGCCATTCCCGCCATTTGCACATGCTTCATGCGCAAGATGTTTTCGCGGGCCACGTTCACCTTGATGCCGGTCTCTGCGGTGAACTGGGGCAGCAAACGCAGCATCGCGTCGTAGTGGGGGTGATCAGGCACACAAAATGACACGCTTTGCCCACTGAACCGGGCAAAGCGGTCTTCTGCTGCATTGCTGGCCCGGGCAAAAGCGCTGCCGAACACGGCAAGCGCACCGCTGCCTATCAAACGCCTGCGTCGCGTACTCAAAAAAGACTGTGGAATCACGACACCGCTTTTTCAGTGCTTGGGGCGTTTTTGTGTTTTAGTGGCCCCGGATCTCCCTGCCCTCTATTAGACCACTGAGCGGTTTGCACCCCGCCATCGCTTGCTATGCTCGCCGAAATGCCGAACGATCTGACCACCCCTGCCCCGCCTGCCGCATCTGTGCGGCGTGTTGCGCACCTGGACATGGATGCGTTTTATGCCTCGGTCGAGTTGCTGCGCTACCCGCAACTCAAAGGGCTACCCGTGGTGATTGGCGGCGGGCGGCGGCATGCGGATGACGCACTCTTGGTCAAGCATGCCGACACGCCGCTGCACGACATTCCGGTCGCAGAGTTCCCCCTTCTAGAGGGCTACACCGGGCGCGGCGTCATTACCACCGCCACGTATGCCGCGCGCCAGTTCGGCGTAGGCTCGGCCATGGGCCTGATGAAAGCGGCCAAGCTGTGCCCGCAGGCCATTTTGTTGCCGGTGGACTTTGCGCAGTACCGGCACTACTCACAACGATTCAAGGCCATCATCACCGAGATAGCCCCGGTGATGGAAAACCGCGGGGTAGATGAGGTGTACATCGACTTTACCGAGGTGCCCGGCGGCCAGCGCCAAGGGGGAAGGAGCTTGGCAAAGCTGATCCAAAAGGCAATTTTTGATGACACCGGCCTCACCTGCTCGGTAGGCGTGGCGCCCAACAAGTTGCTGGCCAAAATGGCCAGCGAATTTAACAAGCCCAACGGTATTGCCATCGTCCAGGAGAGTGACCTGGAAACCATGATTTGGCCCTTGGCCTGTCGCAAAATCAATGGCATCGGCCCCAAAGCCGACGAGAAGCTCAAAAAACACGGCGTCGAAACCATTGGCCAACTGGCCGCCAAAGATTTGCAATGGCTGATGGACACCTTTGGGCCCCGCACCGGCGCCTGGCTGCACGCCGCGGCCCACGGGCAAGACGACCGGCCGGTAGAAACCGAGAGCGAACCGGTCAGCATGAGCCGCGAGACGACCTTTGACCGTGATCTGCATGCGGTGCGCGACAAGGCCGAACTGGGAGCCATCTTCACCCACTTGTGCGAGCAGGTGGCCGAGGACCTGCAGCGCAAAGGCTACGTGGGTAAAACCATCGGCATCAAATTGCGCTTTGACGACTTCAAGAGCGTCACCCGCGACATGACCATCGCGCACTACACCGCCGACGCGGCAGAAATTCGCCGTATTGCCGGCCAATGCCTCAAACGCGCTCCACTGCAACGCCGGCTCAGGCTGTTGGGGGTAAAAGTGGGCGCACTCGCTGCGTTAGACCCGTCGCACGCCGCTTCAGAGAAGAGTGAAGCTACCCCCGAGACCGGTTGGCTTTTCGACTGAGTACGCCGCAGTCTTTGGCCAACCTCATTAACGAGTTCTGCTGCGGGTAGCACATATCTTAGCTTTTGGCTGCATGGAATTTGCGTGCACGGCTTTTGAAATTGACCAAGATCAAGTCAACGCATAAAGCGAGTGAATCGAACGCTTATCTGCATTGACTTCAAATGGTCAACGGATGCTAAATAAAGCTGTATTGACAGAAGCCAAACCACTAGCTCCAGGAGGAATGATCAATGCGTGTGAACTTACCGGTGACTCAGCGCGAGTACGACTATCCCGCCGATCGAATGCTGGTGTCGATGACCGACAGCAAAGGCGTCATCACCCATTGCAACCACGCCTTCGTGGAGACCAGCGGATTCACCTACGAAGAGCTCATCGGCCAGAACCACAACCTGGTGCGCCATCCGGATATGCCGCCTGCTGCCTACCGGGATATGTGGAACACCATTGGCCACGGCCACCCTTGGACCGCCCTGGTGAAAAACCGACGCAAAGACGGTGACCACTATTGGGTGCAAGCCAACGTCACGCCGGTTCTGGAAAACGGCAAGCCCAAGGGCTATATGTCGGTGCGGGTCAAACCAAGCCGTCAGGAAATCGCCGCGGCCGAGGCCCTTTACGCGCAGTTGCGGGATGAAGAAAAGTCAGGAAAGTCCACCGTCTATTTGCGGGGCGGACACGTCCGCTACCGTGGAATCAGGGGTTGGGCTGGTGCCTTGGGCCGGATGAATTTGACCACCCGCCTGGGCCTGGCGCTCGTCGGGATGGTGTGCCTTGGCATGGTTCCGGATTTCCTGGGCCTACAAGGCAGCACGCTGTTCTGGGCGCAGCTCGCCTCGTTGGTCGTGGGGGCTACAGGGGTGCTCACATGGTTCAGGGTTCGCTTATCCGCAGGAATGGGAGCGGCTCAACAGTTCGCTTATGACCTTGCTGGTTGCAACCTGCGCAGCTCTGTTAACAGCGACTATCCGCCGCCTTTGGGCGACATGATCGGTGCGCTGCGCCAGATCCAAATCAACCTGCGCGCAGTGGTGGGGGATGTGCGCGAAGAGGTGGACATCCTGACCAAATCTGCCAGCGAGATTGCATCGGGCAGCATGGATTTGTCAGGGCGTACTGAATCCCAGGCCAGCAGCCTGGAAGAAACTGCAGCTTCAATGGAAGAGCTCTCGAGCACGGTCAAACAAACCGCAGACACCGCCAGCCGTGTTGCCGAGCAAAGCGCGCGCAGCACCCAAGCCGCATCCAACGGCGGCGAGGTGGTTCACAAAGTGATTCAGTCCATGGAAGAGATCGACCGCTCCTCCAGCAAAATGCGCGACATCATTGGCGTGATCGAGGGGATTGCCTTCCAGACCAACATCCTGGCGCTGAACGCTGCCGTTGAGGCAGCCCGTGCGGGTGAGCAAGGCCGGGGCTTTGCGGTGGTGGCCAGCGAAGTGCGGGCATTGGCCCAGCGCAGCGCGACAGCCGCCAAAGAAATCCGGGAGCTGATTGCCCAGTCGTCCGAGCAGATTTCTGAAGGCTCCAACCAGATGCGCAGCGCCGGCGAAACCATCGACCATGTGGTGGCCCAGGTCCAGGAAGTGGGCAACCTCATCAACATGATCACCAATGCCGCCAAGGAGCAGGCCATCGGGATCGCCCAAGTCAACGAGGCGGTGACCCAGCTGGACACCGTGACCCAACAAAACGCCGCCTTGGCCGAGGAGTCTGCCGCCTCCGCGGACGGACTCACAGACAGCACCGCTTCCGTTGCCCGGGCCATCCAGGTATTCCAGCTACCATAGGGATGCAAACCACCATGATTTGGAAGATATGCCTTTCTCCAAACTCGCGACGCTGGATCACGATGCGCTGTTAGCTCTGCTGCATGCCATCCCACAGCCGGTGTTCATCAAGAACGCCGTTGGAGAGCTGATTTACGTCAACAAGGCGTGGCAGACCCAGCTGGGCGCTCCGGCGGGCAACGGGAACCCGCAAACCGGGTTTAACGCGGAGCAAATCCGGTTCTTTACCGAGCAAGACCAGCAGGCCTTTCAACAAGGGCGAACCATCACCCAAGAGGACTTGTTCAAGCTGGAAAGCGAGTTTTCTGCGCGGCATATCCAAACAACGCTGACGCCGGTATTTGACCCCTCCGGCAAGCCCGCCTTTGTGGTGGGCACCAGCATCGACGTCACCGAGCAGCACCAGTTGCAGCAGCAAAACGCGGCCGAGAGAAGCCTGCTGGAGATGCTGGCCTCCAGCGTGCCTCTGGTGGACATCATGTCGGAATTTATTGCACGTTTCGAGCATATCTTTCCGGGGGCTATCGGCTCAGTGTTGCTGATGGATGAGGAAGAGCGGCATCTGCTGCACGGCGCAGCGCCCAGCCTGCCGGTCGAATACAACCAAGCCATCCATGGCACCCCTATTGGTCCCCGCACCGGGTCTTGTGGCACTGCAGCGTTCATCGGTGAAGAAGTGGTGGTGTCCGATATAGCCAACGACCCGCTCTGGACCGACTATCGGGAACTGGCCGCAAAGCATCAGCTGAGGGCCTGCTGGTCCATGCCAATTCGCTCGACCAAGGGCCGGGTGCTCGGCACTTTTGCGAACTATTACCGGGAGCCCCGCGTTCCGACCGACAGTGAGCTACAAGCGTCGCGACGCAGTGCTTATTTATTGAGCCTGGCGATCGAGAGCGATAAAAACGAACGAAAAATCCAGCGGGACCAACGCGCATTGGTCGCTGCAGGCCTGTACCGGCAAGCCATTCTGGACAGCATGGTGGACGGGCTTGTCACCGTGGACCGCACAGGAAAGGTTCACACCTTCAACAATGCTGCGTGCCGCATGATGGGGTTGGATGCGGTGACCGAGCAACCGCAGCACCTGAACGACCTTTTGGGCACAACGCTGCCGGCAGATGGGCAGGGGCACCTCGAACTGCTGCATGCGGCAGAAAGCGCGCAAGGCGGCAACTTTGAAGTGGGCGGGCTCGACAAGGGCGGTGCGCTACGGCCTATCAGCCTGTCGGCCTCCAAAATCCCGTTTTCAGAACCCGAAACCTTTGTGGTGACGCTGCGGGACATTACCCAACAACGCCACGACGAGGAAGAAATCCGGCGACTGGCGTTTTATGACCCCTTGACCAACCTGCCCAACCGGCGCTTGCTGATGGACCGGGTCCGGCAAGCCATGATCAACAGCGCACGCCACGGACGCCATGGGGCGCTGATGTTTCTGGACCTCGACCATTTCAAGCTGCTCAACGACACCTTGGGCCACGACGTGGGCGATGAGCTCTTGCAGCAAGTGGCAACCCGCTTGCGCATGTGTATCCGCGAGGGCGACAGCGTGGCACGCCTGGGCGGCGATGAATTTGTGGTGTTGCTGGAGGACTTGAGCCCCAACCCCAACGAAGCGGCGAGCCATGCCGAGTTTGTGGCGCACAAGATCCTGGATTTGCTGGCGCAACCCTACCGCATGCGCGGACACCTGCACAACAGCACGCCCAGCATCGGAATCGTGGTGTTTTTCGAAGACCACGAAACGATTGACGAGCTGCTCAAGAAAGCAGACGTTGCCATGTACCAGGCCAAGTCGGCCGGCAGAAATACGGCCCGCTTTTTCGACCCCGTGATGCAAGCCGCCGCCGCGACCCATGCGGCAATGGCGCAGGAGATCAAAGTCGGTATCGAGCGGAACGAATTTGTGCTGCATTACCAGGTCCAAATTGACGCCCGCGGCCACTGCACCGGGGCAGAAGCCTTGGTGCGCTGGAACCACCGGGTCAGGGGTTTGGTGTCGCCGGCGCACTTCATTCCCTTGGCCGAGGAAACCGGCATGATCTTGCCCCTGGGTTACTGGGTGTTGGACTCTGCGTGCCAACAGTTGGCGGCATGGAGCCGCAACCCCGCTACGGCCCACTGGACCCTGGCCGTCAACGTGAGCGCGGCACAACTGGCCCAACCCGGTTTTGTAGAAAGCGTGAAGAAGGCCTTGCTGCACAGCCAAGCACCCGCCACCCAACTGAAACTGGAGTTGACAGAAAGTATGCTGGCCAATGATGTGGAGGGCATCATCACGAAGATGATGGACATCAAGGCACTGGGTGTGAACTTTTCGCTGGATGATTTCGGCACCGGCTACTCGTCACTCTCTTACCTGAAGCGCTTGCCACTGTCACAACTCAAGATCGACAAATCGTTTGTGCGGGATGTGCTCACCGACCCGAGCGACGCGGTGATCGCCCGCACCGTGGTGGCACTCGGCCATAGCCTCGGCCTGACCGTCATTGCCGAGGGCGTGGAAACTCCGGAACAAAGAGACGCATTGGCGGCCATGCAGTGCGATGCCTTTCAAGGCTATTTTTTCGGCAGGCCGGTGCCACCAGAGGCACTCATGGCAGACATGGCGATACAACTCCCTGCCCCATAATGAAAGCTCACACAAAGCCGCTTCGGTGTCACCTTGCCTCGACTGAATTGAAGGAGTACACCCTTGACGCTACACGTTGAGTTGTGCCGCCACGCCGCACGGGTGCTGGGCCAGGCTTTCTTGACCTGCCTCGGGTTGGCCATGGCATTGATGCCCATAACCACTGCGGCATCACCCCAGCTCAAGCTCCGGGTCGTCGGAGGGCTGGCCGGATTAAATCAATACGTTCAACATGAAGAGCCGTTTTGGTCGCAGGAGCTGGCGCGACTGAGCGGTGGCAAGTACAGCGCTGAAATTGCACCCTTCGACCGGTCAGGCATTCCCGCCGAGGAAATGCTGCGCTTGATGTCACTGGGAGTCATTCCCTTTGGTACAGCGCTGCTGAGTGCCGCCACTTCACAGTACCCCATGTTCGGCGCCATGGACCTGTCGGGCCTGAATCCGGACATGGCCAGTCTGAAAAGGCATGTAACGAGTTTCCGCCCATTCCTGCAAAAAACACTGCGCGAAAAACATGGCGTCGAGGCCCTGGCGATTTACACCTATCCGGCCCAAATCTTGTTCTGCAAAAAACCCTTGGCCAGCCTCCGCGAGCTGGAAAAGCGGCGTGTCCGGATCTCCTCGCCCAGCCAGGCAGACCTGATCCAAGGCTTGGGGGGCGTGCCGGTTTTGGTGGGGTTCGGGCAAATGCTGGCGCACCTGCAATCCGGCCATACCGAGTGCGCCATCACCGGCACCATGTCGGGTAACACCATCGGCCTGTCTGACATCACAAGCCACATGTACAACCTGCCGTTTACCTGGGGACTGGCTATTTTCGGCGCCAATACGACGGCCTGGAATGCGCTGCCCTCAGACCTGAGGGCGCTCCTCAGAAAAGAGCTCGCAAGGCTGGAGACCGACATCTGGAATGCCAGCGAACGTGAGACCGCAGACGGGCTTGCCTGCAACCGCGGGGACCCCAGTTGCAAGCATGGTCGCCCCGGCAAAATGACCCAGATCAACCCCAGCCCCGACGACATCAAACTCGTCAGGGAGCTCGTCAAAACCACGGTCTTGCCGCGTTGGCAACAACGCTGCAATCAGCACTGCCGCGACATGTGGGAGAGCACCATCGGATCGGTCCCCAGCGACATGCCTTTTCCGAACAGCCGCTGATGGCCAAATTCATGTTCAAGGTCCACCATGCCTTGGTGACTGTGACCGCCCTGCTGATATTTGCGATTCTGGCAGCCAGCACGGTCCTGATCCGTGATTTGCACAAAAATGCCGTCGCTGAAGCCCAAGCCCAGGCGACCCGCTTTGTGACCGGTGCCCAAGCCGCGGTGAACCGGAGCCTGCTGGGCATTGATGTGCTGCTGGCGAGCATGGGCAGTTTGCTGGGTCTGGAGAACATGCAAGCCGATTGGCTGGAAGGCCCGTTGGCGGGTAAATTGATTCAAGGTGCGACCCGCCAGAATCTGCTGGTGCGCAATGTCTGGCTCGTCGATGCACAAGGCACGGTTCTGGCCAGCTCCAGCAGCCCGGCGCCGGATGCGCCACTGGAAATACCAGAGGGCTTTCTCAATGAGGCGCTTAGCCCCCCGTATCTATGTTGGCGATCAGCCGGCCACTCTTGAGCCCCAGCAGTGCAGAAATGGTGCTGCTGTTTGCCCGCCATTTGTCCTTGGCCGATGGCAGCAAGCTGTTGGCGATTGCCGAGGTTCCGGTCAACCTGTTGACGACGGTGTTGGTGCAAGGAGCAGACATCAGCCAGCTCGAAGCCACGATCGAACGCAGCAACGGCTACCTGCTCGCCAGTGTGCCGCCCCAAGAGTCCTTGAGCGGCCTTGCCTTGAGCCCGGTGATGAGCCCCCAGTCGCAGTTTGCAGTGCAGACCATGCCCTCCCGCATCCAGAACCGGCCCGCCCTGGTCGCTTCACGGCCCATGCTCTACAACGACCTGCTGATCACGGTCAGCATCCCGATGGACACAGCGCTGGAAGAGTGGACCTTTCAGGCACGGCTGATCGGCATGCTGAGCCTGTTGTTCAGCTTCTTGATTGCGGCGGCCGGCTACGCGGGCTTGCGCTATGTTGAAAGCATGGGCCGTGCCCAGCGCTCGATCAGCCATGCCAAGGCCACCACAGACCAGGCGCTGGAGTCGATGGAAAGTGGCTTTTTGCTGCTGGATGCCGAGCGCAAGGTCATCACCTGGAACCGGCGCTACCTGGAAATCTACCCGTGGCAGGCGCCACACATCCGGGTGGGGCACTCGTTTGAGGCTCTGCTGATGATTACCGCTGTTGAAACCCTAGGCGATGTGCCCCGCGAAACCCTGCAGCAGTGGGTCACCACGCGCATGGAGTTGCTGCAACACGGGGTGCATAACCATGAACGGGAGTTCCCCAACGGCCGGATCATTGAAATCACCGAACGGCCGACCCCCGGTGGTGGCGTTGTCATCACTTACCAAGACGTGACCCGCTTGCGGCGCGCGAGCGCGGAAATTGAGCAACTCGCATTTTTTGATCCCCTCACGAGCCTGCCCAACCGCCGCTTGTTGTCAGACCGGTTGCAGCAAGCGCTGATGACCAGCGTGCGCAGCGGCCGGCGTGGCGCCTTGTTGTTCATGGACCTGGACCACTTCAAAACCCTGAACGACACTGCGGGGCATGACGTGGGAGACATGCTGCTGCAGCAGGTTGCTGTACGCATCAAAGCCTGTGTCCGCGAGGGCGACACCGTCGCCCGGCTGGGCGGCGACGAGTTTGTTGTCATGCTGCTGGACTTGAGCCCCGAGACCATGGAAGCCGCGCGCCAAGCCCGCCTGGTGGGCGACAACATTTTGCGGGCGATGGCCGAGCCTTTTGAGCTGGGAGACAAGCAACACCGGAGTTCCTGCAGCCTGGGGGCCACTTTGTTCGGGGATACCGCGCAAGACGCTGCAGAGCTGCTCAAGCAAGCGGATATTGCGATGTACCAGGTCAAAAACAACGGGCGCAACGCGTTCTGTTTCTTTGACCCCGGCATGCTGACCGCCATCGAGGCCCGTGCCCGCCTGGAAGTCGATCTGCGCAAGAGCCTGGACGATCAACATTTCGAGCTTTATTACCAGCAGCAGGTCAATGAAGAGGGCCAGGTCGTGGGTGCCGAGGCCCTCGTCCGCTGGCACCATCTGGATAACGGCTTGGTGCTGCCCGGGCAGTTCATCGGGCTCGCGGAAGAAACCGGCCTCATCCTGCCCATGGGTCAATGGGTGCTGGAGCAAGCCTGTACGCAACTGGCCATGTGGCAGCGCCAGCCCCGGAGCCGTGACCTGCAGCTCTCGGTCAACGTCAGCGCCCGCCAGTTCCGGCAAGCGGATTTTGTAGACCGGGTGGCCAGGATCTTGCGCGCGACTGGCGCACGGGCCGACCTTTTGAAGCTGGAGCTGACAGAAAGCCTGGTACTGGATAACGTGGAAGACACGATCCAAAAAATGAACGCGCTCAAAACCCTAGGTGTGCGGTTCTCGATGGATGACTTCGGGACCGGCCACTCTTCGCTTTCTTACCTGACACGCCTGCCGCTGGACCAGCTCAAGATCGACCAGTCTTTTGTGCGGAATATCGGCTCGCAGTCGACCGACTCGATCATCATCCAAACCATCATCGGCATGGGCAACAACCTCGGGCTCGAAGTGCTGGCCGAGGGGGTGGAAACAGAAGCCCAGCGCGACTTCCTCTCCGCCCATGGCTGCCACCTGAAACAGGGCTTTTTGTTCGGGCCACCGCTGCCAGCCCCTGAATTCATCAAAGCGCTACATGCTGAAGAAATCAGCCTCTAGCGCTCGTAAATATTGCGCAGGTAGCTATATTTTTTATAGCAAATTTATTGTCGGGCGGTGCGGGTGTTGCCCGGCAAAGCTTGCGGGTGGCTGGTGCGCAGGGGGTTGATATCCAGCCCGCCACGGCGGGTGTAGCGCGCATACACCGTCAATTTGGCGGGCTTGCAGCGGGCCCAGATGTCCATAAAGATGCGCTCCACGCATTGTTCGTGGAACTCGTTGTGGTTGCGAAAACTCACCAGATACTGCAACAAGCCTTCCTGCTGGATCTGCAAACCGGTGTAGCTGATCTGCACACTGCCCCAATCGGGCTGGCCGGTCACCAGGCAGTTGCTTTTGAGCAGGTTACTCACCAGCACCTCGGTCACAATGCCTTCTGCCGCCGGCGCCGTGACCAGCAGTTCAGGCGCGGGCTGGTAGTGGGTGCACTCCACATCCAGGCGATCCAGGCTCAGGCCATCCAGCTCATACACCGGCTCGCGGTCGAACTGCTCGGCCGCAATCAAGCGCACACCGACCGATTGCACCGGGCCGCCCCGCCACGCCGCCTCCGCAATATCCGCCCGCAAACGGGCCAGCACTTCGGAGGCATCGGCAAAACGGGTGTTGTTGAAGCTGTTGAGATACAGCTTGAAAGACTTGCTTTCGATGATGTTGGGCGTCTCAGCAGGGATGGTGAAGTGCGCCAACGCGACCTGGGGCTTGCCGCGCAGGTTGAGCCAGCTCAGCTCAAATGCCGTCCACATGTCGGCGCCGAAAAACGGAGCAGCACCGGTAATACCGATCTCCGCGCGCTTGCCCGCTCGGGGGATAGGAAACAACAACGAAGCGTCGTACTGATCGACATACGCCGAAGATTTGCCAAGTTGGGATTGCTCAGGGGTGTTCATTCAATGTTTCCGGTCAAAGTGGGCCAGCAGCGCGGCCAGAATGCGGCGCACAGGCTCGGTGGGCAGGTCATGGCCCATGCCCTCAATGGGCAAGAGGGTCGCGCCCGGGATGCGACGGGCTGTGTCTTCACCGCAGGCAAAAGGAATCAACGGGTCGGCGGTGCCGTGGATGACCAAGGTGGGCGCCGTGATGCGGGGCAATAGCGCGGTGCGCGCACCATCTGCCACCACGGCCAGCATTTGCCGCAAGGTGCCCACCGGGTACATAGCGCGGTCCACGCCCCGGGCAATCCGGGCCCGCAAATCGTCTTCTGGCGTAGGGAAGGCGGGGCTGCCGATCGCCTGAAACAGGCGCAATGAGTGCTCCACCATCTCGGCTTTGCTGCTGCCAGTAGGGCGCCGCAGCATGGCGCGCAAGACCTCCGGCGCCGGACCGGGCAGGCCTTTCGCACTGCTGCTACTCATGATGCTGGTAAGGCTCAACACGCGTTGAGGCGCTGCAAGGGTCACGCGTTGGGCAATCATTCCGCCCATGCTCATGCCCACGACATGGGCCTTTTGCACGCCCACTGCATCGAGGACACCCAGCGCATCCGCCGCCATATCGCTCAAGCTGTAAGGTGCAGCGGGGGTAAAGCCGAACTTGTGCTGCAAGCTGGCCCAAAAAATATTGGGTTTGCCCGCCTCTTCGATGCGGCTGCTCAGCCCTACGTCGCGATTGTCGAAGCGGATCACGCGGTAGCCTGCGGCCTCCAAACCCTGCACCAGATCGGCGGGCCATGCAATCAACTGCAGACCCAGCCCCATGATGAGCAGCACCGCCGGTTTGCCGGCAAAAGCGGGGTCGCGCTGGGCGCTGTCTTCGACTTCGATATTGATACCGTTTGCTCTTATTTTCATAGCTCCTCGCGCAATATCAACGGGCGCTCAGCCCTGTTTTCTTCTGAAAACCAACCGCTCCTGCGTGGACTCTTCAGCGGCAAATGTATAGCCCTCCACATCAAACCCTTTGAGCTGCTCAGGCGTGCTCAGGCGGTTCTCGATGGCGTAGCGCGCCATCAGGCCCCGCGCTTTTTTGGCAAAAAAGCTGATGATTTTGTATTTGCCGTCTTTGTATTCCTGGAACACGCACTCCACCACCCGGCCCTTCAGGGCTTTGAGGTCCACCGACTTGAAGTACTCGTTCGACGCCAAGTTCACCACCACCGGGGTGGTGTCAGCTTTCAGGCGGGTGTTCAGGTAGTCCGAGAGCTGGCTGCCCCAGTAGTGGTAAAGGTTGTTGCCGTGCGGGCCCTTGAGGCCAGTGCCCATCTCGAGCCGGTAAGGCTGCATCAGGTCCAGCGGGCGCAACACGCCATAGAGGCCACTCAAAATACACAAATGATCTTGCGCCCAAGCCAGGTCCTCAGCGCCCAGGGTCTTGGCGTCCAGCCCGTCATACACATCGCCGTTGAATGCCAGCACGGCTTGGCGGGCGTTCTTCTGGGTGGCTTTAGGGGACCAGGCTTCATAGCGCGCTACGTTGAGGGTGGAGAGCTTGTCGCTCAGATCCATTAGCTCGGCAATTTGTTGCGGCGAATACGCGCGCAGCAGGCCAATGAGCTCCGCCGACTGCTTCACGAACATCGGCGCGGTGTGTGGCTGGCCGTTCAGGGGGGTGTCGTAGTCCAGAGACTTGGCAGGAGAAATCAAAAACAACATGGCTATTCGGGACTGCGCGGGGCGGGCCGGCCAGTTTATCGCGAAGGCCGGTTACCCACAGGGCACGGGTGGCAAGCCCCGGCTGAGCGTCACAGCTTCTTCATATGAGCGGCTTAGTCTCGGCGCCTTCTTCAACAGGGAGTCTTGACCACCATGATCGCTTTTTCCCCCACCCGTCTCGCTGCTGCACTCGCCTTGGCAGCGACTGCCATGAGCGCGTCCGCGCAAACGGAAGTGACCGCCGTGTTGGCCGGCCACGCGGCCTTGTCTACCTTCACCACGGTGGAAGCCCCCAAGGCTGCAGGCCCCTTCTTTGAGACCGCTGGCAAATTCAACGCCGCCAACCGCCAACGCACCGAAGTGCTGAACAGCATCGAAGGCGTTACCTTCGTGGGCGATGCCAAGTACCCCCGTAAATCCGGCGGCACCCTGCCTATCAAGGGCCAATCAGTGCAAGGGTTCTCGGGCATCGTTTCTTTGGGCAACGCCGAGTTTCTGGCCCTTACCGACAACGGCTTCGGCAGCAAACTCAACTCGCAAGACGCACTGCTGATGGTGCACAACGTCAAAGCCGATTGGGCCAAGGGCGAAGTCACCCGCCTCAAAACCACCTTCCTGCACGACCCCGACCGCAAAGTGCCCTTCGCCATCCAGAACGAAGCCACCGCTGAGCGCTTTTTGACCGGCATCGATTTCGACCCTGAGTCCATCCAAGTGGTGGGCGATGAGTGGTGGATCGGCGACGAGTTCGGCCCTTATGTGCTGCGCGTCACCCCCCAAGGCAAGGTGCTGGGCGTGGTGGAGACCGTGGTGGGCGGGAAGGCCTACCGCAGCCCCGACCACTACATGAACGGCCGCCTGCCCAACTACCCCGGCGACGCAAGCTTTGAAGCACGCCGCAGCGGTGGCTTTGAGCCCATGGCCAAGTCGCTGGACGGCAAAACCCTGTACCCCATGTTTGAGTGGCCCTTGTGGGACGGTGCCACCAAGGCCCAGGAAAGCCGCAACGGCAAGCCCTACACCCGCATTCTGGAACTGGATGCCGCCAGCAAAACCTACAGCACCCGCCAGTGGAAATACGCGTTTGAAGAGGCGGGCAATGTGGCTGCCGACTTCCAGATGCTGAGCGCTACCACCGGCCTTGTTATTGAGCGTGATGACATGACCGAAGGCTCCGGCAACGTGTGTAAGGACGAGCCGCGCACCGACTGCTTCACCCGCCCTGCCAAGTTCAAGCGCGTCTACAAGATCGACTTCGCCCAAGCGGACGCCGATGGCTTTGTGAAGAAGGTGGCCTATATCGACCTCACCAAAATCGCTGATCCCCAGCGCTTGGCCAAGCTTGGGCCGAACGAGGAAACCTTTGTGCTGCCCCACCTCGGACCTGAAGGCCTGACGGTGGTAGACGCTAAACATATCGTGGTGGTGAACGACAACAACTTCCCTTACTCCAGCGGCCGCACACTGGGCAAGCCGGATGACAACGAGCTGACCCTGCTCAACATCCAGGCGCTCATTGACGCGAAGTAAACAAGGCCCCCACGCTCCGCCGCTGCGCGGGTCGCTGCCCCCGGGGGGCGCATTTTGCTGGGGTCGGCCCTGCGCAAAATTGTCCCTCGTCAGAGGGCTGAGGCCGGTGCCGCCATGCACAATGGCGGCACCATGCCTCTGACTGTGTCGCCCCCCATTTCTCTGGCGTTTTCTTCCCGGCCCCGCAATGCCGGGGCCTTGTTCCGGAGCCTGTTGGCGGCCCGCCCGGCGCAGGCTGCGCCTGAACAACACGGCATTGCCATTCAGGCCACTTGGCATGGCGCCCAGGCCGACGCCAAACGCCTCAAGCAGTACCGCGAGGTCTGCGGCCTCACAAACGCCGGCTTTCTGCCCCCGCTGTACCTGCACGCCATGGCCATGCCCCTGCACATGGCGATCATGAGCCACCCGCAGTTTCCCCTGCGCCTGCTGGGCCTAGTGCATCTGTCCAACAGCATGCAGTGCCTGCGCCCCATCGGCGACTTCGAGACGCTGGACATGGACTGCCAGCTGCACGGCATGGAGGCGACCGAGCGCGGCCAGACCTTCACCCTGCACACCCGTCTGCACACGGGCAGTGAAACCGTCTGGACCGAGACCAGCACCTTCATGGCCCCCTTGCCCCGCAGTGACAAACGCGCGCCACCCGACGCGCAGCCCGACTGGGGCGCCCCCGTAGCCCGCTGGGGGGTGGCGGGCAATGCCGGGCGCCGCTTTGCCGGCCCCTCCGGCGACTGGAACCCCATCCACGTGAGTGCCATCACTGCGCGCCTCTTCGGCTACCCGCGGGCGATCGGGCACGGCATGTTCAGCGCAGCCCGCTGTGTGGACCTGCTCTGCCGCGACCTGCCGGCCTGCGCACCGCTGCACATCGACCTGCGCTTCAAGCGCCCCCTGTTGATTCCGGGCGAAGTGGCCTTACATACCCGGCAAGAGGCGGACAGCACACGGTTTGTGCTGAACGTGCTGCCACACGGCGAGCCGCATATCGAAGGCGCGCTGCGCAGGCTGTAAGGCACAGACAGCACCCGGCACACAGGCTGCCCGCCACACGAATGATTGATTGCGAACGAGGACACCACCATGAGCAACCCCGCAGACGCAGGCTCCGCCCTGACCCACTTTGATACCAAGGGCGATGCCCACATGGTCAATATCGCCGGCAAACCGTTGACGCACCGCAAAGCAGTAGCGGGCGGGCGCATCCAGATGCAGCAGCACACGCTGGACCTGATCCAGAACGCGCAAGCCGCCAAAGGCGATGTGCTGGGCGTGGCGCGTGTGGCCGGCATCATGGCCGCCAAGAAAACCAGCGACCTGATTCCCCTGTGCCATCCCATCATGCTGACCCGCGTGGCTATCGAATTTGAAGTGGTGCACGCCACTGCTACCACCCTGCCCGCCATCCAGTGCCTGGCCATTGCCGAGACCACTGGCGGCACCGGCGTGGAAATGGAAGCGCTGACCGCCGTGCAGATCACCCTGCTCACCATTTACGACATGTGCAAGGCGGTCGACAAAGGCATGGTCATGACCGATGTGAAGCTGTTGGAAAAGCACGGTGGCAAATCGGGCACCTACCTCGCCCCGCCCACCGCCTGACCGCGCTGCAAGCCGCTTAATCCCCCGGCTGCGCGCCCTCGTAGCCCTCGATCAAAATCAGGTCAATCACCGACACGTCTTTGCGCAGGGCGATTGCGGCTTGGTATTCGGGTGAATGCCAGCAGTCCACCGCCGCCTGGTAGCTGGGGAATTCAATCACCACATTGCGGCTGCGGCTCTCACCCTCGGGCGTCTCAAAGCGACCGGCGCGCACCAGAAAGCGGGCGCCATATTTTTTGAACGGCGCGGCGTTCGCGGCCTGATACGCCTTGTAGGCCTCAACATCGAACACCTCTACACGGCCTATCCAGTAACCCTTGGGCATGTTTGTCTCCTGTGGAATGCTGGGCAACAGTGTAGAAGATGCAGCCCCCGGCTGCCCCGCGCAGGATTACCGATGAAATATGCCCCTAGCGCTCGTTGAATATGCGCCAATAGCTATCAAAAGCATAGCAAATACCGGGGTATAGCCCTGCACCGGTAAAATCGCCGCTCGCTCTTAGAAGAACCTCCATGTCTGACAACGCCAACACCCCCATTGCCGCCCCCACCGCCCCCGAACAACCGGGTCTGCAATCCCTCTCCAAGTCGTTTGAACCCGCTGCGCTGGAAGCGCACTGGGGCCCCGAGTGGGAAAAGCGCGGCTACGGCATCGCCGGCTTCCGCGGCACCAGCGCGCCGGATGCGGCTGCGGCTGCCGAGGGCAAGAACTTCTCCATCCAGCTGCCGCCACCCAACGTGACGGGCACGCTGCACATGGGCCATGCGTTCAACCAGACCATCATGGACAGCCTGACCCGCTACCACCGCATGGCCGGGTTCAACACCGCGTGGATTCCGGGCACCGACCACGCCGGCATTGCCACCCAGATCGTGGTGGAGCGCCAGCTGCAAGAGCAAAAAGTCAGCCGCCACGACCTGGGCCGTGAAGCCTTCACCAAAAAGGTCTGGGAGTGGAAAGAAAAGTCTGGCAACACCATCACCACCCAGATGCGCCGCATGGGCGACAGCGTGGACTGGAGCCGCGAGTACTTCACCATGGACCCCAAGCTGTCGCAAACGGTCACCGAGACCTTTGTGCAGCTCTACGAGCAAGGCCTGATCTACCGCGGCAAGCGCCTGGTGAACTGGGACCCGATTTTGATGAGCGCCGTGTCCGACCTGGAAGTGGAAAGCGAAGAGGAAGACGGCTCGCTCTGGCACATCCGCTACCCGTTGGCCGACGGCTCCGGTGACATCACCGTAGCCACCACCCGCCCAGAGACCATGCTGGGCGACGTGGCCGTAATGGTGCACCCCGAAGACGAGCGCTACACCGCGCTGATCGGCAAGCAGGTCACCCTGCCCCTATGCGGCCGCACCATCCCCGTAATTGCGGACGATTACGTGGACAAAGCCTTCGGTACCGGCGTGGTGAAGGTCACCCCCGCGCACGACCAGAACGACTATGCCGTCGGCCAGCGCCACAAGCTGCCCATGATCTGCGTGCTCACCCTGGACGCCAAGATCAACGAGAACGCCCCCGCTGCATACCAAGGCCTGGACCGCTTCGTGGCCCGCAAAAAAGTGGTGGCAGACCTCGAAGCCGGTGGTTTCCTGGTGGAAGTCAAGAAACACAAGCTCATGGTGCCGCGTTGCGCCCGCACCGGCCAGGTCATTGAGCCCATGCTCACCGACCAATGGTTTGTCGCCATGAACCAGGTGGGCAAAGGCGACGCCACCGGCAAGTCCATCGCCCAGAAAGCCATCGACGCTGTGCAGAGCGGTGACGTGAAGTTTGTGCCCGAAAACTGGGTCAATACCTACAACCAGTGGATGAACAACATCCAGGACTGGTGTATCAGCCGCCAGCTCTGGTGGGGCCACCAGATTCCAGCGTGGTACGACGAAGACGGTAACGTGATCGTGGCCCGCAACGAAGTCGAAGCCCAAGCCAAAGCGCCTGGCAAAACCCTACGCCGTGACGAAGACGTGCTCGACACCTGGTACTCCAGCGCGCTGGTGCCCTTCAGCACCATGGGCTGGGGCAACGAAGGCGCCGGCACCGGTGCCACCGACGACTACAACCTCTACCTCCCCAGCAGCACGCTGGTGACCGGCTACGACATCATCTTCTTCTGGGTCGCCCGGATGATCATGATGACCACGCACTTCACCGGCCGCGTGCCGTTCAAACATGTCTACATCCACGGCCTGGTGCGCGATGCACAGGGCAAGAAAATGAGCAAGTCTGAAGGTAACGTGCTCGACCCCGTGGACCTGATTGACGGCATTGCGCTGGAGCCCCTGCTGGACAAGCGCACCACCGGCCTGCGCAAGCCCGAGACCGCGCCTGCGGTGCGCAAGAACACGCAAAAGGAATTCCCCGAGGGCATTCCCGCCTACGGTGCTGACGCGCTGCGCTTCACTTTTGCCGCACTTGCCTCGCTGGGTCGCAGCATCAACTTCGACAGCAAGCGCTGCGAGGGCTACCGCAACTTCTGCAACAAGCTGTGGAACGCCACCCGCTTTGTGCTGATGAACTGCGAAGGTCAAGACTGCGGCTTGCAAGACCACGATACGGCCGCCTGCGCGAGCGGCAGCTACCTCGAGTTCAGCCAAGCCGACCGCTGGATCGTGTCCCTGCTGCAAAAAACCGAAGCCGAAGTGGCCAAGGGCTTCGCAGAGTACCGCTTGGACAACGTGGCCAACACGATTTACGACTATGTGTGGAACGAGTTCTGCGACTGGTACCTGGAAATCGCCAAAGTGCAGATCAACACCGGTAACGACGCCCAGAAGCGCGCCACGCGCCGTACCCTGATCCGCACGCTGGAAACCATCCAACGCCTGCTGCACCCGATCGCGCCGTTCATTACCGAAGAGCTGTGGCAAAAGGTGGCACCGGTCGCAGGCCGCAGCGGCCCGTCGGTGTCGATTGCCGCCTATCCACAAGCCCAGCTCGAGCGCATTGACGAGGCCTCGATCGCCCACGTCGCCAAACTGAAGTTGCTGGTGGATGCCTGCCGCAACCTGCGCGGCGAGATGAACGTGTCACCCGCGGCCCGCTTGCCGCTTTATGTGGTGGCCCAAACCGCCGCAGAGGCCGCGTTCCTGCAGTCGTCTGCGGCCGTTCTGCAGGCCTTGGCCAAGCTGAGCGAAGTGAAGGTGTTTGCAGACGAAGCCAGCTGGCAAGCCGCAGCCCAGTCTGCCCCGGTGGCGGTGGTGGGTGAGGCGCGTGTCTGCCTGTTTGTGGAAGTCGACGTAGCGGCTGAAAAAATCCGTCTCGGCAAAGAAGTGACCCGCTTGGAAGAGCAAATCACCAAAGCCAGCGTCAAGCTCAGCAACGAAGCGTTTGTGGCCAAGGCACCTGCAGCGGTGCTGGAGCAGGAGCGCAAGCGCGTGGCGGACTTTGCTGCCACGCTGGAAAAGGTGAAAGAGCAACTGGCCCGCTTGGGCTGATTGCGCGCATTCGCATGCTGCCGCTCACCCCGGCAGCCCCATGAAAAAAGCCGGTTCTGAGACCGGCTTTTTTCATGGGTGAAGCGGCTTAACGGCGGCGGAGCACATGGATAAAAATAGTTCCAGCGGTTTGCTGGTCAATCAATTCATGCCCGGTCTGCTTGGTGAAGGCCTGAAAATCCCGCAGCGAGCCGGGGTCGGTCGCCACCACCTTGAGCGTTTGGCCGCTTTGCAGCTCCGCGAGTGCTTTTTTGGCTTTGAGGATGGGCAGCGGGCAATTCAGACCGCTGGTGTCAATTTCTTTGTCGAAGTTCATGCAGGCTGCTTTCTGGCGTTGGGCTGATTTTAGTCGTCCGCTGGCTCAATCTCTTTGCGCCATACCGGTTCGATGAACCGGGGCTCATGGCCGCGTGAGCGCAAAAACGCCGCCAGGGCATAGCCGGTACCGGCGGGCCAGCATTTCACGTCCTGCAGGTCATACAGGCGGTAATCCACCAGCTCCGGGCTCAAAGCCACCTCGCCGTGGCAGACCGCGTGGTAGGCAATGATGACCTGGTTCATTCGCTGAAAGTCATACACCCCCAACAGGCTGAGCGCGCTGGTACTGAGGCTGGTTTCTTCGGCAATCTCGCGGGCAATGCCCTCCTCGGGCGTCTCACCAGCCTCCATAAAACCGGTAATGAGGGCGTACATCTTGCCCGGCCAGGCTGCATTGCGAGCCAGCAGGATCTGGCCGTTGTACTCAATCACCGCCGCGAGCACGGGGGTCGGGTTGTTCCAGTGGGTGAAGTCGCACGCCGTGCAACGCCAGCGTGTTTTGTCGCCACCGTCTTCAGGCAATGTGATCTCGGCCAGCGGAGTTGCACACTGCGGACAGAACTTGAACACTGCAGACATAGCGGCCTTTGCTATTATTTTAGGAGCTTCCGCCGCACTCGGGTAGAGCGCTAGCGGCCTATTTCATTCAAAACTGTGCATTACGCGGGGAACACGCCGGTGGACAAATAACGGTCACCGCGGTCGCACACGATAAACACAATCACGGCATCCCGCTCGCGCTTGGCAATTTCTTGCGCGACCCAGCAAGCGCCGGCTGCCGAGATACCGCCAAAGATGCCCTCCTCACGCGCCATACGGCGGCACATGTCTTCCGCGTCTGCCTGACTGACGTAAACCAGCTCATCCACATTGCGGGGATCGTAGATTTTGGGCAGGTATTCTTGCGGCCATTTGCGGATCCCGGGAATCCGCGAACCCTCTGAAGGCTGTGCGCCGACGATGCGTATCGCCGGGTTCTTTTCTTTCAGGAAACGCGAGACGCCCGTGATCGTGCCGGTAGTCCCCATGGCACTCACGAAGTGGGTGATGCGCCCACCGGTTTGCTCCCAAATCTCGGGGCCGGTCGTCTCGTAATGCACGCGCGGGTTGTCGCCATTGGCAAACTGGTCAAGCACGCGGCCTTTGCCCTCGCGCTGCATTTGCTCGGCCAAGTCACGGGCGTACTCCATGCCGCCGCTCTTGGGCGTGAGGATGAGTTCGGCACCAAACGCCTTCATGGTTTGGGCGCGCTCGATCGACAAGTCCTCGGGCATGATCAGCACCATGCGGTAGCCCTTGACGGCCGCAGCCATTGCCAAGGCAATGCCGGTGTTACCGGAGGTAGCCTCGATCAGGGTGTCACCTGGCTGGATGTCGCCACGCTCCTGGGCACGCTGGATCATGGACAAGGCGGGGCGGTCTTTCACAGACCCGGCCGGGTTATTGCCCTCGAGCTTGCCCAAAACCACGTTATTTCGGGCCTGGTTGTCCGTGTTTTGGATGCGTTGCAACGCGACCAAAGGAGTTTTTCCGATTGCTTCTTCAATAGTTGGATATTTCATCCCGTAAATGTGCCATAATTCGAGCTTCACAAATTACCTGCCCAGGTGGTGAAATTGGTAGACTCAGGGGACTCAAAATCCCCCGCCGCAAGGCGTGCCGGTTCGAGTCCGGCCCTGGGCACCAGATTAAAGCCGAATGTTCTTTGAACATTCGGCTTTTTCTTTATGTGCGTCTCAAGCGGGAAAGCCCTGCGACCCCGGGGGCTGGAGCCGGCTTGATTCACAATCCTTGGTTTTTGAATTGCACGCGCCCACGCCATGTCGCACCCTGTGAACTCCACTCCACTGCTGTTTTGGCAGCTTGTCGCTGCCATGATCGTGGCCGCTCTGGTGCCAACGCTGTGGCCCACTCTGGATATACAAGCCGCTGCCTTGTTTGTGGGCGACACACCGGCCATTGCCTCCCGCACCTGGTGGTGGGTCGAATGGATCAACGCATGGGCGCCTGCGGCATTCCGCGTCATGTTGCTGGTGGCTGCTGTGGGCTGGCTGACCTCTCATCTTCTTTCGCGTTACAAAGCCTGGAGGCTGCCTCTGGCGTTTGTGGTGTGTGCCGGTATCGCAGGCCCCGGTGCCGTGGTCAACCTAGGCTTCAAGGAAAATTGGCAACGTGCGCGGCCTTACCAGGTTGAAATCTTCGGTGGCACTCAGCAGTTCACCCGTGCGACCGTGATCACCGATCAATGCGACAACAATTGCTCCTTCGTGAGCGGCCATGTAGCGTGCGGATTCTTTTTCTGCAGCCTCATGCTGATTCAGGCGCGTCGCCGCAGGTGGTGGCTGATAGCGGGAACCAGCGCTGGCCTGGCCATTGGGTTTTCGCGGATGTCAGCGGTTGCCCACTGGTTCAGTGATGTTTTGTGGGCAGGCCCCATCACCCTGATGACCAGCTGGCTGGTCTGGAAAGTCTTGTCCAGACTTTACGCGCCGTCCGGTGACGAGACCAAGCCGGTGGCTACATCCGGATAACGCAGTTTCAGACCCAACTCCGCTTTCATGCGGTTGTTGTTGATGCGCCGGGATTCACTCATGAACGTCAGCAGCATCACAGGTAGCTGCTCCACCGCGGTGCCACGGGGCACCCTTGGTGGCCTGGGCAGCCCGTACAGGTCTGCCGCGAGGTCAAAGTAGTCTCCCATTTTCAAGCGGGTGTCATCGCAGACGTTATAGACCCGCTGGGGCGCACCTTTCCAAAGAGCACGCCAGCAAGCTGCTGCCAGATCCTCTGCGTGTATGTGGTTGGTGTACACATCATCGTCAGCCTGCAAGACCGGCGTGCCTTTTTGGAGGCGCGTTTTCGGTGTACCGCCGACCCGATCCGGCGCATAAATGCCGGGGATTCTGAGTACGGAGACAGGCGTACCCGTGGCTTTGCCCCACGTGCGGACCACCGCTTCTGCATGAACCCTGCGTTGCGCCCTAGGAGTTTGGGGCGCCAGAACGCGCTCTTCTGTCACCCACTGGCCCTGGCAATCGCCATAGACGCCGGTAGTGGACCCGTAAACCAAGGCGCGTGGCGGGCTACGTCGGCGCAGGGCCTGGGTAGCTTCCAGGATACGCGGGTCCGACCAGCCCTCCGTGGGTGGGGGTGCCAGGTAGAGCACACGATCTGCCAAGCCCGCCAAACGGTGCAACGTCACGTGCCGGTCAAGGTTGCCCAGTAAGGGCCTGACACCGGCTTGCCGGAGCGCCGGGACGCGATCTGGACTGGATGTGAGCGCCATCCACTGAACGCGCGCGCCCATGGCGCGTACGACCCGCATCCCCACATCACCACACCCGATGATCAGAACACGCGGACGACGGAAGCGCGCGGGGAGCGCGCCAAGTGGGGATTGGTTTGAGGGCAAAATCGAGGGCTTTCTACACAGCAGCTAGCTAGGATACCCAAGATGAGCGAGACCCTCTCCGCCGCGGCCCCTTTTTCCATCACGGTGCAGCCCAGTGGCCGTCAATTCAGCGCGCAAAGTGATGAAACCTTGTTGGCCGCGGGTATCCGCCAAGGCGTGGGTTTGCCATATGGCTGCAAAGACGGTGCGTGCGGCTCTTGCAAGTGCAAGATGCTGTCCGGTAGCGTGGTGCATGGCGCCCACCAAACAAAAGCCCTGAGCCCCGAAGAGGAGTCCCAAGGCTTGGTGCTGACCTGCTGTGCCACAGCGACCTCTGACGTGGTGCTGGAGTCGCGCCAGGTCTCCGCAGAAGGCGCACTGCCGATCAAAAAAATGCCTACCCGAGTGACCTCCCTGCAGAAGGTGTCTGCTGATGTGATGCTGATCCAGCTACAGCTCCCGGCCAACGACTCTTTTCAATACAAAGCGGGCCAATACATTGAATTCTTGCTGCGCGATGGCGCGCGCCGCAGCTACTCGATGGCGAACGCCCCACAAGGTAACAGCGTAGAACTGCACATCCGGCACATGCCGGGCGGAAAATTCACCGACCATGTGTTCGGCAGCATGAAAGAAAAAGAGATCTTGCGTGTGGAGGGCCCGCACGGGTCTTTCTACCTGCGGGAAGAATCCGACAAAGCCATCGTGATGGTTGCCTCAGGCACTGGCTTTGCACCTATCAAAGCCTTGCTGGAGCAGATGGAGTCGGCGGGTTCCACACGTCCGGTCGCGCTGTACTGGGGCGGACGCCGCCCGGCTGACCTGTATATGGATGGCTGGGTCAAAGAACTCCAAAACAGGATGCCATCCTTGCGCTACGTTCCCGTCGTATCTGACGCGCTGGACGAGGATCAATGGACCGGCCGCGTGGGCTTTGTGCACCAAGCCGCCCTTGAAGACTTCCAAGACATGCGCGAGTATCAGGTCTATGCCTGTGGTGCACCGATCGTCGTGGAGTCAGCCCGTCGCGATTTTGTCGCATACGCAGGCCTACCGCCTGAAGAGTTTTATGCCGACGCATTCACCTCGGAGGCTGACAAAGCCAATAGCTGATGTAAAAAAATAGCCCCCGGACTGCCAAGCGTGTGAACACGCCGGGCAGTCCGGGGGCCGGTAGACAGCTTACTCGCCGAGGTAGGCGGCGCGTACCTTCGGGTCCGTGAGCATGTCTTTGGCGTCGCCCGTCATCGTGACGATGCCGGACTCCATCACATAGCCACGGTTAGCAATAGACAAAGCACGGCTGGCGTTTTGCTCAACCAGCAAGACCGTTACGCCTTGGGCATACACGTCCTTCACCACTTCGAAGATCTTGTCCACCATGATGGGGGACAGACCCATGGATGGCTCGTCCAGAAGCAACACTTTGGGGCGGCTCATCAAAGCACGACCCATGGCCAGCATCTGCTGCTCGCCACCGGACATGGTGCCAGCCAGCTGGTCTTTGCGCTCACGCAGTCGCGGGAAAATGGTGAACATCTTTTCGATGTCCGCCAAGATACCGGCTTTGTCGCTACGGATGAAGGCACCCATTTGCAGGTTTTCGGTGATGGTCATGCGGGTGAAAACCCCGCGACCTTCCGGCACCATCGCCAAGCCTTGCTTGACCAAGTCCCAAGGGCCTTGGCCTTTGATGCTTTTGCCGAGGTATTCGATGTCACCGGCATTGATGGGCAAGGTGCCAGTAATGGCTTTCATGGTGGTGGTCTTGCCAGCACCGTTAGAGCCGATCAGGGACACCAATTCGCCTTCGTGCACTTCGAAGTCCACGCCCTTGACGGCTTGAATGCCGCCGTAAGCCACTTTCAGGCCTTTAACTTTGAGCAGAGTCTTAGTAGTCATTTGTCAATCCTTAGTGGCCGCTCGTGCCCAGATAGGCCTCAATCACTTTTTCGTTTTTCTGCACATCCGCGGGCGTGCCTTCAGCGATTTGCTTGCCGTAGTCCAACACGGTGACGCGGTCACACAGGCCCATCACCAGCTTCACATCGTGCTCGATCAGCAAGATGGTGCGGTTGTCTTTGCGGATCCGGTCAATCAGCTCGCGCAGCATCACTTTTTCGGTGGCGTTCATACCCGCTGCAGGCTCGTCCAGAGCGATCAACTGGGGGTCAGTAGCCAAAGCACGGGCAATTTCGAGACGGCGCTGGTCGCCATAGCTCAAGGTGCGGGCCTTGTAGTCTGCAAACTTACCGATGCCGACATAGTCCAACAACTCTTGCGCGCGCTTGGCAATGGCAGTTTCTTCGGCTTTGAACGAGCTGGTACGAAACATCGCGCCCAACAAGCCAGAGTGGGTGCGGATATGGCGACCCACCATGACGTTCTCTAGCGCTGTCATCTCGGCAAACAGGCGGATATTTTGAAAAGTACGTGCAATGCCGGCTTTCGCGACGGTGTGCACAGCAGTCGGATGGTAGGTTTTGCCTGCCAACTCAAAGTTACCGCTGTCCGGTGTGTACAAGCCGGTCAGCACGTTAAAGAAGGTGGTTTTGCCGGCACCGTTCGGCCCGATAAGGCCATAGACCTGACCGCGCTCGATTTTGATGCCCACATCGCTCAAAGCCTGCAAGCCACCGAAGCGCTTGGAGACGCCGGAGACGTTCAATACTGTATCTGTCATAGGTTATCCAATCAGTTGAAGGTTCCTGCCGGTTCGCGGCAGGAAGCTCACAAATTTCAGCTCTTGGTGTTCTGCAGGGACTTGCCGTGCTCTGGCGCTGGCCACAAGCCACGGGGGCGCAACAGCATCACGCTGATCATCGCCAAGGCAATCAACAACTGACGAAGAATCGAGGCGTCCAAACGGCCATCGGTCATAGTCTGCAGTGGTCCTGCAACATAACGCAACACTTCAGGCAAGGCAGCCAGCAGGACGGCACCCAGAATCACGCCGGGCAAATAACCCACGCCACCCAGCACCACCATGGCCACGATCATCACCGACTCCATCAGGCTGAACGACTCTGGAGAAATGAAGCCCTGGAACGAGGCAAACATCGCACCGGACACACCACCGAAGGTAGCGCCCATACCGAACGCCAGCAGTTTCATGTTGCGGGTGTTGATGCCCATCGCTTTGGCGGCGATTTCGTCTTCACGGATCGCCATCCACGCACGGCCAACACGGGACAACTCCAAACGGTGCGAGATGATGACACTGACCACCACCAAGGCGAGGAACAGGTAGTAGTACAGGGTGACCGAAGCAATTTCAAAGTCGCCAATCGTCAGCTTCTTGCCGAGATTCAAACCAAAGAAGTGCAACGGATCAATTTGGTTGATACCTTTAGGACCGTTGGTGATGTTGACCGGGTGATCCAAGTTGTTCATGAACACGCGAATGATTTCACCGAAACCCAGAGTCACGATCGCCAGATAGTCACCACGCAAACGCAATGTCGGTGCGCCTAGCAGCACACCTAACACCCCTGCGAGCGCAGCGCCGAGCGGAATGACCAACCAGAGAGGGGTGTGCATGCCATCGGGGAACATGGCTGCGATGGCAGGGAAAGTCTCGATCAGATGCGGCGACGACATCAGGCCGTACATATAAGCGCCGATAGCGAAGAACGCTACGTAGCCCAAGTCCAGCAAACCTGCGTAACCGACCACGATGTTGAGGCCAATCGCCAGCAAGACGTACAGCAAAGCCATGTCGGCAATGCGCACCCATGCATTGCCGAAGCCCTGCAAGATGAAAGGCAGAATCATCAAGCCGGCGGCAGCCACCAGCATGGTCAAAAGACGTTTTTGGGGGTTCATGTGCGGGTTCTCCTCAGGCACGGTCCGCAACGCGCTCACCCAGCAGACCGGAGGGACGCAGAGTCAGCACAATGATCAACACAATGAAAGCAAAGATATCGGAGTAGTGGCTGCCCAATACGCCGCCAGTCAGTGCACCGATGTAGCCGGCGCCGATGGCCTCAATCAGACCCAGCAACAGCGCACCGACGACCGCACCAGCCAAGTTGCCGATGCCACCGAACACCGCAGCAGTGAATGCCTTCAGGCCGGGCAGGAAGCCCATGGCGTGCTGGGCGGTACCGTAGTTGGATGCGTACATCACACCGGCAATCGCAGCCAGCACAGCACCAATGATGAAGGTAGCAGAAATCACCACATCAGGCTTCACACCCATCAGGGCGGCTACACGTGGGTTCTCAGCCGTCGCACGCATGGCACGACCCAGCTTGGTGTAATTGACCAACCACATCAGGACAGCAAGAGACACGGCCGTGACGCCCAAGATCATGACTTGGGTAGGTGTGATCACCGCACCGGCAATACCGATCGGGTCTCCGGGCAGCAGCGTCGGGTACGACTTGTAGTTAGGCTTCCAGATGATCATGGCCAAGGTCTGCAAGAGAATGGACATGCCGATAGCCGTGATCAGGGGCGCGAGCTTGGGGCTGTTACGCAGTGGGCGATAGGCCACTTTTTCAATCACAAAGTTCAAGGCTGCCGCGACAACGCAGGCAATGATCAAAGAGATCAGCAAGATCACAAAGCCAGGGGTTCCGGGCATGGATTCCTGCATCAAACCGATGATGGTCCAGCTGGTCAAGGCGCCAACCATCACCACTTCACCGTGGGCGAAGTTGATCAAGTTGATGATGCCGTACACCATCGTGTAGCCGAGCGCGATAAGCGCGTACATGCTACCCAACACCAGACCGTTGATGATCTGCTGTATAAAAATATCCATAAAAAACTCCGTTGTTCTGATATGCGAACGGCCATGGCCGTCAACACTGGTGGCGTTAGACCATCGAAAGCAATAAGCCTGCCACGTCAGGTTCACTGGCGGTGCAGGCCAAAAGCAGTGCCGCGATTCTAGCGAGGTCGGGCGAAGGGGTCTTGGGGGTGCAGGGTGGGTTTACCCTTGAGAACTATGCAGATTCGGCAACTCGTGGCCTATTTCATGCACTATTAGCTTTTCTTCTGATTGCGCGCTTTCAGATCGCGCAACTTCTCAGCAATCCGGATCTCCAAACCGCGCTCCACGGGGCGGTAGAACTCGGTTTCCGGCATGCCCTCCGGCAAATAGCGCTCACCTGCGGCGAAACCACCCTCTTCGTCGTGGGCATAGCGATAGCCCTTGCCGTAATCCAGCTCCTTCATCAGCTTGGTGGGGGCATTGCGCAAATGCAAGGGTACAGGACGTGTCCCGTCTTTTTTGACGAAGGCCTTGGCCTCGTTAAACGCCTTGTAGACCGCATTGCTTTTAGGGGCGACAGCCAAATAAACCACGCACTCGGCCAAGGCCAACTCGCCTTCCGGACTACCCAGGCGCTCATAGACATCCGCCGCATCCAGCGCCATGCGCAAAGCGCGGGGGTCTGCCAGGCCGATATCCTCGACCGCCATCCGGATAAAACGGCGCGCCAGGTAACGGGGCTCAGCACCGCCATCCAACATCCGGGTAAACCAATACAAGGCAGCATTAGGGTCAGAACCCCGCACGCTTTTGTGCAACGCCGAAATGGTGTCGTAAAACTGCTCGCCGCCTTTGTCGTAGCGGCGCATACGCTCACCCAGCACCTTCAACAACCAAGCATCGGTGATGTCGGTCATCTGCTCTTGCCGTGCCGCTACACCCAAGGTCTCCAGGGTATTGAGCAAGCGCCGAGCATCGCCGTCGGCATAGGCAATCAGGCGGTCAATTGCTATGCTTTCAATAGCAGGAAGCGTTTGCTGCATCTGGGCCCGCTCCACTATTTCCTTCAAACTACTGGTATCTAGGGGCTGCAATACATAGACCGCGGCACGAGACAACAGCGCGGAATTCACCTCGAACGAAGGGTTCTCGGTCGTCGCGCCAATGAAGGTAAACAAGCCACTCTCGACATGGGGCAAAAACGCATCCTGCTGGCTCTTGTTGAAGCGGTGCACCTCGTCGACAAAGACAATGGTTCTGCGCTGCTCCAGCCCGTCACGGGCCAGGATGGCTTGGTCTACCGCCTCACGAATTTCTTTGATACCGCCCAGAACCGCACTGATCGTGATGAACTGGGCATCGAATGCATCGGCCATAAGGCGCGCAATCGTGGTTTTGCCCACACCCGGAGGGCCCCACAAAATGCAACTGTGCGGCTGGCCTGACTCAAACGCAAGGCGCAGGGCCATGCCCTCGCCCAGCACATGCTGCTGGCCGATCACCTGCCCCAGTGTTCTGGGACGGAGTAACTCAGCCAGCGGCTGGTGCTTGTTGGTTGATGTCGCCACAGTGCCGCGCAGGCCCTCTCACAGATTACAGGTTGCGATGTGCAACGGGTGTTTCGGGCACCGGGTAGCCAGCAGCACCAAATGTCTCAACGACCGCTTTGTGCGTGTCAAAGTACACCTGCCAGTAGTGGTCTGTATGGGTGTAAGGGCGCACGCACAGCAGAGGACCTTCGGGGGTGAACTGCAGAATTTCGATATCCGGCGCTGGCGAAGTGGCCACATTGGGAATCGCCGCCACAGCGGTGCGCAAGCGGGCAATAGCGTCCTGCACATTCACACCGTTGGCAACCTTGGCCAGGCAATCCACCCGGCGATGCGGCAGCACGCTGAAGTTTTGAATCGAACCGGAGAATACGGTGTTGTTTCCGACGATGGTGATCACGTTGTCGGGCGTGATCAGCGTGGTCCCGAAAAGGCCCAACTCTTTCACCGTACCGGTGATACCACCGGCCGTGACGAAATCACCCACTTTGTACGGACGAAGGACTTGCATAAACACGCCAGCCGCAAAGTGCGTCAGTAAGCCGCCCCATGCGGTACCGATCGCAAGGCCTGCGCCTGCGAGCAGCGCGGCAAAGGAGGTCGTTTTGACACCAAAAATATCAAGAATCGCGAGAATCAAAACGATGTTGAGCAACACCGAAATAATGGAGGTCAGGTAGTTGGCCAGTGTCTGGTCTACTTTTCCACCGCGCTGCAAACCCGCACCTAAGAGGCGCAGTGCCATGCCAATCAGCCAGCGGCCAATAATCCAGGCGGCCAGCGCGCCCATGAGCTTCAAACCGAAGTCCGCACCTTGGGTGCTTAAAAAATTCCAAATAACTTCCGTATTCATACCTGTACTCCCGATAGTGATACCGCCTACTGGCGGACGACATCCGCCCCTGCAGGCGGCTTGAACTGAAACAGTTCGGGATTTATAACGGCGTTGGTCTGGAATCCGCTGAAGGTGATAACTGATTTTTGGCCGAAAGTGTCGACTATTTCAAGTTTTTCCAGTTGGTTTTGGCGAAAGCCCACCCGCACCGACTGCAGCTGGTTGTCTTTGGCTTTGGGAAATCCCAATACCCATTGCAAGCCATCCTGGTCAGCGGCGTCTGCAAGATTGAAATCGTTTTGCAACGTCTTGATGTCTGCCGATGATGCAATCAAGGCCGCGGGCGTGGAGCCCAAGGCCTGCGCTTGCTTGCGGGCAGTGACCTGGTTCAGGTCCACGTCGTACAGCCACACCGTTTGCCCATCGGCCACGATCAGTTGTTCAAACGGTTTTTTGTAAGTGAATTTGAAACGCCCCGGGCGCGCGAACTCAAACGTCCCGCTGGAGGTTTTGCTGCGCGCCACTTGACCATCTCGGGGCGGCGCCGTGACCACCTGCGTGAAATCCGCCCTGCCAGATTTGACATTGCGCACAAAGGACTCTAAGTCATTCATGCCGCTAGCCCACGCAGATATTGCGCAAGCAGCTATTAAAAATGTAGCAAAACGCTTCATATCTACCTTATTCGTTACGACTCGGTACCAAAATCTCGCGCTGGCCGCTACCGCTCATGGCACTGACCAGCCCTGCTTTTTCCATGTCTTCCACAAGCCGGGCTGCGCGGTTATAGCCAATTTTGAGGTGCCGCTGTACCAGCGAGATACTGGCCTTGCGATTCTTGAGGACCACCTCAACCGCCTGGTCGTACATCGGGTCTTTTTCGCCGCCGCCCTCTTCTCCGCCGGGGCCGTCCTCTCCATCGACCGTGCCACCTTCGAGCACGCCTTCGATGTAGTCTGGCTCACCTTGGCTCTTGAGGTAGCTCACCACGCGGTGCACCTCGTCGTCACTCACAAACGCGCCATGCACCCGCACCGGGAACCCGGTTCCACTGGCCATGTAGAGCATGTCACCCATACCCAGCAGAGCCTCTGCGCCCATCTGGTCCAGGATGGTGCGGCTGTCGATTTTGGAGCCTACCGAAAACGCGATGCGCGTCGGAATGTTGGCCTTGATCAGACCCGTAATCACGTCCACACTGGGACGCTGAGTGGCCAAAATCAAGTGGATGCCAGCCGCTCGCGCCTTCTGGGCCAGCCGCGCAATCAACTCTTCAATCTTCTTGCCCACCACCATCATTAAATCGGCCAGCTCATCGATGATGACCACGATGTGCGGCAAGCGCTGCAAGGGCTCAGGACTCTCAGGCGTGAGGCTAAAGGGGTTGTAAATGAACTCGCCCTTGGCTTTGGCTTCGTCGATCTTGACGTTGTATCCAGCCAGGTTACGCACACCCATCTTGCTCATGAGCTTGTAGCGCTTTTCCATCTCGGCCACGCACCAGTTCAGGCCATGTGCCGCCTGCTTCATATCGGTAACCACGGGGGCTAACAAATGCGGGATGCCTTCATAGACCGACATTTCCAGCATCTTGGGGTCGATCATCAGCAGGCGCACGTCACGGGCCTCGGCCTTGTAGAGCAAGGACAAGATCATGGCGTTGATACCCACCGACTTGCCCGAGCCGGTAGTGCCCGCCACCAGCACGTGCGGCATCTTGGCGAGATCAGCCACGATAGGGTTGCCGATGATGTCTTTGCCTAAGCCCATTGTGAGCATGGACTTGGCTTCGTTGTAGACCTGCGAACCCAAAATCTCCGAGAGGCGGATGCTTTGGCGCTTGGCATTGGGCAACTCCAGCGCCATGTAGTTTTTGCCCGGAATGGTCTCCACTACCCGGATGGAAACCAAGCTCAAGCTCCGCGCCAAGTCTTTCGCCAAGCCCACGATCTGCGAGCCCTTGACGCCGGTGGCAGGTTCGATTTCGTACCGGGTAATGACCGGCCCCGGCTGGGCCAGCACCACACGCACTTCGACGCCAAAGTCTTTCAACTTCTTCTCGATCATGCGGCTGGTCATTTCCAGCGTCTCGGGAGACACCGTTTCCTGCCGCACTTGCGGGTCATCCAGCAGTGCCACTTGGGGCAATTTGCTATCGGGCATCTCAGTGAACAAAGGCTTTTGCCGCTCCTTGGCGACCCGCACGCTAGGCGGCAGCTCCACCAGCACAGGCTCAATCACGACCGGGGCCGGCGCTTGGTACACCACCGTCTCCTCACGCTCCTCGAGGAAAACCTCTTCACGCTCGCGAACCGCCAATTGGCCCAATTCACGATCTTGGGCTTCCTCTTTCTTCTCGCGGCGACTCTCCAGCAAGGAATACAAGAAGGCACCGATGCGCTCCGCGACCCGCGGCCACGAAAAATTAAACACCATCGAAACGCCCACCAAGCCGAGCACGATTGCCACCAAGCCTGACCCAGCAAAGCCCATCCAACGCACGCTCCAAGGCCCGATCAATTGCCCCATGGCACCGCCACTGGCACCCGGGAGCATCAACTCCAAGCGGTACAGGCGCGCCCACTCGAGCGAGGTGCTGGAACACATCAACAGAGCCAAGCCACACCAGAACAACCAACGGCGGTTCACCGGCGCAACTGCCACCGGCTCTTGCGGACCATCTCCACGCAATCGCTGGGCCAACAAAGACAACCAACCACGCGCTGCAGCGGCAACACACCACCACACCGAGAAACCGAAAAGGAAATAGCTCAGATCTGACCACAGGGCACCCAAGCGCCCCACATGGTTCTTGGTCGGCGCGCCCGAGCCCGAAGTGGACCAGGCAGCGTCCTGCGCAGAATGGCTGAACAGCGCGATCAGCCACAAGGCCAGCAGCACAAAGCCCACCACCAGTGCAATTTCGCTCGCAAAGCGACTCACACCCGCGGGGGGCTCTTAAACCTTTTTACGTGTCGGGGAATGAAGTGTGTGTAATGAATAGGTCATGTGCAGACACGCAGCCCGATCCGGCTGCGCAGACGCTGTAGATCAGCGGGGTTTGGAGCGGCGCTCCCACACCCGGATACCACCGTCCTTGTTGGTTTTGATAAAGCCCTGGTCCTCGAAGTCTTTCATGACACGGCTGACCATCTCGCGGGAAGCGCCCACCATTTTGGAAAGGTCCGAGCGCGACACTTTTTCGCGGATCAGCATTTCGCTCTTGTCTACCGGCTCGGCCATGTCCAGCAATACGTTGGCCACACGCCCGTACACACCCATCAGGGCCAATGAAACAATTTTTTGATCGGCGGTGCGCAGGCGCTGGACCAGCCCCCGCATAACAGCCGCCATGATGGTGATGTTGGCATTGACTGCGCGGGTAAAGTCTTCTCGCCCCAGCACCAGCACATCCATTTGCGTATCTGCTTGAACCGTAGCGGAGTGGGCCTCGTTGTCAATCAAGCTCATCTCGCCGATGTAGTCTCCGGCCTTCAAGGTCGCGAGGATGACTTCTTTGCCTTTGCTGTCGGTCTTTACGACATGGGCTCGGCCGGAAAGGATCAGGTAGAGGGCGTTCGAGATTTCGCCCTGCTGCACCACATCCTCCCCTTTCTTGATCTTGCGCTTGGTGACATTGCCAGCCAAGTCCTCTACCTGCTCCAGGGTCAAATTGGCGAAAAGAGGGACTCGGCGGATTAAATCCTGGTTACTCAACATTGCCATTGATAAGCGCTCCTGCTTGCTTTTATGCGATTTCCTACAATCGGGGGTCGGGCTTTGAAATGCCCAGAAGAACCCGCAAGCGCAACCCCATGAGGTTGCGGTCCGATCGAACTGTACACGGCTCGATCTCTGATTTTCGTCGAAGAAGGTTACAACATGTCTAATTCCAAGCACGCCAAGGTTTTGATCCTCGGATCCGGTCCTGCAGGCTACACCGCAGCGGTTTATGCCGCTCGGGCCAACCTCAACCCCGTCCTGGTGACCGGCATCGCCCAAGGCGGCCAACTCATGACTACCACCGAAGTCGACAACTGGCCCGCTGATGTGAACGGCGTTCAGGGCCCCGAACTGATGCAGCGCTTCCAAGAGCACGCAGAGCGCTTCAAAACAGAAATCATTTTTGACCACATCAATGCAGTCGACTTGAGCAAGCGCCCCTTCACACTGAAAGGCGACACCGACAGCTACACCTGCGACTCGCTGATCATTGCCACCGGCGCATCTGCCAAATACCTGGGCCTGCCCTCGGAGTCCGCCTTCATGGGCCGGGGCGTATCCGGCTGCGCCACCTGCGACGGTTTTTTCTATCGCAATGAAGTGTGCTGCGTGGTCGGCGGCGGTAACACCGCGGTCGAAGAAGCGCTCTACCTCTCCAACATCGCCAGCAAGGTTTATCTGGTGCACCGTCGCGACAAATTCAAGGCAGAACCGATCCTCGTGGACAAGCTGATGGACAAAGTGGCTGCTGGCAAGATCGAGCTGAAGACCTTCCAAACGCTGGAAGAGGTTTTGGGCGACTCCACAGGCGTGACCGGCATTCGCCTGAAAAGCGTGCACGACGGCTCTACGGAAGACGTGACACTCAAAGGCTGTTTCATTGCGATTGGCCATGCACCGAATACCGACATCTTCCAGGGCCAGCTCACTCTGGAAAATGGCTACATCGTCACCAATGGTGGCCTCAAGGGCTTTGCCACCCAGACCAGCATTCCCGGCGTATTTGCAGCCGGCGACGTGCAAGACCATGTCTACCGCCAAGCCATCACCAGCGCTGGCACCGGTTGCATGGCGGCACTTGATGCACAGCGCTTCCTCGAGCAGCAGGAATAAGCCCTCAGGGCTGCATTTTTCGAACCGGCTATAATCTGAGGCTTTGCTGAATTCGCCCCGTGAGGGGCCGCCCTTCTGGAAGGGGTTCAGCAGATTCCGTTGAGGTGATCGACGGGGGGTTACCGCCACCCTTTTTTTGGCGAGGTGAGGTCGGTGTACTTTTGCACTGGCCGTATCAATCGGAGTGTCCACATGGCACGCGTATGTGAAGTAACGGGCAAAGGCCCCATGGTCGGAAACAATGTTTCCCACGCCAACAACAAAACCAAGCGCCGGTTCCTGCCGAACCTGCAATATCGCCGTTTCTGGGTCGAAACTGAAAACCGTTGGGTTCGCCTGCGGATTTCGAATGCAGGTTTGCGCCTGATCGACAAAAAGGGTATCGATGTTGTGCTCGCAGATTTGCGCGCACGTGGCCAGGCATAAGGAGCAACACCATGGCAACCAAAGGCGGACGCGAAAAAATCAAGCTGGAATCTACAGCTGGTACCGGTCACTTCTACACGACCGACAAGAACAAGAAGACCATGCCCGAGAAAATGTTGATCAAGAAATTTGATCCCGTTGCTCGCAAGCACGTCGACTACAAGGAAATCAAGCTGAAGTAATTCACGCTTGCCTTGATGAAAAGCCCGCCTTGAGCGGGCTTTTTTACGCCCATTACTTTTGAGCTGTTTCGCTCCGAACGAGGTGGTGAGTGCGCCGGCTTTGCTTCGTGTCCCCCGCCCTGCGGGCTCCTCCTTGACCTACGCAAAGCCGACGCACTCACCACCTCTCGCTATAGAGAAACATACAAGCGTAAAAAAGCCCGCACTAGGCGGGCTTCAATACTGAAAGGCAAACGCTTAGACGCGTGCAGCACGCAGCTTCATAGAGAAGTCACGCAGGGCGGCAATACCGCTCTCTTCAGCGCGGTGGCACCATGCTTGCAGATCTTTGGTCAGCTGCTCGCGAGAGACGCTAGTGTTCAGCCACAACTGGCGCAACTCTTCGCGCATCGTCACCATCTTGTCCAGAACCGGCGAGGCTGCACGGGCCTGAGCCAATTGCGAAGCCTCAGCGGCCGGCACTTTCTCCACATCGCGGTGCATCCAGCGTTTGGCGGCTTGGATCACAGCGGCATCTGCGCTACGCGCTTTCATGGCTGCGAGCTCAACACGTGCTGCCTGGCGCACACCGTTGGCATAGGCGGCCATGATTTCATAACGGTTAGCGATCAGCGCCTCGAGGGTTTTCTCATCAGCCACAGGGCGGACATCACCGTAAGCGGCTTTAGGCGGTGTCTTTTTGACTTTCGCCAAACCCAAGGCGCTCATGATGGAGATATACATCCAGCCGATATCGAACTCGTAAGGCTTCACCGACAGCTTTGCTGATGTAGGGTAGGTGTGGTGGTTGTTGTGCAACTCTTCACCAGCAATGATGATGCCCCAAGGAGAGATGTTGGTGGAAGCGTCGGTCGCCTCAAAGTTGCGGTAGCCCCAATAGTGGGCCGCGCCGTTGATGATGCCGGCAGCGGTGATAGGCGTCCACGCCATTTGCAAAGCCCAGACTGCAAGACCAGCTGCACCGAACAAAAACAGGTCGATGATCATCATCAAACCCACGCCCTGCCAAGAGAAGCGGGTGTACAGGTTGCGCTCAATCCAGTCATCGGGCGTGCCGTGGCCGAAACGGGCCATAGTTTCCTTGTTCTTGGACTCTGCGCGGTAGAGTTCCGCTCCGCGGAACAACACGGTTTTGATGCCATGCACATGGGGGCTGTGCGGATCTTCCGCCTGCTCGCACTTGGCGTGGTGCTTGCGGTGGATCGCCGCCCACTCTTTGGTAACTTGGCCTGTCGTCAGCCACAGCCAGAAACGGAAGAAATGGGACGCGATCGGGTGCAGGTCCAAAGACCGGTGCGCTTGGTGGCGGTGCAAGAAGACCGTCACACTGATCATGGTGATGTGCGTCAACGCCAAAGTGAACAAAACAATTTGCCACCAAGCCAGATCCCACGTGCCATGGGCCAGCCACTCGATGGCTGCGTTCAAAACTGCCCAGTCAGGTAACAACATAGTTTGCTCAATCTCTCAACGAGGTTTGGTTAGTTATGACAAGGCGGCGACCTACACCGCCTTGTGAGACCGCTATTTTAGACGCGGCAGCCAATTTTGGGCGACTTAAATCAAAACGAAGTTAAAAAACATTAACTTTCGTCAAAACAATCACTTCTTTTGCCAAGCCGCAGCAAAGAAACCGTCCGTTCCGTGGCGATGAGGCCACAAACGGAGGTAAAGCTGCCCGTCTTCGCCGCCGGCGCACAAGCTTGGGGCGCCCTCCACCTTCTGTGCTGCCAAGACTTCTCCGGCCGACAAAGGCACAAAGTCTGGGTTGGCTGCAGCAAAGGCTTCGGCAATCGCTTCGTTTTCCTGCGGCAATACGCTGCAGGTTGCATACACCAGGCGACCACCCGACTTCACCATGCGCGATGCACTTTGCAGAATCGCGGCCTGTTTCACCGCCATCTCTTCTACACCGGCCATCGTCTGGCGCCACTTAAGGTCCGGATTACGGCGCAAAGTTCCCAAGCCGGTGCAAGGCGCGTCCACCAACACCCGGTCGAGCTTGCCTGTCAGGCGTTTCACACGGTCATCCCGCTCGTGCGCGATGGCTGCCGGGTGCACATTGGACAGACCGCTGCGCGCCATGCGTGGTTTGAGCGCATCGAGGCGGTGGGCGGAGGTGTCAAACGCGTACAGGCGGCCGGTGCTGCGCATCGAAGCGCCCAGGGCCAAAGTTTTGCCACCGGCGCCCGCACAAAAGTCCACCACCATTTCGCCGCGCTTGGCGTCGACCAACATGGCGAGCAGCTGGGAGCCCTCGTCCTGAACTTCAAAATCACCGCGCAAAAACGCCTCGTTCTTGTTCAGTGCGGGTTTGCCCGCAATGCGCAAGCCCCAAGGGGAAAACGGGGTCGGCACTGCCTTGATACCCGCTTGTTGGAGTTCTTTTTGCACATCGGCGCGCTTGGCTTTAAGTGCGTTAACACGCAAATCCAGGCCTGCGCCGAGGTTCAGGTTTTCCACCAAAGGCCAGAAACCAGCGCCCAACTGGTCTTTCAAGGGCTGCACCAGCCATTCAGGCAGGTTGTGGCGATGGCGCTCCATCAAGTCTTCGGGCTTGACGGCTTCGCACTGGTCGAGCCAGCGCTTTTCTTGGTCCGTCAATGCGCTGCGCAGGAAATCACCGGGGCCGTAAAAACCCAGAATCGCCAAACGGCGCTCCTTGGGGCCGCTACCGGAAGGCGCCAGGTGGTCAAACAGCAGTTTTTTGCGCAAAACGGTGTAGACCGTTTCGGCGAGGGTGGCGCGCTCGCGCGGCCCCAAGCCACGGTTGTCGCGGAAAAAACGGGAGACGATGGCGTCTGCGGGATGGTCGAATTTGAGAGTGAGCCGGACCAATTCGGAACAGGCGTCAAGCAGAGCTTTTGGATGCATAGCCTAGTATTGTCCCATGTTCGATGAAAAACTCCCCCCACTCGTTGTCACCCCACCCGGTACATACCGCCATTACAAGGGCGGCATGTACCAAGTGCTGGACACGGTGCGCCACAGCGAAACCTGCGAGCCCATGACCCTTTACCGCGCGCTGTACGGCGAACAGGGCCTGTGGGTGCGCCCGGCCGCCATGTTTTTGGAAACCGTGGTGATTGACGGTGTGACCCAACCGCGCTTCACCCTCATTACCCAAGAAAAAGCCACCTAGCTCACGCTTAGTAAGCGTAAGCAGCTCTCTTTTTTATAGCAAAACTAGCCCAAAGGCAGCACCAGCTCAGCCTCGATGCCCCCACCGGGCCGGTTGCGCAGCTGCAAGCTGCCCCCGTGCTGGCGCGCAATATCGTGGGCGGCAGCCAAACCCAGACCTACCCCACCGGTGTGCCGGTTGCGAGAACCCTCCACCCGATAAAAGGGCTGCAGCACCCTGCTGAGCTCGGCCTCAGGGATTCCGGGGCCATCGTCATGCACCAGCACCCGCAGCATCGGCCCTGCCGGTACGAGGTGCACCCGGGCACTGCCGCCGTAGCGCACCGCGTTGTCCAGCAAATTGCTGATGCACCGCCGCAGCGCGGTGGGCTGCGCCCGCACCGGGGGCACAGGTGGCAGGGTCAGGGCCTGCACATCATGGCCACAGTCCTGCTGGTCGTGCGCCAGGCTCTCAACCAGCGACACCATGTCCATCGGCACCCAGGGCTCCGCATCGGCGGCACCCCGCAAATAGTCCAGGGTGACCCGGATCATGGTGTCCATCTCCGCGACATCTTTGGCAAAGCGCTGGCGGTCGGCTGCATCCTTCAAGGATTCGGCGCGCAGAGCCAATCGGGTCAGCGGCGTGCGCAGGTCGTGCGACACCGCGGCCACGAACTGGTCGCGCTCTTCCAGCTGGGCCCGGATGCGCTGCTGCATCCGGTTGAACACCTGGGTGGCCTCGCGGCATTCGCGGGTGCCGCTCTCGGGCAACGGTGGCCGGTGAATGTTGTGGCCCAGCTCCCGGGCCGCACCGGCCAGGCGCCGCACCGGGTCTGACAGCCAACGGGCACCGATCCACGCCGCCAACAAAAGGGCCGAAAGACGTACCCCAATGTCCAGCAGCAACTCCAATGGCGGTGGCCCGTGGGGCGGCAGCGGCAAGCCAGGTGGTGGCATGCCGGGCGGAAAATCCGGCCGCATCTCAAACAACATGGTGAGCGCAAGCACATGGCTGCTGATCACAGCCACCGCCAGCAGCATGGCCAAGCGGCCGAACAAACTATCCGGTAAACAGCGCTCCGCGCCCGAAGCCAGTCGCGCCCTCCAGGTGTGCAGCAGGCTCACACCCGCCATGCCATCCGCCCTTGGACCGACTGGACATTGAACATGTAACCCGCGCCGCGCACGGTTTTGATCATGGAGGGCTCGTCCGGGTCATCGGCCAGCTTTTGCCGAAGCCGGGAGACCAGCAGGTCAATGCTGCGCTCAAACGCGTCCATGGCGCGGCCGCGCGCTTGCTCCATCAGCTGGTCGCGGCTGAACAGGCGCCGGGGCGTCTGCAAAAAGGTATTCAAGAGCCGGAACTCGGCATTGGAGAGGGCCACCACCAAACCGGTGGGCGACACCAGAGTGCGCTCCTCGCGGTGCAGCTCCCAGCCGTCAAAACAAACCACGTCGCTGCGGGCCAGGTTCGGGGCGGCGTCGTGGGCGCCTTGCGAACGGCGCAGCACGGTGTGGATGCGGGCGACCAGCTCACGCGGCTCAAAGGGTTTGCCCATGTAATCGTCCGCCCCGTTTTCTAGCCCCATGATGCGGTCAAAGGTGGTGGTCCGCGCGGTGAGCATGATCACCGGGATCTGCGAACGCTCCCGGATTTCGCGGGACAGCGTGAGGCCATCGGTGCCCGGCAGCATCACATCCAGCACCACCAGGTTCACGGTATGGCGCTCCAGTTGGGCGCGCATGCTGTCGGCGTCACAGGCGGTGTGCACCTCGAAGTTAAAGCGACTGAGGTAGTCGCCCAGCAGCTCGGTGATTTCGGCGTCGTCGTCGACGATGAGGATGGATATCTTGGTATTCATGGACAGTCCCTGCGGCCCGGTCAGTGTAGAAAACCACCCGCCCCGCAAAGCCCCGAAATGGCGGGTGGGCCGCCCGCATCTCCCCGCTTGAAACCGCCTTGTGTATCAGGCCCGGTACAAAGCAGACAAACCGGCGATACCTGCGCTTTCAAGAATGGGGCGGTCGCTCGGTGCTTGTGGTTCCGGGTGGCACACCAACCACCTATTTTGAAAGGAAATGACCATGAGCAGCATCAGCGGGGTCAGTGGCTCCAGCAGCGCTTGGGCCGCAGTCAGTGCGCAGCGGGCGCAGCACCAGGCGAAGATGTTCGCCAAGGTCGATACCGACAGCAGTGGCGGCGTCGACCAGACCGAACTCAGCAGTATGTTGAGCGACGTCGCCAGCAAAACCGGGGCCAGCCTGGGCGACAGTCAAGAGTTGTTCACCAAAATGGACAGCAACGCCGACGGCAGCCTCTCCAGCGACGAGCTGGACAAGGGCATGAAAGACCTGATGCCTCCGCCATCGACCATGGACTTCGCACAGTCGCGCGGCATGGGCGGCAGCAATGGCAGCCAGGACGACCTGTTCAGCAAGGTCGACACGGATAGAGATGGCGCGGTCAGCCAGGACGAGCTGCAAGTGCTGACCGACAAAATCAAGTCAGAGTCCGGCCAATACGTCAGCCAGGATTTCAGCCTGCTCGATGCCGATGGCAGCGGCTCTTTGTCGCAGGCTGAGTTCGATGCCGGCCGGCCCCAGCCGCCCGCGGGTGCCCAAGGGCCCCAAGGCGCACAAGGCCCCGGTGGTCCGGGCGGCCCGGGCGGTCCTCCTCCAAGCGGCGGCCCCGGCGGTGCCGGCAAGACCGAGTCCAGCAGCACCACCACTTACGACACGCTGGACACCAACCAGGACGGCACCGTGTCCGAGATGGAACGCATGGTGGGCGAACTCCAAGAGGCCGTCGCCAGCCTAGCCAGCAGCAGCGATGCCAGCGGCAACACCACCACCAACCAGCAAATTGCCGAGCTGGCCCAAAAGATCTACGCCTAGGTCGCCGAGGGCCTGACCGACAGTACCCGCACCCTCAGTACTTCCGCATGATTTAGGTCTCTAGCGCAGGTATTCATTGCGCCTGCCGCTCCTGAATTCATAGCAAATACAAGGCCGGGCCATTTCGGTGGATCCGGCCTTTTTGCTGCCTCGGCCTGTCTTTACCCGTCTTTACCTGCACAGCATGAAGGCGACACCCCAGCACCACACCATCGGCCTATGGCACCTTTTCCCTCCTCTTCACGTCGTTTGCCGCTGCGGCATTGCGCAGCCGCATGCCTGCTGGCCGTGGCCGCGCTGGGCAGCCAGGCGGCCACCATGGATCCGCCAGATGCTGTGCCTGCTGCCGCGCCGGTGGCGCTACCGTCGCAATGGACGCAGGCCAGCAGCGCCACACCCGACAGCCTTGCCCGGTGGTGGGAGCTGTTCCAGGACCCACAGCTCTCCGCCCTGGTCATCCAAGCGCTGCAAGCCAACCCCAGCCTGCGCAAGGCCACGGCCGCACTGCAGCAAGCGCGCGCCCTGCGCGATGCCAAACAAGGTGCCCTGCTGCCCGGCCTGAACGCCAGCGGCTCCGGCCAGCGCAACCAGACCAACGAGCTGCCGGCCACCAACGCCTTCAAAGTTGGGCTGGACGCCAGCTGGGAGCCAGACCTCTTCGGCGCCAAGCGCGCCGCCCTGAATGCCAGCGAAGGCGACGCCCAAGCCCAGCAAGCCACGCTGGCCGATGCCCAGGTCTCGCTGGCAGCCGAGGTGGCCTTGGCCTATTTGCAACTGCGCGGCCAGCAAAGCCAGCTGGCGATTGCGCAGACCAACCTCAGCAGCCAGCAAGAAACCTTGCAGCTCACCGACTGGCGCGCCCAGGCCGGCCTGACCACAAGCCTGGAGGTAGCGCAAGCGCGCACGGCAGTTGAGCAAACCCGGGCCGAGATCCCGACCCTGCAGGCCAGCATTGCAGCCAGCCAACACAGCCTGGCGGTGCTGACCGGGCAAACCCCTACCGCGCTAGTGAGCCCGCTCGGCACGGCGGCCCCCATTCCGCGTGCGCCCGAGCAGTTGGCCATGGCCTTTCCGGCAGACACCTTGCGCCAGCGCCCCGATGTGCGCGCCGAGGAGGCGCGCATCGCCGCCGCCCTGGCCCGTGTCGAGGTAGCGGATGCAGCGCGCTACCCCACGTTTTCGATTGGCGGATCGCTAGGGCTGAGCGCAGTGACCTTGGCCGGGCTGACCAATGGCGCCAGCGTGCTCAGCAGCCTGCTGGCCAGTGTGTCGCTGCCGGTGTTGGACGGCGGCGCCAATGCCGCCACCCTGCGGGCCCAAAAGGCCGCACTGGTGCAAGCCCAAGCCAGCTACCAAAGCACGGTGCTCACCGCACTGCAAGAGGTGGAAGACGCCCTGGCCGCCCTGCGTGGCCAGCGCGCACGCCTGCAGCATCTGCAAAGCGCCGCCAGTGCAGCCGAGCTGGCCGCACTCTTAGCCAGCCAGCGCTACACCAGCGGGCTGATCGACTTTCAAACCGTGCTGAGCACCCAGCGCACCCTCTTGAGCGCGCAAAACAGCGTGGCCAACACCCTGACCGACCTGGGCACCGGCCATGTGCGCCTCTACAAGGCGCTGGGCGGCGGCTGGCAGCCTGACGCTGCAGCCACCCAAGCCGCCACGCCCGCCCCACTTTCTGCAGGACAACCATGAGCACCGACACCGCACCCATTTCTTCCGCCGTGCCCAGCACCGCCGATATTCAGGCCTTGCTGCAAACCGCACCCCCACCCGTCTGGTGGCGCCGGCCTGTGGTGTGGGGCAGCGCCGCCGCCGTGCTGCTCGCCCTGGCAGGCGCCTATGCGTGGCAAAACCAGCGCCAAGCCCAAGCGGCGCCCACCTATGTGAGCGAGGTCGTGCAACGCGGTAACCTCACCCTCAGCGTGTCGGCCAATGGCACGCTGCAGCCCACCCGCTCGGTCAACATCGGCAGCGAGCTCTCGGGCACGGTACGCAATGTGCTGGTGGATGTGAACGACCGTGTGCGCAAAGGCCAACTGCTGGTCGAGCTGGACACCGCCAAACTCAACGACCAGCTCACCAAAAGCCGCGCCGCCCTGAGTGCCACCCAGGCCAAAGTGGCGCAAACCGTGGTCACCGTCAAAGAGTCCCAGCTCAGCCTGGCCCGGCTGGAAGAGGTGGCCCGCCTCTCGGGCGGCAAGGTTCCGTCCAAAACCGAACTCGACAGCGCCCGCGCCACCCTGGAGCGCGCCCAGGCCGACGAGGCCAGCGCCCGCGCCAGTGTGATCGAGGCGCAAGCCGGTGTGTCCAGCGACGCTACCAACCTGTCGAAGGCGTCGATCCGCTCGTCGATCGACGGCGTGGTGCTCACCCGCACTGTCGAGCCGGGCAATGCGGTAGCCGCATCGCTGCAAGCCGTCACGCTGCTGAGCGTGGCAGAAGACCTGAGCAAGCTGCGCCTGCAGGTGAATGTGGACGAGGCCGATGTGGGCTCGGTGAAAGTGGGGCAAAAAGCCAGCTTCACCGTCAGCGCCTACCCTTCGCGCAGATTTCCCGCCACCATCACCCGCGTGGCCTATGGCTCCACCACGACTGAGAATGTGGTCACTTACATCACCTATTTGGAGGTCGACAACAGCGACCTGACCCTGCGCCCCGGCATGACAGCCACCGCCACCATCACCGCCACGGAGCGCAAAGACGTGCTGTTGGTGCCCAACACCGCCCTGCGCTACAGCCCCAGCAGCACGGCTGGCAAGGCCGGTGCAGGTGCCGGTGCTGGTGGCAGCAGCGTTGTGGGCAGCCTTTTGCCCCGTATGCCCGGCGGCACCGCCCGCAAAACCGCAGGCACCGCGGCCGGCGGCAACAAACAGGTGTGGGTGCTGCGCGATGGCGTGGCCACCGCCGTCCCGGTGCAAACCGGCATCAGCGACGGCCGCATGACCGAAGTCACCGGCGGCGAGCTGGCCCCCGATATGCTGGTGATCACCGACCAGCGCAGCGCCGGGGCCAAACCATGAGTGCGGCACCGCTGATTGAGCTCAAGGGCGTGACCCGCACCTATGGCGAAGGCGCTACCGCCCTGCAGGCCCTCAAAGGGGTGAACCTGCGCATTGAGGCCGGGGACTTTGTGGCCATCATGGGTCCCAGCGGCTCGGGCAAGTCCACCGCCATGAACACCCTGGGCTGCCTTGACACACCCACCACCGGCGAATACTTGTTCCAGGGCGTGCACGTCGAAACCTTGGGCCGCGACCAGCGCGCACGCCTGCGCCGCCACTACCTGGGCTTTGTGTTTCAGGGCTTTAACTTGCTGGCCCGCACCTCGGCGCAAGAAAATGTGGAGCTGCCCTTGCTGTACCGCGGAGAGTCGGCACAAGCGCGCCACCAGGCCGCAGCACGGGCGCTGGCCCAGGTGGGCCTGCAAGGCTGGGAGCACCACACACCGGCCGAACTGTCTGGAGGGCAGCAGCAGCGAGTGGCGATTGCCCGCGCCATCGTCACCCAACCCACCGTGCTGCTGGCCGACGAGCCCACCGGAAACCTCGACACCAAACGCAGCGCCGAAATCATGGAGCTGCTGCAAGACCTGAACGTGCAGCACGGCATTACCGTGCTCATGGTGACCCACGAACCCGACATGGCGGCCTATGCCAAACGCATGGTGCGTTTTGTGGACGGCCTGGTGGAGAGTGATGTGCTCAACCCCCACCCTGTGCAGCGGCACGCAGCAGCCCCGCAAGAGGTGCACTGATGCTGCTCAACACCATATTGCTGGCCCTGCGCTCCATCCGGCGCAACCTGATGCGGTCCTTTCTCACGGTGCTGGGCATTGTGATCGGCGTGAGCGCCGTCATCACCATGGTGACCTTGGGCAACGGCGCCACACAGGCGGTGCAGACCCAAATATCGAGCCTGGGCACCAACTTGCTGCAAATCCGCCCCGGCCAACGCATGGGCCCGGGTGCTGGGGGTGGCGCAGCGCCGTCCTTCAAAGAGGCCGATGCCACCGCCATTGCCGGCCAGATCGGCGGGGTCTCGGCGGTAGCGCCCGAGTCGCGCAGCAGCGCTACGGTGGTGGCCAATGGCCGCAACTGGACGTCGAGCGTGGTCGGCAGCAGCAATGCCTGGCTCACCACTGGCAACTGGCTGCTCCAGGAGGGACGCGAGTTCAGCGACGACGAGCTGCGCGCCGGCGCCGCCAGCTGCATCATTGGCGAAACCGTGCGCCGCGAAATGTTTGGCAGCACCCCGGCCCTGGGCCAGGCCCTGCGGGTCAAGCAGGTGTCGTGCGAGGTGGTAGGCATTCTGGCCTCCAAGGGCCAGGGCAGCTTTGGCAACGACCAGGACGATGTGGTGCTGGTGCCCCTCAAAACCCTGCAACGCCGCATCACCGGCAACACCCGGGTCAACACACTGCTGGTCTCCATGGCCGAGGGCAGCGATGCCACCCGCATCAAGGCGGGCATTACCCAGCTGCTGCGCGAGCAGCGCAAGCTGGCCGATGGTGTGGAAGACAACTTCAACGTGCTGGACACCAAGCAACTGGCCGACACCCTGTCGGGCACCACACAGATCATGACCACCCTTTTGGGCGCCGTGGCCGCCGTGAGCCTGCTGGTGGGCGGCATCGGAGTGATGAACATCATGCTGGTAAGCGTGACTGAGCGCACCCGCGAGATCGGCCTGCGCCTGGCCATCGGCGCGCTGGAGCGCGAGGTGCTGCTGCAGTTCCTGATCGAAGCCGTGGTGCTCGCCTCGCTGGGCGGCCTGCTGGGGGTGGCGCTGGCCACGGTCGCGTCTTTGGGCTTGGCCGCGCTGATGCAGATCCCCTACAGCTTCAACCTCGGGGTGAACCTGATGTCGTTTGCCTTCTCGGCGGCCATTGGCGTGGTGTTTGGTTTTGTGCCCGCCCGTCGGGCCGCACGGCTGGACCCGATCGAGGCACTGCGGCACGAATGAACTGGGGCAGAGGAGTTTTGATCAAAAAACGCCTCTGGCCCTCTATTTACCTGCGCAAGAAGCTACTTATTTGATAGCAACGCCGCAACCGTGCGGGGGTAAATGCGGTGCTCCTGCGTAAGCACCCGCGCGGACAGGGTTTCGGCGGTGTCCCCCGGCAGCACGGGCACCACGGCCTGCTCCAGAATCGGCCCGTGGTCCAGCTCAGGCGTTACCAGGTGCACGGTGGCACCGGCAAACTTGCAACCGGCATCCAGCGCCCGCTGGTGGGTGTGCAAGCCGCCAAAGGCCGGCAAGAGCGAGGGGTGAATGTTCACCAAGCGCCCGGCAAATTTCTCCACAAAACCCGCGGTGAGGATGCGCATGAACCCGGCCAGCACCACCAACACCGGTGCTTGCGGCGTGTCGTAGCGGTTGATCAACTCAGCCAGCGCGGCATCGAATGCTTCGCGGTCGGCATAGGTTTTGTGGTCGAGCACATGGGTATCGAGCCCCTGCTCTTTGCCGAACACCAAGCCGCTCGCGGTGCCTTTGTTGCTGATAACCGCGGCCACGCGGGCGCCATAACGGCTTGCCCAGTCTTCTTTTTGGGATGCGCGCACGATGGCAGCCATGTTGGAGCCACCGCCAGAGATCAAAATCACAATGTTTTTCATAACTGGCTGAATTATGACCACCCCCCTCCTGCTCTCCCCTGTCGAAGCCCGCGTGCTGGCCACCCTGATGGAAAAAGCCCGCACCGTGCCCGACAGCTACCCCCTGACCCTGAACAGCCTGCTGCTGGGCTGCAACCAAAAGACCAGCCGGGAGCCGCTGATGGAGCTGAGCGAGTCCGAAGTCAGCAGCGCTGTCGACAGCTTGCGCGAGGCCGGCCTGGTGCACGAGACCAGCGGCGGACGGGCCGTCAAGTTCACCCACAACGCCCAGCGCGGCATCGGTGTGCCCGAGCAAAGCGCGGTGCTGCTGGGCCTCTTGATGCTGCGCGGCCCGCAGACGGCTGCCGAGCTGCGGCTGAATGCCGAGCGCTGGTACCGCTTTGCCGACACCTCGTCGGTCGAAGCATTTCTGGACGAGCTGCAAGAACGCAGTGAAGAGAAAGGCGGCCCCTTGGTCATCAAGCTCGACCGGGCACCCGGTGCCCGCGAACAGCGCTGGGCCCACCTGCTGTGCGGGCCGGTCGACGCCAGCGCTGCGGTCATCAGCCGGTCCGGCGCTGCAGCGGGCCCTGCCGGCGCGGAGCTCCAGGCCCGGGTCACCCAACTCGAGGCCGAGGTTGCCGACCTGCGCGCCACGGTGCAAAAACTGTGCGCCGAACTCGGAATGTCGCAACCTGGACAAGAATAAAAGAACGATCGTGCTAAAACACGGGATGACGTTCAGCTGAACCGGATATCTAGACTGAGGAGACTGCAATGGACTTGGCTTTCACGCCTGAAGAACAGGCTTTTCGCGAAGAGGTGCGCACTTGGGTACACGCCCATTTGCCCGCCGACATCGCCCACAAGGTGCACAACGCCCTGGAGTTGACCCGCGAGGACCATCAGCGCTGGGCCAAGATCTTGGGTGCCAAGGGCTGGCTGGGTTTCGGCTGGCCCAAGGAATTCGGCGGCCCCGGCTGGACCGCCATCCAAAAGCATTTGTTTGAAGAAGAATGCGCGCTCGCCGGCGCACCGCGGGTCATCCCCTTCGGCCCGGTGATGGTGGCGCCGGTGATCATGGCCTTTGGCAACGCCGAACAGCAACAGCGCTTTTTGCCCGGTATTGCCAGCGGCGAAGTCTGGTGGAGCCAAGGCTACAGCGAACCGGGCTCCGGCTCGGACTTGGCCTCGGTCAAGACGCGTGCAGAGCGCCAGGGCAACAAATACATCGTGAACGGCCAGAAGACCTGGACCACGCTGGGCCAGTACGGCGAGTGGATCTTCTGCCTGGTGCGCACCAGCAATGAAGGTAAGCCACAGACCGGCATCAGCTTCCTGCTGATCGACATGAAGAGCCCCGGCGTGACGGTGCGCCCCATCATCATGCTGGACGGCGGCCACGAGGTGAACGAAGTCTTTTTTGACAACGTGGAAGTCCCGGTAGAGAACCTCATCGGTGAAGAAAACAAGGGCTGGACCTACGCCAAACACCTGCTCAGCCACGAGCGCACCAACATTGCCGACATCAACCGCTCCAAGCGCGAGCTGGAGCGCCTCAAGCGCATCGCCAAGCGCGAAGGTGTGTGGGAAGACAGCCGCTTCCGCGATGAAATCGCCAAGCTGGAGGTCGATGTCGTTGCGCTTGAAATGATGGTGCTGCGCGTGCTGTCGGCTGAGAAGAGCGGCAAGAACTCGCTGGACATTGCAGGCCTGTTGAAGATCCGTGGCAGCGAGATCCAGCAGCGCTACAGCGAACTGATGATGCTGGCCGCCGGTCCTTTCGCCCTTCCGCTCATCCGCGAAGCCATGGAAGCCGGCTGGCAAGGCGACGCCGCTGCTGGCGCCCTGGGTGGCTTCCCCGGTGGTGAAGTGGGGAATGCGCCTTTGGCCTCCGCTTACTTCAACCTGCGCAAGACCACCATTTACGGCGGCAGCAATGAAGTGCAACGCAACATCGTAGCCCAAGTTGTCCTTGGCTAGCGCCATAGGACAACCCGGGCCCAGCCGACAAGACGAGCACCCCCAAGCCCCCTCTCAGAAGGGGGCTCCAGAAAGAGCTTCGCTCACTATTGGAGAGAGTTATGGACTTTGATTTTTCTGACGACCAGGAACAACTGCGCGACGCGGTGCGCAAGTACATTGACAAGGGCTACACCTTCGATCGCCGTCGCGCGGCCGAGAAAGCCGGTGGCTTTGATGCTGCCGCCTATGCCGAGCTAGCAGAGCTGGGCTTGACCGGTCTCTACGTGCCGGAAGACGATGGCGGCATGGGCATGGGCCCCATTGAAGGCATGGTGGTGATGGAAGAGCTGGGCCGCGGCATGGTGATGGAGCCTCTGGCGCAGAGCCTGATCGCAGGTGCCGTGTTGGCAGGCTATGCGGATGCCGCCACCCGCGCTGCGTGGCTGCCCGGTGTGGCCAGTGGCGAAAAGCTGGTGACACTGGCCTATCAGGAGCGCGGCAGCCGCTACGCCTTGGACGCTATTGCAGGAAAAGCGCACCAGGCGCCCGGTGGCTATGTGCTGAACGCTACAAAAAGCATAGTGGCTGCCGGCGACAAGGCCGATGCGTACATCGTCTCCGCCAAGGTCAACAGCGTGATGGGCCTGTTTTTGGTGGAGCGCGAATCTGCGGGCGTCAGCACCCGGGGCTACAACACCCAGGGCGGTGGCCGCGCAGCAGAAGTCGCCTTCAAAAATGCTCCTGCCACCTTGATCACCACCCAAGGCCAGGCTGCGCTGGAACACGCGGTGGACATCGGCATTGCCGCCACCTGCGCAGAGGCCGTGGGCGTGATGGACAAGACACTGGACATCACCGCCGAGTACATGAACACCCGCAAGCAGTTCGGTGTGGCGATCAGCAGCTTCCAGGCCCTGCGCCATCGCATGGCCGACATGAAGATGCAGCTGGAACTGGCCCGCTCCATGAGCTACTACGCCAGCCTCAAGCTCAATGCCCCTGCGCCCGAGCGCCGCGCCGCGATGGCCCGCGCCAAGTACCAGCTGGGCACCAGCATGCGCTTCATCAGCCAGCAGGCGGTGCAGCTGCATGGGGGCATTGGCGTGACGGACGAGTACATCGTGAGCCACTACTTCCGCAAGCTCACCGAACTGGAAATGAGCTTCGGCGACACCCTGCACCACCTGGGTGAAGTGTCAGCCCGCATGCAGGACACGGCAGGCGTGTTCGCCTGATACGCCAGCGCTGCCCCAGAAGCCCGGTTGCTGCAAAGTACCGGGCTTTTTTTCAGGCTTAAAAAAGCGCCCTCCGGTGTAGGATGTGGCTCACCCTATCTGCACCATCTGTCTGATCCTGTGCCCACCCCCCTGAAAGGCTCCGCATCCCAACCAGGCACCAGTTTTCGCGCCGGCTTGGTGGACATGTACAGCGCCACCACCCCGCAGGCGGGCAAGCTGCGCGCAGCCCACGTGTCGGCGGTGGTGCGGCTGACGCCCGAAACCATGCTGGCCAATATCGGCAGTGCCGGCCTGATTTTGTGGACCTTTGCACCAGACATCGGCTGGGAGTTGCTGCTCTGGTTTGCCGGCATCCTGACTTTATGTTTGTTTGCCTTGCGCAGCTGGCGCGCGAGCTTGGGCCGGCAGTTCACCCACGCCTCGCCCAGCACACTCCACAAAGCCACGCTGCACGCCATGCTGCTGAGCGGTGTGTGGGCTTTCATTCCACTGTTCTGGTTCCCCGGCGCCAGTGACAGCCAACAACTGATCATCGCCACCCTGCTGACGGGGATGATCGGCGCCGGCGGTTTTGTGCTGAACCCCTTACCGCTGGCCAGCATGGCCTATGTGGCGGTATTCAGTGCATCCACCCTCGCTGCCTTGCTGAGCGGTAATCGCCCTGTGTATTCCGCGGTGGCCGCCTTCATCAGTGTGTACGCGCCGCTAGTGACGCTCGGCGCCTTGTCTGCCTGGCGCAAGTCCGCGGCGCTCATGAATGCAGAGAGCCAGTCACAGCGGCAGGAGCAAATGATTTCGGTGCTGCTCTCCGACTTTGAGCAAAACGCCGGCGATGCCCTTTGGGAAACCGATGCAGCAGGCCGGCTGGTGCACATCTCCCCCAAGCTGTGCGAATTGCTGCAGCTGCGCGAAGCGCAAGTAGCGGGCACCACCTGGATGGGTGTTTTTGTGCCCATGGATGCGGATGGGGCTGTGGCGCTCTCAGAGGCATTGGCCAGCGGCAAGCCGTTCAAGGAGTTGCCGCTCTCTTTTGACAGCGCCGCAGGCAAGCGCTACATCCAGATCAACGGCAAAGCGCTGCTGGACGAGCAAGGCCAACTCTCCGGTTGGCGTGGCGTGGTGTCTGATGTGACCGAGAAAGTGCAAAGCACCAACCTGTTGCGCCAACTCGCCCACACCGACTCCCTGACCGGGCTGACCAACCGCTTCAAACTGCGGGAGTCGCTAGCGCAGCGGGTGGCGGATCAGCAGCCTTTGGCCCTCTTGGCGATCGACCTGGACCGGTTCAAAGCCATCAATGACCGCCATGGCCACAGCGCAGGGGACGAGGTGCTGCGCCTGATCGCCCAACGATTGCAGCAGCAATTGGCGCCCGACGCCATGGTGGCGCGCTTGGGCGGCGATGAGTTTGCGGTGGTCCTGTGGACCCCTGAGGACATCGAACAAGCACCGGCGGTAGGCCGGCGGCTCGTGAACCTGCTGCAAGAGCCCCTGAACCTCGCGGTACGCCGCTTGACCGTGGGCGGCAGTGTGGGCTTTACCATCAGCCGCGGCGAGCCCATCACCTTGGACGAGCTGATGGCCCAGGCCGATATTGCGCTGTATGCAGCCAAGGGTGCCGGTCGCAGCCAGTGCGTGGCCTACACCCCTGAGCTCGGAGCAATCAACCAGCGCCGCGCCACCCTCGAGCACAGCCTGCGGCAAGCTTTGCATCGGCAAGAGCTGCAGCTCTACTGGCAACCCAAGGTATGCCTTCGCACACGCGCCATCGTGGGTGCAGAAACCCTGATGCGCTGGCGGCACCCGGTGCTGGGCTGGATCAGCCCGGGCGAGTTCATCCCGATCGCCGAGCAAAGCGGCATGATCACCGCGCTCGGCAGCTGGGCCCTGTTAGAAGCCTGCCGCATGCACTCCAGCGCGCTCCGGGGGCTCACGGTGTCGGTGAATGTGTCATCGATTCAACTGCGGGATGAAAATTTTGTGGCGGTCTTGCAGGATGCGATCGCAGAGTTCCGGGTCGACCCGACCCAACTGGAGCTGGAGCTCACAGAATCCGTGTTCCTGGACAGTGCCGACCAGGCCTTGGCCATGCTGCACACCCTCAAGAAAACCGGCGTGAAACTGGCGATGGACGACTTTGGTACCGGCTACTCGTCCCTGTCGTATCTGCGCAGTTTTCCGTTTGACACCTTGAAAATTGACCGCGCATTTGTGATCGAACTGGTCGAAAAGAAAGACGCCGAGGCCGTAGTCCACATGATCACAGGGTTGGCGCAAACACTGGGCATGCGCACCGTCTGCGAAGGGGTGGAAACCCCGGAACAGCTTCACGCGATCCAGCGTGCCGGGTGCGATGAGGTGCAGGGCTACATCGTGGCCAAGCCGATGCCGCTGCAGGAGTTTGTGGCGTTTCGCAAAGACTGGGAGCACACCCAAGCGCCTTTCGCGAGCACGCCAGCCGGCTAACTACACCAGCCCGACTTCCAGCAGCTCGCGCTTGATATACGCGTAATACAGCGGTGCAGCCACCAAACCTGCCACTCCGAAAATCGCCTCGCCCACAAACATCACGGTCAGCAGCTCCCAGGCGGTAGTGCCGGTGCGTTTGCCCACCACCTTGGCATTGATGACGTATTCAAACTTGTGGATCGCGATCAAAAAAATCAGGCAGGCCAAACCCACCATGGGTGCGACCGACATGCCCGCCAGAGTCAAGACACCATTGCACAGCAGGTTGCCCACAATCGGCACCAAGCCTGCAAAAAAGGTCAAGGCCACCAACATGCCCGAATACGGCACCTGAACCTCAAACAAGGGCAGCGCACCGAACAAAAACAAGGCGGTGCAAACGGCATTGAACGACGCGATCCAGAACTGCGCCACCACAATCTGGCGGAACGCCCCGATAAAGTGCCGCGCCCGTGTGCGCGCTGCCGCCCGCAAGGGTGCGGGGTGAGGCACGCCGGGGGTGCCCACAATCAAGGCACCGATCACCAACCCGACATACGCCAGCAACAACCCCTGAAGACCTGCGGAACCAAAACCCGTGATCGCCCGTGCCTGGCTCTGCAAATACGCCGCCAGCCACGCCTGGGCAGCCGCCAGGCCATCGGGCAAGTGGGCCGCGAGATCGGGCGGCAGTTTTTGCCGGATCTCCAGCACCGTACCGGCAAGATGGTGCAGCAAAGCGGCATATTGACCACCAGCCCCGATCACCATGCCCTTGGCATTCGACAACACCACCGCAAACAAGACCAGGGGCACCACAATGACCCATCCAGCCGCAGCAAACGGGCCGGGGCACCACCGCCCCAAGCGCTGGCTGGTGCTCAGGGCCTGCGCCACCATGAACCCGAGGCAGACCGCCAACAGGCCGGGCAACATGCCATAGACCAGCACCGTCAAACAGATCAGCCCGACCAGCACAAAAGAGCTGGCGGCCACATAGCGGGACAACGCGGCCACGGGGCCTGATGAGTGGGACTTGGAATTCATGAGTGCCGCGATGGTATCAATAGCGCCAGCAGCGGCTCGAACCCCCAGAGACTGCGGGGATGTCCCCCAGGGCCCACGCCTATTGCGCCACATCAAGACTGGTGTCAGCTTGGGTGCCTAGACTGTGCAAAACATACCCGCAGGAGACACGATGCTGCCCGCCTTCATATCCCACCCGGATTGCGCCCGCCACGAGATGGGACCCGACCACCCTGAATGCCCCGAGCGCCTGGGCGCCATTCAAGACATGTTGCTGATCCGTGGCCTGCTGGACTACATGAACACCTACGAGGCACCCTTGGCGACGCTCGCCCAGCTGGGCCGGGCGCATGCCTCCAACTATGTCAATGAGCTGATCGACGCCTCACCCACCCAGGGTTACCACAAGGTCGATCCCGATACCGACATGAACCCCTACACCGTACGTGCCGCCTTGCGGGCTGCCGGCGCGGCGGTGCAAGCGACCGATCTGGTGCTCGGGGGGCAGGTGCCCAGCGCCTTTTGCAACGTGCGTCCGCCGGGCCACCATGCCGAGCGCTCCGCCGCCATGGGCTTTTGCTTTTTCAACAATGTGGCGGTGGGAATCCGCCATGCCCTCGATGTGCATGGCCTGGAGCGGGTGGCCCTGGTGGACTTTGACGTGCACCACGGTAACGGGAGCGAAGACATCTTCCGGGGGGACGACCGGGTGCTGATGTGCTCAATTTTTGAGCAAGGCCTCTACCCTTACACCGGTGAGAAAGCCGTGGGCCCCAACATGATGAACATCGGCCTGCCCGCCCGCTCGGGCAGCGACAAGTTCCGCGAGGCAGTGGCCACCCAGTGGGTGCCGGCGCTAGACGCCTTTGCGCCCCAGCTCATTTACATCTCGGCCGGGTTTGACGCCCACCGCGAAGACGATATGGGCAACCTCGGCCTGGTGGACGCAGACTACGCTTGGGTCACCCGGCAACTGATGGCGGTGGCCCAACGGCATTGTCAAGGGCGCATCATCTCCTGCCTGGAGGGCGGCTATGTGCTTAACCCCTTGGCCCGCAGTGTGGCGGAACATGTCAAAGTCTTGATCGGCGCGGACTAAACCCATCTGGAGAGACCATGGAAAAGCACTATCTCACCCCCCTCTTCGCACCGCAATCCATCATCGTATTTGCGGGCTGCACCGATTCGCCCGAAACCATGACCCACCAGGCCCGCACCCTGGTGGCCTCCCTCAAGAGCCAGGAATTTGCCGGCACGCTGCGCTTTCTCGACATTCAGAGCACCGGCACCCTGGCAGATCTGGCCCAGGCCCGGGCGGATCTGGCCATCATTGCCCTGCCGCCACAAGACGTGACCGCGGCCCTCGAAATTGCAGGCCGGATCGCCTGCCGGGCCGCCTTGATCGTGTCGAGCGGTATCAGTGCCGCGCAGGCCAGCGCCCTTGCCAAAATTGCCAAACGCGAGGGGATCTTGCTGCTGGGCCCCAACTGTCTCGGGGTCCAGCGACCAGCCTTGCAGCTCAATGCCAGTGCTGCCGGCCCCCTGGCCCAGCGGGGGCCCCTGGCGCTGGTTTCCCAATCGGGCGCGCTCACCGCCTCCATGCTCGACTGGGCGGCCAACAATGCGGTGGGGTTCTCCAGCGTGGTGTCACTGGGGCCGCACACCAGCATTGATATCGCCCATGTGCTCGATTACCTTGCCAATGACGCGCAGACCCAGAGCATCGTGGTCTACCTGGAGGGGATCTCGGACTCGCGCCGCTTCATGAGTGCCCTGCGCATGGCAGCCAACGCCAAGCCGGTGGTGGTGCTCAAGGCCGGCCGCCGCCCCGCAGGCAACGAGGCCGCCCAGACCCACAGCGGCGCCATTGTGGGCAGCGACGATGTGTTCGACGCCGCCTTGCGCCGCGCAGGCGCCGTGCGGGTGCGCTCTTTTGTCGAGTTGTTTTCAGCAGCCAAGTGCCTGGCCTCGCGCTACCGGCCGGTGGGCAAGCGGCTGGCCATCGTGACCAACGGTGGCGGGCCCGGTGTGCTGGCCGCCGACTGGATCAACGAACTCCAGCTGCAGCTCGGGCGCTTGTCTGCCGAGAGCGCAGCCGCGTTGAAGCCGCATTTGCCGGAACTGGCCTCGCTCACGGACTTGATGGATTTGTCTGAAGAGGCCGATGCCAGCCACTTCAAGGCAGCACTGGAAGCGGCCGGCAAAGACCGCGGTGTGGACGGCGTATTGGCGATTTACTCGCCCAAGGCAGGGCACGACTCCTCTGCGGTGGCCGAGGCGCTGGCCGAGGTCAAAAAAACCATCGGCAAACCCCTGCTCTCCTGCTGGATGGGCGACAGCAGTGTCATCGCGGCACGCGGCATCTTGAAGGCGGCCGAGATCCCCAGTTTCCGCACACCCGAGGCTGCCGTGGGCGCCTTCGGCAACATTGCCTCTTTCTACCAAAACCAGCTGCTCTTGCAGCAAACACCGCCGCCCCTGTCCACCCTGGCCAAACCCGACATTGAAGGTGCGCGCTTGGTGATCGAGAGTGTGCTGGCCGAGCGGCGCAAGGTGCTGACCGAGATGGAGTCCAAGACCCTGCTCTCGGCCTTCCATATTCCGGTAACCCGCACCATCCTGGCCCGCAGCGCCAACGAGGCCATGATGATTGCCACCCAACTGGGCTTTCCAGCGGTGCTGAAAATCGACTCGCCCGACATCAGCCACAAATCCGATGTGGGCGGCGTGGCGCTGAACATCATGAACGCCACCGGCGTGCGCGACACCTACAACGACATGATGCAAACCGTGAAGCGCCTGCGGCCCGATGCGCGCATCAACGGCGTCACGGTGCAGAGCATGGTGCGCTCGCGCCATGGCCGGGAAATCTGTATCGGCCTGGTGACCGACGACCCCTTCGGCCCGGTGATTGCCTTCGGCGCCGGCGGCACCATGATCGAGCTGATCAACGACCGGGCGATGGAGCTGCCCCCGCTGAACCAGTTTTTGGCCCGCCGCCTCATCGAGCGCTCGCGCGTGGCCGAGACCTTGGGCGAATGGCGCGGCAGCCCGCCCGCCAATATCGACCTGCTGGAGCAGATATTGCTGCGCATCTCCGAGATGGTGTGTGAGCTGCCCCAGCTGCGCGAGATGGACATCAACCCCATCATCGTGGACGAGCACGGCGCCGTGGCGGTGGATGCGCGCATTGTGATTGACCATGCCCCACAGGGCGTGAGCAGCCGGGTGCACAACTACAACCACCTGTCCATCCTGCCCTACCCCGCCCAATACGAGCAGCTGTGGCCCATGCGCGGTGGCGGCGAATACACGGTGCGCCCGGTGCAACCCGACGACGCGCAGATGCTGCAGGACCTGGTGCAAGGCCTCTCCAAAGAGAGCCGCTACTTCCGCTTTGTCTCCAGCATGCATGAGCTGCCGCCCTCTATGCTGGCGCGCTTCACGCTGATTGACTACGACCGCGAAATGGCTTTGGTGGCCATCCACAAAACTCGCACTGCGGGCGAGGACGGCGAAATGCTGGAGACCGAGCGCATCATCGGTGTGTCGCGTTATGTGACCAACCCCGACAAATCGAGCTGTGAGTTCTCGTTGGTGGTGGCGGACGACTTTGCCGGCAAAGGCCTGGGCTCGCGGCTGATGATGGCCATCATGGATGTGGCACGCGACAAGGGCCTGAGCGAAATCGAAGGCCTGGTGCTCACCCATAACCCGGGCATGCTCAAGCTGATGCGCAGCCTCGGCTTCACCGTCAAAACCTTTGAAGAAGACGCCGACTTCAAGCTGGTCAGCCACCCGCTCTGAACCCCGTCCCGGGCGCAGCCCCTGCGCCTGGGGCACTTCACATTACTTTGCATTTCCGCGCTGGAACTCGGGGTAAATCGTCCTTATCTGAAGCAGGTCTAGTCTGTTTCTTGAAGGATGACACCATGCAAACCCACGCGCGTTCTCTCTACCTCAAAGCAACATTCATCGGCGTGCTCGCATCCAGCTGCTTTCTGGGCGGCTATGCGCTCTCGCAGCGCCACCCGGCCACCACACCGGCCGATGCCACACCCACACCTATCAGCCGCGCGATCGATGCCCGCGGCGCCGCGCAGGCCAACTTTGCCGACATCGCAGAGCAGCAGGGGCCGGCCGTGGTCAACATCAGCGTGCAGGGCACGGTCAAGACCAGCGCGCGCAGCGGTGGGCCGCAGCTGGACCCGCGCGATCCGTTTTATGAATTCTTTCGTCGCTTTCAGCCGCCTGCCGAGGCAGACAATGCGCCCACCCGTGGCACCGGCTCCGGATTCATCGTGAAAGCCGATGGCGTGGTGCTCACCAACGCCCACGTGGTGGCCGACGCCAGTGAGGTGACGGTCAAACTCAAAGACAAACGCGAGTTCAAGGCCAAGGTGCTGGGCATCGATAAACTGTCGGATGTGGCGGTGCTCAAAATCGATGCCAAGGACCTGCCCACCGTCAAAATCGGCGACCCGAAAAACAGCCGCGTGGGCGAATGGGTGGTAGCCATCGGCTCACCCTTCGGGTTTGAGAACACCGTCACTGCGGGCATCGTCTCGGCCAAGTCGCGCACCCTGCCCGACGAAGGCTATGTGCCTTTCCTGCAAACCGATGTAGCTATCAACCCCGGCAACTCCGGCGGCCCCTTGTTCAATCTGGCGGGCGAAGTCATCGGCATCAACTCACAGATCTACAGCCGCAGCGGCGGCTACCAGGGCTTGTCGTTTGCCATCCCGATCGATGTGGCCATGAAGGTCGAAGGCCAGCTGCTGGCCCACGGCAAGGTGAGCCGCGGCCGCCTGGGCGTGGCGATTCAAGAGCTGAGCCCGGAACTGGCGGAGTCTTTCGGGCTGATGAATCCCACCGGCGCCCTGGTGAGCTCGGTGGACAAGGGCAGCGCAGCCGACAGTGCCGGCTTGCGGGCAGGCGATGTGATTTTGAAGTTCAACGGCACCGCCATCACCCAGTCCAGCGAGCTACCGCCGCTGGTGTCTGACACCGCGCCGGGCAGCAAAGCGGCCTTGAGCGTGTGGCGCCAAGGCAAGCTCAAGGAGCTAAGCCTCACGCTGGGTGACATGGAGTCAGGCAAGGTCGCCGGGGGTTATTTTGTGCCGCCGACGGTGGGTTAAGCACCAAATCAGCCTCTAGCGCTCGTGGAATATGCGTGGGCAGCTATGCTTTCAGGAGCAATTGCTGGAGTATCAAGCGGGCGCTGGACAGGTTGGTTGCACACGGCACGTCATGCACATCACAGGCACGTACCAGGGCATTGATGTCGGGCTCGTGAGGTTGTGGGGTCATGGGGTCGCGCAGGAAGATCACCGCGTCCACCTCCCCCACCGCCAGGCGGGCGCCGATCTGCAAGTCGCCGCCCCAAGGGCCGCTGAGCATGCGCTCCACGCTCAGGCCTACCTCGTCGACCAAGCGGCCGCCGGTGGTGCCGGTGGCCATCAAGGTGCAGGTTTGCAGATAGGGGGCGAACTCACGGGCGAGTGCCACCATGGTGTCTTTTTTGCGGTCGTGCGCGATAAGGGCGATGCGTGGGCGCTCAGAAGGGGTGCGGGTGGCGGGTCGTTGGGCGGGGCTGGTACTCATGCCCGCATGCTAAAGCACCAGCCGGGACGAGGCGGGCACATGCGCCATCAAAAACTCCATCTGGTCCGCCAGGATGCGGCGGTTGCGCAAAATAAAGTCTTCCCACAGGCTGGGCACATAGGGCGTGTAGAGCAGCGGCATGTTGGCCTGCTCCGGGGTGCGGTGGCTTTTGCGGTGATTGCAAGGCTTGCAGGCGGTCACCACGTTCATCCAGGTGTCGATGCCATGCTGGGCGAAAGGAATGATGTGTTCCCGGGTCAGATCGGGTTCATGGAAATGCCCACCGCAGTAGGCGCACACATTGCGGTCGCGGATGAACAGCTTGGCGTTGGTCAGGCCAGGGCGCAAGTTAAAGGGATTGATGCGGGGCACACCGCGGGTGCCAATGATGCTGTTGACCCGGATGATGGATTGCTGCCCGGTGACCGAGTTGTGGCCGCCGTGGAACACCGCGACCTCGCCGCCGGCTTCCCAGCGCACTTCGTCCGCAGCGTAATGAATCACCGCTTGTTCAAGCGATATCCAGGATTGGGGCAGCCCTTGGGCCGACAACTTCAAGACTTTCACGCAACGCCTCCATCAACGGTTCAAACAACCACCAACACAAGTCTGCAAAGGTCTGCAAGTGCGCACCGGACGAGCGGCCCGGGCCCTGCTCGGTCACAATATACCGTGTTTCCATGACAAATTGGCTTCAGGCGCCGATGCGATGTGCGCAGCCTGCTATCAAAAAGATAACAACTCCATGAAGGTTTTTCGCGGTTTCAAGCACCCCGGCGTTGCCGAGGCGTGCGCAGTGACGATTGGCAACTTCGATGGCGTGCACCGGGGCCACCAGGCCATGCTGGCCTTGCTGCGGGGCGAGGCCCAGCAGCGCCATGTGCCCAGCTGTGTGCTCACCTTTGAGCCCCATCCGCGCGACTATTTCGCCAAACTCCATCAAAAGCCGGAGTTGGCACCCGCCCGGGTAGGCACCCTGCGCGACAAGCTGGACGACCTGGCCAAGGCCGGTGTAGACCAGACCATCGTGCTGCCTTTCGATGCGCGCCTGGCCAACCAGAGCCCGCAAGACTTCATCCAGCAGGTGCTGCAGGACGGCCTGGGTGCCCGCTATGTGCTGGTGGGTGACGATTTCCGCTTCGGCAAGGCCCGCGCGGGCGACTACGCTCTTCTCGACGCGGCGGGAGAGGCCCACGGCTTTGACGTGGCCCGCATGAACAGCTACGAGGTGCATGGCCTGCGCGTCTCCAGCTCTGCGGTGCGCGACGCACTGGGCCAAGGGCGGATGCAAGATGCCGCTCGCCTGCTGGGTCGGCCCTATTGCATCAGTGGCCATGTGGTGCACGGGCGCAAGCTGGGCCGCACCTTAGGCTTCAAAACCCTGAATTTGCGCTTTGCGCACTGGAAACCCGCCGCCAGCGGCATTTTTGTGGTGCTGGTGCACGGCCTCTCGCCCAAACCCCTGCAAGGTGTGGCCAACCTTGGTGTGCGCCCCTCGCTGGACCCCAACGACGTCAACCGCGGCCGGGTGCTGCTGGAGACCCATTGCCTGGACTGGCCGGAGGAACTGGGCCCGGAGGGGGCCTACGGTAAAATCATCCGGGTGGAACTTCTACACAAACTGCACGACGAGCTCAAATACGACGGCCTGGATGCCCTGACCCAAGGGATACAGAAAGACCGCGACGACGCACGTGCCTGGCTCGCCTCGCACACCAACGCGCCGGGCAGCACCCGAATTTGACGGGGCTGGCCCCTGCGGCCACCCGACGCACCTTGCCCCGCGTCACCTGTCTCCCTCTGGGGTTGCCTTGGCCCATGCGCCGGTAGCCCCCCACCCGAATTGCTTGCACAAAGCCTCCAAACCGAGAGTTGGCCATGACTGAACCCGTTGATTACCGTAGCACCCTGAACCTGCCCGATACCGCCTTCCCCATGCGCGGCGACCTGCCCAAGCGCGAGCCGGCCTGGGTGAAGACCTGGAACGAGGAAGGTTTGTACAAAAAACTGCGCGATGCCCGCGCAGGCCAGCCCCTGTTCGTGTTGCACGACGGCCCGCCCTACGCCAACGGCAAGCTGCACATTGGCCACGCGCTGAACAAAATCCTGAAGGACATGATCGTCAAGAGCAAACAGCTCGATGGCTTTGATGCGCAATACATCCCCGGTTGGGACTGCCACGGTTTGCCGATCGAGAACGCCATCGAAAAACTGCATGGCCGCAACCTGAGCCGCGACGACATGCAGGCCAAGAGCCGCGCGTTTGCCACCGAGCAGATCGACCAGCAGCGCGAAGACTTCAAGCGCTTGGGCGTATTGGGTGACTGGGAGCGCCCCTACAAAACCATGAACCCCGCCAACGAGGCCGGCCAGATCCGCGCCTTCAAGCGCGTGATCGAGCGTGGCTTTGTGTACCGTGGCCTGAAGCCGGTGTACTGGTGTTTTGACTGCGGCTCGTCCTTGGCCGAGTTCGAGATCGAATACGCCGACAAGAAAAGCGACACGCTGGATGCGGCCTTTGAGTCCAACGATGCGGCCGGTTTGGCCCAGGCCTTCGGCCTGAGCGCCCTGCCTGCGGGCAAACAGGCTTTCGCCGTCATCTGGACCACCACCGCCTGGACCATCCCCGCCAACCAGGCACTCAACGCCCACCCTGAGCTGGAATATGCGCTGGTGGACACGCCCAAGGGCGTGCTGCTGCTGGGCGCCAGCCTGGTCGAGAAATGCCTGGAGCGCTTCGGCCTGACCGGCACCGTACTGGCCACCGCCAAGGGTGAAGCCCTGCGCGGCCAGGTGTTCCGCCACCCGCTGTACGACTTGCCCGCAGACGTGAACGTAGCCGGCAATGAATACAGCTACAAGCGCCTCTCCCCGCTGTACCTGGCAGACTATGTGAGCGACGGCGACGGCACCGGCATCGTGCACTCCTCACCCGCCTATGGCGTAGACGACTTCAACAGCTGCATTGCCAATGGCCTGAAGTACGACCAGATCTTGAACCCCGTGCTGGGCAATGGTGTATATGACACCGAGCTGCCCCTGTTCGGCGGCCAGCACATCTGGAAGGCCTGCGCGAACGTCATCGACACCCTGCGTGAGCACGGCCGCCTGATGGCCACCGTGGGCATCACCCACAGCTACCCGCACTGCTGGCGCCACAAAACGCCGGTGATCTACCGCGCGGCCGCCCAGTGGTTCATCCGCATGGATGAAGGCCCCGGCGTTTTCACCCAAGACAAGGCACCCAAAACCCTGCGCCAACTGGCGCTGGACGCCATCGAGCACACCAGCTTCTACCCCGAAAATGGCCGCAGCCGTTTGCGCGACATGATCGCCAACCGCCCGGACTGGTGCATCAGCCGCCAGCGCAGCTGGGGCGTGCCCGTGCCCTTCTTCCTGCACAAAGACAGTGGCGAGCTGCACCCCCGCACCATGGAAATCCTGGACCAGGCGGCTGACATCGTCGAACAAGGTGGCATCGAGGCCTGGAGCCGCGTGTCGGTGGAAGACATCCTCGGCGCGGCCGACGCGCCCAGCTACACCAAGAGCACCGATATCCTGGAAGTCTGGTTCGACTCCGGCTCCACCTTCCAGCACGTGCTGCGCGGCAGTCACAAGGATGCCTACGCGGTGCCCCCCTTTCATGCCGAAGGTCCCGAGGCCGACCTGTACCTGGAAGGCCACGACCAGCACCGCGGCTGGTTCCACAGCTCGCTCTTACTGGGCTGCGCGCTCTACGACCGTGCGCCCTACCGCGGCCTGCTGACCCACGGCTTTGCCACCGACGGCCAGGGCCGCAAGATGAGCAAAAGCTTGGGCAATACCGTCGAGCCACAAACCATCACGAGCAAGATGGGCGCTGAGATCGTGCGCCTGTGGGTGGCCAGCACTGATTATTCCGGTGACCTGAACATCGACGACAAGATCCTGGCCCGTGTGGTGGATACCTACCGCCGGGTGCGCAACACGCTCAAGTTCTTGCTGGCCAACGTTTCTGACTTTGACCCGGTCAAAGACGCGGTGCCCGTCGACCAATTGTTGGAGATCGACCGCTATGCGCTGGCCCGTGCCGCGCAGCTGCAAGCCGACATCCTGGCGCACTTCAAGGTCTACGAGTTCCACCCCGTGGTGAGCAAGCTGCAGGTGTACTGCAGTGAAGACCTGGGCGCGTTCTACCTGGACGTACTCAAAGACCGCCTCTACACCACCGCAGCCAACAGCTTGGCCCGCCGCTCCGCGCAAACCGCGCTGTGGCAGATCACCCAGGCCATGCTGCGCTGGATGGCGCCGTTCCTCAGCTTCACCGCTGAAGAAGCATGGGCCGTGTTGGGCGCTGAGGGCAAGACACCCGAGGCCACCAAGCTCTCCATTTTCCTGGATGGTTACTCCACCTTTGCCGCGCCGGACGAGGCCTTGCTCGCCAAGTGGGCCCGCATCCGCGCAGTGCGCGAGGCGGTCAACAAAGACATCGAAACCCTGCGCGCTGCAGGTCAGGTGGGCGCCTCCTTGCAAGCCGAGGTGACACTCACGGTACCAGCCGAGGAATTCGCCATCCTCAGCAGCCTGGGCGAAGACTTGAAGTTTGTATTCATCACCAGCGCTATCACTTTGGTCGCTGGAGCCGCACAATCCATCAGCGTCGCAGCCTCAAGCAATGTGAAATGCGAGCGCTGCTGGCACTACCGTGCCGACGTTGGCAGCGACGCCGCCCACCCCACCCTGTGCGGCCGTTGCACCACCAACCTGTACGGCGCCGGCGAAACCCGGACGTTTGCCTAATGGCCCGCGGTAAACAAACCTTCAGCAAGAGCAGCGGCAAAAGCGGCTGGGTACAGTGGCTAGGCTTGGCCCTGATCTTGCTGTTGATTGACCAGTTCACCAAAGTCCTGATTGTGGGTAACTACCGTCTGGGCGACAGCACCTTTGTCACCAGCTTCTTTAATGTCGTGCGGGTGCACAACACCGGCGCTGCGTTCTCGTTTTTGGCGGATGCGGGCGGCTGGCAGCGCTGGTTTTTTACCGGCATCGGATTTGTGGCGGCCGCGGTGATCATCTGGATGCTGCGCGCCCATCCGGGGCAAAAGTTGTTCAGCTTTGCCATGGCCTGCATTTTGGGCGGCGCCATCGGCAATGTGATTGACCGCTTGATGTACGGCTACGTGGTGGACTTTCTGGACTTCCACTGGAACGGCATGCATTTCCCGTCTTTCAATGTGGCGGATTGTGCGATTTCCGTAGGCGCCATCTGCCTGATCCTCGACGAACTCCTGCGGGTCCGAAAAACCTGATTCCAAGGCGACTGCCGGGCGCCAGAAGGCGCTCGCCTAAAATAGAGGTCTTTGGCGTGCGCACCCCTCTGCGCCCCGCTGCGTCTCGCACCGACACCCCCACCATGCGCACACCCTTTTTCCGACGCGGCCTGTTGGCCGCTATTTTGACTTTGGGCGCTTGCCAAGCCAGTTTGGCGCAGAGCGTCCTGATGGCGCAAGCAGCCACTCCGGCGGCCGATACCGCCCCCGCAGCCAACGCAGTGTCCGGCCAATTTGACAAGGCGATCAACAAGGACGAAAACTGGTACTTCTCCTGGGGCTACAGCCGCCAGCAGTACGCGCCGTCCGACATCCACGTTTCGCAACCGGAACTGGGCAACAACTTCACGGTCCGCCAAGCGCGAGCCAGCGACTTCCCGTCCAGTGTGCCGGACACTTTCAAGTCCCTGCTCAGCCTGGACTTCACCGATCCGCAGGAAAACATCCGCATCGGCAAGTTCCTCAACGACGAGAAAACATTCGCAGTGGAACTGAACATCGACCACAGCAAATACAACGTCGATTACGGGCAAACGGTGGCGGTCGATGGCACGGTGACCACCCCGGGTGCGACCTCCTCCATGGTAGTGTCGCCCCAGAACTTCAACTACGCCTTGCACAACGGCTTGAACCACATCATGGTCAATGCCGTCTGGCTGCACCGCTTGCGCGGCCCGGCGCACAAAGCCGGCGACCTGCAACTCATCAGCCGGGTGGGCGCAGGCATTTTGCTGCCCCACGCAGACAACGTGATTTTTGGCAACGCCAACCAGGTCGGCCCCAAGAACGAAAACATCTGCTGCTTCAAGAGCAACGACTGGTGGCAGATCAACGGCTGGACCGCAGGCGTGGAAGTGGGCCTGCGCTACCGGGTCTACAAGGCGATTTATGTGGAGCTGACCAACAAAATTGCCTACGGCCGCCTGAGCAAGGTGCCGGTTTACAAGGGCACAGCCGACCAGGAAATCTGGATGAACGAGCAGGTCTTGTCGGCCGGCTTTTTGTTCTAAACCGCAGCACACCTGCCAAGCCAAGGGCACCCGAATCGGGTGCCCTTTTTTGTTTACAGCGTCAGCACGGTGCAACCGGTGGTGCGGCGCGACTCCAGATCCTGGTGGGCTTGCTGCACATCCTCCAGGCGGTAGCGCTGGGCGATATGGATCTGGACCTTGCCGCTCAACACGATATCGAACAGGTCATCCGCCATGGCCTGGGTGCTCTCGCGGGTGGCAATGTGGGTGAACAGAGTCTGGCGCGTCACATAAATCGAACCCTTGGGCCCGAGGATGCCGGGCGAGAACGGCGCCACCGGGCCGGAGGCATTGCCAAAGCTGGCCATCAAGCCAAAGGGGGCAATGCAATCGAGCGACTGGTCCCAGGTGTCTTTGCCTACCGAGTCGTAGACCACCTTCACACCCTTGCCACCGGTCAGCTCCTTGACCTTGGCCGCGAAATCACCCGCTCTGTAATTGATAGCAAACTCCGCACCATTGGCGAGGGCTAGGGCGCATTTTTCATCAGATCCAGCAGTGCCAATCAAGCGCAATCCCAACGCTTTGGCCCATTGGCAGGCAATCAGGCCCACGCCACCGGCAGCCGCATGGAAGAGCACAAAGTCACCCGCCTGCAAGCCGCCCTGGGGCAAGGTGCGCTTGAGCAGGTACTGGGCGGTCAAGCCCTTGAGCATCATCGCCGCACCGGTCTCGAAGCTGATGCCGTCAGGCAACTTGCACACGCACTTGGCAGGCATCACCCGCACTTCGCAGTAGCTGCCCGGTGGTTGGCTGGCATAGGCCGCGCGGTCGCCCACCTGGAGGTGGCTCACGCCCTCGCCCACTGCCTCGATCACACCGGCGGCTTCCATGCCCAACTGCACCGGCAGGTTCATCGGGTACAGACCGCTGCGCTGGTAGACATCGATGTAATTCAGGCCCACCGCATGGTGGCGGATACGCACCTCGCCGGGGCCGGGCTCGCCCACGGTGACCTGCACCAGCTGCAGCTGCTCGGGGCCGCCGTGCTGGGCGATGTGGATGGCGCGGGATGTCACTGAACGCATGGTCTTGTCTCCATCGATGGGGTTGTTATGAATCCGGAGCATGGTGCCAGAAATCGGCCGCGCCCGCAGCCCTGCGCGGGGCATCGCTTCCTTGTTACAGTCGACGCGATGACCCAACGCCTGACGCCGACTGCCGCCCTTCTTCTCGTGATTCCCCCCTTGATGTGGTCCGGCAACGCAGTCGTAGGCCGCCTGGTCGCCCCCCTCATTTCCCCGATGACGCTGAACCTGCTGCGCTGGGGGATTGCGTTTTTGATTTTGTTGCCCCTGGCCCGCCGGGTGCTGCAGCGCAACAGTGACCTGTGGCCCCAGTGGAAGCGGTTTACCCTGCTCAGCCTGTTCAGCATCGGGGGCTACAACGCGCTGTTGTACCTGGCGCTTAACACCTCGACGGCGATCAACGTCACCCTCGTCGGCGCGAGCACGCCGGTGTGGATGTTGCTCATTGGGCGCCTGTTCTTCAAAGTGCCGGTCAGCCGCCGGCAAATTTTGGGGGCGGTGTTGTCGATTGCCGGCGTGGTGCTGGTGCTGGGCCGCGGCGATTGGGAAGTCATGACCCAGCTGCGCTTGGTGCCGGGCGACCTGTATGTGCTCTTGGCCTCCATCGCCTGGGCGACCTACAGCTGGCTACTGGCCCACCCCACGCCGGAGTCGGCGGCGATCCGGGCCGACTGGGCCACGTTTTTGATGGGGCAGATTGTGTTCGGCTTGGGCTGGTCTATGGCCTTCACGGCCGGCGAGTGGGCCCTGACGCCGGCCCATATCGACTGGAGTGCCGGTCTGGTTGCGGCACTGGCGTTTATTGCAGTGGGCCCTGCGGTGATTGCCTACGGCAGCTGGGGTGCAGGCGTCTCGCGTGCCGGGCCTGCGATTGCGGGTTTCTTTATCAACCTCACGCCACTGTTCACTGCGGTGCTGTCGTCTATTTTTATCGGTGAAGCACCACGCGCCTACCATGCGGCCGCGTTTGTGCTGATCGTCTCCGGTATTGTGATTTCTTCGCGCAAGTAGCCTAGCCGCCCGGGCGGGAATAGCGCGGCCACTGCATCAGGCCGCTTTTTCGGGCACAAAGCGTGCGCTGAGCGCAAGCACCGTGGCGGCCACCACCACCACACCCATGGCAGCAGTGAGCGACGCGTGTTGGGCAATGAAGCCAATCAAGGGCGGGCCGACCATGAACCCGGCATAGCCGATGGACGAGACCGCCGCAATCGCGGCTGCTGGCGTGGTGCCGGGCACCCGGCTCGCCGCACCATACAAAATCGGCACGATCATCGCAAGGCCGGCACCGACCAACCCGCACCCGATGATCGCCACCACCGGATGACCGGTCAGCAAGACACCGGCCATCGACACCGCAGTTACCACACCGCTCACTTGCAGCAAGCGCTGCTCGCTATAGAGCGCCCGCAGCCGGTCTGCCGCAAAGCGCATGACGGCCATCGCACCGGCACAGGCGGCGTAGCCAATGGCGGCCTGCTCATGGGGCATGCGCACCTCTTGCTGGAGGTAGAGCACACACCAATCAAACATCACCCCCTCCGCGCTCATGCCAGCAAATGTGAGTAGGCCCATGATCAGCAGCGCACCCCGCGGCCAGGTGAAGTGGACTTTGGGCTTGTCGGTGGGCGGTGGCGTGGGCAGCATCCAGCGTGCACCGATCCAGATCGCCACCGCGACCGCTACCCCCACACCCAGTAACTGCCACTCAGCCAACACCCCGGCACCCAACATGCCGGCCGCCAGCGCCGCCCCGCCCATGGCCCCCAAGCTGAACATGCCGTGCAAGCTCCCCATGATGGGTTGGCCCCCGGCCACCTCTAGGGCCGAGCCCTCGGTGTTGATGGCCACATCAAACACGCTGAGCGACGCCCCGAAAAACAGCATTGCCAGCAGCAGCCATGGCAAACCCGGCCAATGCAACACCATGCCCAACATGCAGGCCATGACCACCGCGCAGAGCATGGCCGTTTGGCGCGCACCCAGCCGGCCGATCACCCGGCCTGCAAACATCACCGCAGACACGGCGCCCACCGCCGCAGCCACCAGCACCAGCGAGAGCGCGCCCTCGCCCAAGGCGTAACGCTGTTTGACCGATGGAATGTGCACGCCCCACACCGCACTGAAAACACCCAGCAGTGCAAACAAGCCCCGGGTAGCCCAGATCGCCCGGCGGATTTGCGAGGGGCTGCCATGTTCAAAGCCTTTATCCACGGCACACCCCTGCGCTAAAAATAGCGAAATTCTTGGATGACAAGAGCTTGGCACCCGGGTGCCCTGCATTCACAATAGTCAGATTCATAGCTATAGCGTAACCAGCCTTTGCGGTAGTGCCGGCGGCGATCAATATCAATCCGATGTCAAAAGTAGTAAAAATCTTAGATGCAGTGCACGGGGTCGGGCCGTGTGTGGCCGCCATCGCCTGCGACCACCCGGAGGCACCGGCTTACGCCCGCCAGCTGCGCGAGGCGGTGGCACGCTTTATCCGCGAAGCGGCCCAAGGCACCTTGCCGCTGCAGAGCCCACCGCCGCAACCTGCCGGCACAGCCCGTGGTGCAGGCCATATGCATTTGCATGCCGAGGTGTTTTTGCAGATGGCGGGGCAGACGCGGTTTACCTTTCCGCACGGGCAGCTTGCGCTCACGCCGGGCCAGGTGCTGGTAGTACCCCCGAAATTGCTGCACGACGAATGGGTCAGCGGGCACGACGCGCAGGCTTTTTGCAACCTGGTGATCTCGGCGGACAGCCAGCGCATGTCGTGCCACCTGGCCCATGAGGCGCGACCCGGCGTACCCGCCAGCCTCTACCTCGAGACCTGCCAGCACCCCGACGCGATGCGCATCGAGGGCTGGCTGCGCGACGCCGCCACGCCCCCGCCCGACGACACTGCGGGCCTGTGGCCTGTGCAGCAACGCGCCTTGCTGCTCAGCGCCCTCACCGGCGTAGCCCGCTTGCTCGATACGCCGCAAAAAACCGTGTCTGCCGAGCCCCCGGTGCTCAGCAAGCTGCGCATGTTGATCCAAAACCGCATGGGCGAAACCGACCTGACGGTGGCCGCGCTGGCGCACGACCTGGGCTGCACCGCGGACTATTTGTCGCACCTGTACAGCAGCCTGACCGGGGAGCACCTGTGGCAAGTCATCTTGCAACAGCGCTTGGCCCGCGCCGCACGGCTGCTGACCGAGGGCGATGCCGCCGTCAAAGAAGTGGCCTGGTGCAGCGGCTTTGCCAGCGCCAGCTATTTCATCCGCTGCTTTAAGCAGCGCTTCGGGGTCACACCCAAAGCCTACCGCCAGCAGGCGGCAGGGCGCACGGTCTTGCCTTAAAACGTGCCGGTGAAAGCGCCGCCATCGAGCAGCACGTTCTGGCCGGTCATGTAGGCGGCCTGCTGGCTGCACAAGAAGGCGCACACCTGGCCGAACTCAGCCGGCGTGCCATAGCGGCCCATGGGGATTTGCGCCTGCTGGCTGGCGCGCACCTCTTCCACCGACTTGCCGGACTTGGCAGCCGCCGCCTTCACGGTGGTGGCAATGCGGTCGGTATCAAACTTGCCGGGCAACAGGTTGTTGATGGTCACGCCCTTGGCGGCCAGGCTGCTGCGGGCCACGCCGGCCACAAAGCCGGTCAGGCCACTGCGCGCGCCGTTGGACAAGCCCAGAATGTCGATCGGCGACTTCACCGAACTGGAGGTGATGTTCACAATGCGGCCGAACCCGCGCGCGGCCATGCCGTCCACCGTGGCCTTAATGAGCTCAATCGGGGTGAGCATGTTGGCATCGACCGCCTTGATCCAGGCCTCGCGGTCCCAGTCGCGGAAATCGCCGGGGGGCGGGCCGCCGGCGTTGGTGACCACGATATCGAAATCACGGCGCATGGCAAACACCGCCTCGCGGCCGGCCACGGTGGTGATGTCTTGGGCACAAAATAGCACCTCAGCGCCCGTCTTGGCTGCGTAAGTCGCTCTCAAATTAGTAGCAGAAGCCTCCAGCGCCTCGGCACCGCGCGCCACGATCAGCAGGTTCACGCCCTCGGCGGCCAGTGCTTGCGCGCAGCCCAGGCCCAGCCCCTTGCTGGCACCACAGACCAGCGCCCATTTGCCTTTGATTCCCAAGTCCATACCCAGTCCTTTGCGATTGAAGTTATCCAAGCCCCCGCGCTTTAGCGCCGGGTACTCACCACATACACACCCAGCAGCACCAGAATGGTGCCACCGATCACCCACAGGTTCATCGGCTCGTCGAGCAGCAACACGCCCATCAGGATGGTGGACATAGGCCCCACCATCCCCACCTGCGCCGCCAGCCCCGAGCCGATGCGCTCGATCGCCATCATGACCAGCATCACCGGCACCACGGTGCAGGCGGTGGCATTGAGCAGCGACAGCCACAACACCTCCGGTGCCACCGCAAATGCAGTGTCCAGCGGCCGCAAAATCACAAACTGGGCGATACACAGCACACACGCCACACTGGTGGCCAACCCCACCAAGCGCAGCGAGCCCAGGCGCTGCACCAGCTCCCCGCTGTAAGACAGGTACAGCGCGTAGCTGATAGCGCTACCCAGCACCAGGGCGGCACCCAGGGCCGCATTGCCCCCGGCAAAGCTGACCTCGTGCCCGAAGACCAGCAACACGCCGCCATAGCTAAGCGCCATGCCGGCGGCTTGGGGCAGGCTCACCTTTTTGCCGTAAAGGGCCACGCCCAGCAACACGACCAGCGTGGGGTTGAGGTAAAGAATCAGCCGCTCTAGTGACGCGGAGATATAGGCCAAGCCCGCAAAGTCGAGGTAGCTGGCCAGGTAGTAGCCGGTAATACCCAGCCCCACAATACCCAGCTTGTCTTTACTCGTGAGTGGCACCACCACAGCACCGGCCTTCCGGGCCCGGTAGCCGGCCCACCACACCAGGCCCAGAAAAAATGGCAAAGCCATGAGCATGCGCAGCATGATGAGGCTGACCGCATCCACCCCGGGGTAGCGGTAGGCCAGTTTGACGATGATCGCTTTGCCGCTAAAGGCGATCGAACCGGCGATCGCCAGTGCTACGCCGGTTGCTATCGATTGAGGAGCTGCTTGCGCAGGCGCTACGCCGGCCACCGCTTAGTTTGCCTTCAAACCGCCGCGCACCCGCTGCACCAGCGTGACCGCGGCCAACACCAAGGCGCCAGCCACCACCCCGATCAGCCCATCCCACACAAAGCCCAAGGGCAGCCCCTCGGTCAGGTGGTGCAAAAACGGCAGGCCATGCACCAGAATGCCACCACCCACCAGGAACATGGCGGCAGTGCCAGCCACCGACAGCACCTTCATCAACACCGGCGCCGCCCACAACAAGCCACGCCCCAGCGCCTGTACCCAGCCACCTTGGGGCGTGGCGGAGGGGCGGCGGGTCAGGTACAGGCCTGCATCGTCAATTTTGACGATAGCGGCCACCAGGCCATACACCCCCACGGTCATGGCAAAGGCCACGCCGGCCAGCACCATAAACTGGGTCGTCCAGACCCTGTCTTGCACCGTGCCTAGAGTGATAGCGATGATTTCGGCCGAGAGAATGAAGTCGGTGCGAATGGCGCCCTTGATCTTGTCTTTCTCCAAGGCCACCAGGTCTACCGCAGGGTTCTGTAGCGCCTGCAGCAGCTCGGCTTGATGGGCTGCGTCGTCCTCTGCGCGGTGCAAAAACTTGTGGGCCAACTTCTCGAAGCCTTCAAAACACAAAAAGGCACCACCAATCATCAGCAGCGGCGTAACCAGCCACGGCGCCACGATGCTGATAGCCAGGGCTGCGGGCACCAGAATCACTTTGTTGAGCAGCGAGCCTTTGCACACCGCCCACACCACCGGCAGCTCGCGCTCGGCAGACACGCCGGTGACCTGCTGCGCATTCAGGGCGAGGTCGTCCCCCAAAACACCGGCGGTTTTCTTGGCCGCCACTTTGCTGAGTACGGCCACATCGTCGAGGATGGTGGCAATGTCGTCCAAAAGGGCAAGAAGGCTGCTGGCCATAGGGTGGTTAATTGGAGTGGGTAAGGCCGCGATTGTCACCCGTTTGGCGTATGCCGCTCAGGGCAAGCCCTTACAGAGCTGGCGCAAAGCTTGCTGGAGAATGGAACCACGCCTCCGACACTTATGCCACCCACCTTGACCGTTGACCGCCAACCCCACCTCACAGCGCCCACGGTCTTGGATATCGAGGCGTCCGGCCTGGGGCGCAATAGTTACCCCATCGAGATCGGCTATGTGCTCCCGGACGGCCATGCCTATTGCACCCTGGTGCAGCCCGAGGCCGATTGGACCCACTGGGACGCCGGTGCCGCCAGCCTGCACCGCATCACCCGCGAGCTGCTCCAGCGGCGCGGCTTGAGTGCCCGCGATGTGGCCAAGCTGCTCAATGCCCAGCTGGCCGGCACCACGGTGTACACCGACGGCTGGGCCAACGACTTCACTTGGCTCAATGTGCTGTTTGAGGCCGCTGGCATGAGCCCCCGCTTCAAGCTGGAAAACCTGCGCAGCCTGCTGAGCGACGAAGAGGCCGATCAATGGCACACCGTCAAGGCCCAAATCGCCAGCGAGCGCGGCACCCAGCGCCACCGCGCAAGCTCTGATGCGCGGCTGATCCAGCTCACACTGCAGCGCATCAGGGCGGGTTCACCGGCGTCTTAGGCAGTAACATGAGGCGATCCACCCCCAACATCACAAGGAGACAGTAGCCATGGCCGTGACCGTAGAAATCAACCTGGGTTATGAATTTGACGTAAAGGCCAAGGCCAGCGAAGTGTTCGCGGTGCTGTCAGATGTACCGAGCTCGGCGAGCCACTTCCCCAAGGTCGATCAGCTGGTCGATCTGGGCGGCGGCGCCTACCGCTGGGAAATGGAAAAAATCGGCATCGCCTCGATCACGCTGCAAACGGTGTACGCATCTAAATACACCAGCAACAAAGCCAAGGGCACCGTGAGCTGGACGCCCATCAAAGGCGAAGGCAACGCCCTGGTAGCCGGCAGCTGGAAGATCACCGACAACAAAAAAGCCACCAATATCGTGCTGGAAATCCAAGGCGAACTCACCCTGCCCCTGCCCGGCCTGATGAAGATGGTGGCAGCCCCCATTGCCGAAGCTGAGTTTGAAAAAATGGTCGAGCAATACATCGACAACCTGACTAAGCACTTTGGCGGGGAAGCGTAGGAAACGACCATCGCTAACTTGCCGTAGGTCAGTAGTTGGGGGTGCCGCAAATGGTGTTGGAGCACAGTCGTGAGGCGCGGGTAGACCTTTTATAAATCCACTACCAACCGTTACCCTGGCTGGGGTTACAGATGTGTCAAAGTGTGAATTTATTCACACTCAGTGAAAAAATTTGCGTCCGTTAGTCCAAATGGACTAGCGCCACAATGAACCCCAACGCCACCACTCGCCTGTAACCTGTAGAGCTATTAATTTTCCAACTTGAAAGGGATTAGATGAAAAAGTACTTGTTAACACTCGGTCTGTTGGTCGGCGCTCTCGGGCAGTCAATGGCTGCGACAACCTACTTCACCGAAAACTTTGACAATCTGAATGCGTGGACTACCAAGGGGGATTCCTCCGCCATGGTGAGTGGGAACGTACTCACTTTCGGTCGTCGTAACAGCGCGGGTGACATTTTCAGCCTGGCTACCTTCAGTGACGGATACGTGAACTTTCAATACCGAGGCGTCGCCAACGTCGATGGCGGTGGGTACTTTGGTATCAGCCAAGGTTTTCCGGGCAACCACACTTGGCTGGCGGGTTCATCCAGCCGTTACGCTACACCATTCAAATTGATCAACGATGGAACATGGCGCTCCTACAGCATCCAGTTTTCGGGTACCGGTCACCTGATGCTTGAGCAATTCGCGAACGACACTCCCGGACAAGCTCAGTTCCGCGGTCTGTCGGTCACCGATGTAGCCGTTACAGCTGTGCCAGAGCCAGAGAGCTACGCCATGTTGCTGGCGGGGCTAGGATTGATGGGTGTTGCCATCAAACGGAAAAAGTCAAAGTAAATAAACGCGAGTTAAAAAAACGGGAGCATTCGCTCCCGTTTTTTTTGTGGCTGATTTCGGTACACCATCCCTCTCAGAGGGCGCGTCCTAGCCCATCAGTTGCCCAACTTCAGTCTACCCGCTCCCCATAGCGCTGTGCCAGCACTGCGCAAACCATGAGCTGGATCTTGTGGAAGATCATCAGCGGCAGCAGCATCATGCCCACCTGCGGGGCGGCGAACAGCACCTTGGCCATGGGCACACCGCTGGCCAGACTCTTCTTGGAGCCGCAAAACACAATGGTGACCTCGTCCTCTTTGGAGAAGCCGAGTTTGCGGCTGGTCATGGTGGTAATCCACAGCACCAACGCCAGCAACACGCAGCACGCCACCGTGAGCACCAGCAACATGGGCAGGGGTACCCGGGTCCACAGCCCCTCGATCACTGCGGCACTGAAGGCGGTGTAGACCACTAGCAAGATCGAGCTCTGGTCCACCATCCGCAAAGTAGCGGCGTGCTTTTTGACGAAGTTGCCAATCACAGGCTGCATGAGTTGACCCAGAGCGAAGGGCAACATCAACTGCTGCATGATGTGCAACACCGCATCCCAGGTGCTGGTGCCCGCCACTTCTCCGGGCACTATCAACCAGCTCACCAGCAAGGGCGTCAAAAACACCCCGATCAAGCTGGAGGCTGACGCGCTGCACACCGCCGCCGCCACATTGCCCCGCCCCATGCCGGTAAACGCAATAGCCGATTGCACCGTGGCCGGCAAGACGCACAAAAACAGCATGCCTAACGCCAGCTCAGGGTTCAAAAACCAGCCGAACACCGGTTTTAACAAAACCCCCAGCAAAGGGAACAGAGCAAAAGTAAACGCCAGCACCAGCAAGTGCAGCCGCCAATGGCTCAAGCCCGCCACCACATTGGCGCGCGAGAGCTTGGCCCCGTGCATAAAAAACAGCAAGGCAATGGCTGCGGTGGTGAGCCACTCAAAACCCTGTGCCACTGCGCCACGAGCGGGCAGCAAGCTGGCCAAGGTGACCACGGCGATCAGGATGAGGGTGAAGTTGTCAGGGAGAAAGCGGGGACGTTGCATGGGGGCAGAGCATACCTGTGCAGGGGGTTACACAAAATCAGCGTCCAGCACCACCCGGTACCGGGCGTTGCCGCTGCGCAGGTGGGCAACGGCCTCGTTCACTCGCGACATGGGGAAGTGCTCCACCTGCGGTGCAATGCCGTGCCGCGCGCAAAACTCCATCATTTTCATCAAGGTCACTGGCGACGGTGTGGGCGATGCCGAGATGCTGCGCTGCCACGACAACAAGCTGCTGGTGCGGACCTTCATGGCCTCGGTCACCATGCCCACCAAGTGCAGCCGGCCTTTGGGTGCCAGGGTGCCAATCAAGGCGTCCCACTCCAGACTCGCGCCCACAGTGACCAGCAAGAAGTCGAGCTTGCCGGCATGGGCCTTGAGCTCTTTCACATCCACGCTGGAAACGGTCCGGTGCGCGCCGAGTGCCAGCGCCTCTTCGCGCTTGGAAGGGCTGGAGGTGAACGCGGTCACGTCGCACCCCCATGCCTTGGCAAACTTGACTGCTAGGTGGCCCAAGCCGCCAATGCCCACCACGCCAACCCGGTCGGTGGGCTTGATGTCGTGAATCACAAAGGGCAAAAACGCCGTACCGCCCCCGCACATCAGGGGCCCGGCCGACGCCGGGTCGAGCCCTGCGGGCAGAGGCAAGGCCCAGCTCCAGTGGGCGCGCACCTTGTCTGCAAAACCACCATGCCGCCCGATGATGGTGGGCTGCCGGGTCGCGCACAGGTTTTGCTCGCCCCCTTGGCAAAACTGGCAGTGCTGGCAGCTGTTGCTGTGCCAGCCCAGGCCCACCCGCTGGCCTATGGCCCGACCTTTGACCTGTGCGCCAACCGCCACAATTGTCCCGACCACCTCGTGGCCGGGTATCACCGGGTATTGGGTGGGAAACCACTCGCTATCGACCATCGCGAGGTCGGAATGGCAGATACCGCAGTACTCCACGGCAATCTCTACCTCTTCACCCCCCATGGTGCCGGGGTCGAAGTCGAGGCGCTCCAGGTCTGCACTTTTGCCGGGGGCTGCCCAGCCGCGGAAGTTGGTCATATCAATCTCCTGAATAGGGGGTGTCGCGGGCGCGCCTGCACGCGCGAGCCCGCAGGGTACAACGAAGGCTTACCCGGCGGCAGGGGGCTTGTAACCCTCGCGACTGCCCCACTTCGGCGGATAATCCGGCCGGCGCCGGCAACCCGCCGCGCGCGCCCACCAGCCTGAGAAGCCCCTTCTATGCATCGCGTTGCCATCAGCAGCACCGGCCTGTTTACGCCGCCGGACGTCATTACCAACGCGGAGTTGGTCGCCAGCTACAACGCCTATGCCGCGCGGCAGAACGCGCAGTTTGCCGACGAAATAGCTGCTGGCAGCCGCATCGCTCTGACGGACTCCAGCGTCGAGTTCATTGAAAAAGCCTCAGGCATCCAGCGCCGCTATGTGATGGAAAAAACCGGGGTGCTGGACCCCGAGCGCATGCGCCCGCACTTCACGCCTCGCCCGGATAGCGAGTTGTCGTTGATGGCTGAAATTGCCGTCAAAGCCTGTCAGGACGCGCTCACAGCTGCCGGCAAAACCGCCGCCGATGTAGACGGCGTGATTTGCGCCAGCGCCAACATGCAGCGCCCCTACCCGGCCATGGCTATCGAAATCCAGACCGCCTTGGGCGTGCAGGGCTACGGTTTTGACATGAACGTGGCCTGCTCTTCCGCCACCTTTGCGCTGGAGCAAGCGGTGAACGCAGTGCGCTGTGGCAGTGCCCGTGCGGTGCTGGTGGTGAACCCCGAGATCACATCAGCCCACCAGGCCTGGATTGACCGGGACTGCCATTTCATCTTTGGCGATGTGTGCACCGCCATTCTGGTGGAGCGGCTGGACCTCGCACCCGCCGGCAGCTTTGAGGTGCTGGGCACTAAGCTGTTGAGCACTTTCAGCAACAACATCCGCAACAACAACGGCTTCATGTCGCGCTCGGAAGACCGCAACCCGGACGACCGTGACCAGCTTTTCCGCCAGGAAGGCCGCAAGGTATTCAAAGAGGTGTGCCCCATGGCTGCCGAGCACATCGAGCAGCACCTGAGTTCGCTGGACCTGGCGCCGCAGCAGGTGCGCCGCTTTTGGCTGCACCAAGCCAACCTGGGCATGAACCAGCTGATTGCCAAAAAACTCTTGGGGCGGGAGGCGACGCTGGATGATGCGCCGGTGATTCTGGACGAATTCGCCAACACAGCGTCGGCAGGCTCCATCATCTCTTTCCACCGCCACCACGCTGACATTGCAGCGGGTGAGGTGGGAGTGATCTGCTCATTCGGAGCAGGCTACTCGATTGGTAGCGTGGTGGTGAAGCGCCTGTAAGGCCAGACGCTTCGGAACAGCGCCCCTTAGTTCAGGGGACGCTTGAGGCGCATTTCCTCGATCTTGACGGCACCGATCTGCACGGTTTTGGCGGTGTTCATTTCGCGCTTGAAGCCGGCGAGCTCGTGGAAGCGCATGGCGCGCTCGTTGGCAATCGGCAGCCACACGCTCACGTTGGCGCAACCCTCTTCGAGCAGGCCTTCGCGGGCAGCATCCCACAGGGCCAGGCCTACGCCTTTGTCCCAGTGGCTGGAGGCCACGTAAATCGCCCAAATTTCGCCCATGGTCGGTGGGGTGCCCTTGTCACGCGAGCGGTCAAAACCCACGAATCCGACGATCTTGTCGTCATCCAGAGCCACTTGAACCTGGGGTTCAGCGTACTCAATCGCTTCGCGCCAGTAAGCCTGGCGCTTGTCCAAAGGGGTCACGGGAACCGGTGTATCGGCCAGCATGCTTTTGAAGGCTTCGCGAACAGAAGAGTTGTGGAGCTCAGCGATGGCTTTGGCATCACGTAGTGTGGCGGGGCGAACCTTGAAAGTAGTCGTACTGGACATGTCTAACGCAAACTCAAGCAAAATTGAAAAAAAGAGCGTGATTGTCGCAGCATTCAAGAATCGACTCCCATGGCCCCATTTTTTGCCCGCCACACCCCTCTCAAACCGGCTTGCTGACACCGCCAAAGATCCCGCCTATGACCGCGCCTCTCAGCACCATCTACACCGTATCCGTACTGCCAGACGGCCTGAATTTTGAGAGCGATGGCATCAGCAGCGTGCTGGAGTCCGGCTTGGCGCAGGGGGTTGAGCTGCCGAGCTCCTGCCGCAACGGGACCTGCAGGGCCTGCCTTTGCAAAATGGTGTCGGGGCGGGTGCGCTATCGCATTGAGTGGCCGGGTCTGAGTGCCGATGAAAAGAGCGAAGGCTGGTGCCTGCCGTGTGTGGCGGTTCCCGTGAGCGATCTGCTGCTCGACCAGCCGTTTGCCCGCGTGGCTTAAGCCCGCAGTAACCCCTAACCCATCACCCCGGGATACCTAGGGTCACCACCATTGCGGGTGCACTGGTGCGAGCCCAACAATCGACTCAACGATTGAGGGGAGTCCATGCAAAAAATTGCACTGCAGCCTGCCGACCTTCCTTTGGCTTGCCTGTACCGCTGGGAGCACGAGCGCCCTGATGCGGTCTATCTCTCGCAACCCATGCGAGGCGGGCAAGTACTGGACCTGACCTGGGCGCAAGCGGCCAGCCAGGTGCGGCGCATGGCCCAATGGCTGCAAAGCCAGGGCTGGATCGCGGGCAGCAGGGTCGCCATCATCGGCAAAAACAGCGCCCACTGGATCTTGGCGGATCTGGCAATCCAGATGGCGGGGTATGTGTCGGTGCCGATCTACCCCACCTTCAATGGCGAGGCCCTGAGCTACATCCTGCTGCACAGCGAGAGCAAGGCGCTTTTCATCGGCAAGCTCGATGACACCGTCAACCTGCAAAGCGGTGTGCCGCCCGGCCTACCCCTGATTGCGCTGCCCTTGGCGCCCTCCATGCACGCCCACCAATGGACGGAGTTGATCAACACCACCAGCCCGCTCAAAACCTGCCCTGAGCCTGCGGGCGAGAGCATCAGCACCATCATTTACACCTCGGGCACCACAGGCACGCCCAAGGGCGTAGTGCACAGCTTCAACAGCATGGCCTGGGGGGTGAGCTGTGCGACGCGCCGCTTCCCAATGGATATCAACGACCGCTACATCTCGTACCTGCCCTTGGCCCATGTGGCGGAACGCATGCTGATTGTGCAGGCCTCGTTGCGCTATGGCGGACGGATTTTTTTTGCCGAGTCGCTGGACACGTTTTTGCAAGATCTCCAGCGTGCGCGGCCTACGGTGTTTTTCTCGGTCCCGCGGCTGTGGGTGAAGTTTCAACAAGGGGTGCACAGCAAGGTGCCGGCCCCCAAGCTCCGGTTTTTGCTCAGCCTGCCCGTCGTGGGCCATTTAGTGCGCCGCAAGATTTTGAAAGGCCTAGGCTTAGACCAATGCCGCATCGCTGCGGGCGGGGCAGCGCCCATGCCTGCCGATGTCCTGCAGTGGTACCGCCGCTTGGGGCTGAACTTGGTTGAGGTTTACGGCATGACCGAGAACAGCGGGGTCTCGCACTCCACCCTGCCCGGTTCGCGCCAAACCGGCTCCGTCGGTTTGGCCTACGACGAAGTTGAAACACGCATGGACCCGGCCACTGGTGAGATCCAGATGCGTTGCCCGGCCTTGATGAAAGCCTATTACCGCGAACCCGAGCTCACGGCCGCTGCACTCACCCCGGACGGATGGCTGCGCACCGGCGACAAAGGCGTCATGGACAGCCATGGGTTTTTGAGCATTACCGGTCGGGTCAAAGACCTGTTCAAGACCAGCAAAGGCAAATACATTGCGCCTGCACCCATCGAAGACAAGCTCGTGGCCCACGATGCGGTCGAGGCCTGTGTGGTCACCGGCGCCCACTATGCCCAGCCGTTTGCACTGGTCATGCTGTCGCCGGATGCGGCCGCGGAGAGCCGATCCGTCACGGGGCGCCACGCGCTGGAGGCCAGTCTCCAGCAGCACTTGCAGCAGGTCAACAGCCATCTGGAGCCCCATGAAAAGCTGGATTTTCTGATCGCTGTGGCAGAGACATGGACATCAGAAAACGGTTTGGTTACCCCGACCCTGAAGGTCAAACGCGCCAGCATCGAAGCGAAATACGCCCCATCCTATGACCGGTGGTTGAACCAACACCGAGAGGTCGTGTGGGCAGACCAGCCAAGCTGAAGCTGCTACGGTAAGCTTGCTTCATGCAAGCAAATCCCAGTCCCCGCAAGCGCAAGCTGTTCATGGCGCTACTTTGTGGGTGGCTCGCACTAGGGGCACTACCCACCTCGAGCCTGGCCTTTGAGAACACCATGGCAGAGCGCACCCGCGCCTGCACAGCCTGCCACGGCGACCAAGGCCGGGCAGGGCCGGATGGCTACTACCCGCGCCTGGCCGGCAAGCCCGCCGGCTATCTGTACAACCAGCTGGAGAATTTTCAGCAAGGTCGTCGCCAATACGGGTTAATGCAAGGCCTGATCGACCCCCTAAGCCGCGATTACTTGCGCGCCATGGCGGTGTATTTTTCAGAGCTGCATATTCCTTACCCCCCACCGGCACCCGCCACCGCCCCGCCTGCCATACTGGCAAGCGGCAGAACCTTGGTGCTTGAGGGTGACGTCAAACGCGGCCTTCCGGCCTGCGTCAGCTGCCACGGCCAAGCCTTGACGGGAGTACAACCGTTCACGCCCGGGTTGCTGGGCCTTCCGCGCGACTATCTCAATGCCCAATTGGGCGGATGGCAAACCGGCCAACGCAAAGCCCATAGCCCCGATTGCATGGCCACGATTGCCAAACGCCTGAGCGATGCCGATGTGAACGCCATTTCGCAATGGTTGTCCTCCCAGCCGGTCCCCGCCAACAGCACGGCTGTAGCCATGCGACCTGCCCAGCCGCGTGGCACACTGGCACTGCCGGACTGTGGGAGTGCACCATGACAACAACACCCTCTGTCAACCGCACCGCTACCAAACCGTGGCAATGGCTCGTGCTGGGGCTCGGGCTCTGTTTGTTGCTCTTTGTGCTGGTTGCTGAGGTCATTGCGCCCGCAGTCCGGAAAGGCAGCGCGCCCTCGGTGCCCCCTGCCGCGGCGCCCGATACCGCTTTGGTGCAGCGCGGAGCATATCTCGCGCGCCTGGGCAACTGCGCGCAGTGCCACACCGCACGTGGCGGCGCTGACTATGCGGGTGGCAATGCCCTGCTCACCCCATTCGGTAGGGTGTACCCGGGCAACCTCACCCCGCACACCACCACAGGCCTGGGCGCCTGGAGCGCGGCAGATTTCCGGCGCGCTATGCACCAAGGCATCCGGCCTGATGGGCGGGTGCTGAACCCCGCCTTTCCCTACACCAGCTACACCCGCATCACTCAAAGCGACAGTGATGCCTTGTTCGCGTTCTTGCGCAGCCTTCCCGCCGTGGAAGCCCCGCACAGGGCCCACGAGCTCCCCTGGCCTTTGGGCACACAAACCGCGCTGACAGCCTGGCGATGGCTGCATTTCTCCGAAGCCCCCGACAGCCCGGGTATTCCGGAAGCCGACACCAGCCCCTCCGCCCGGCGCGGCGCGGCCTTAGTGCAAGGGCTGGGACACTGCGCCGAATGCCACACCCCCCGCAATCGCCTGGGGGGCCTGCGCTCATCACAAGCGTGGAGCGGCGCGCTGATGCCCGATGGCCTGTGGTACGCCCCGGCCCTGAACGACACCACCGAAGCCGGTCTCGCTGGCTGGGACACTGCAGACATTGCCACGCTGCTCACACACGGGCAGCGGCGGCAGGCCTATATAGCCGGCCCAATGGCGGAGGTAGTGCGCAACAGCACCCAGTACCTGAACGCCGCAGATGCCGAGTCCATCGCGCTGTACCTGCAGACATTGGCGCCAGCGGGCCCCACGGCTGTCAAATCGCCTGCAAGTGCCGACACTACGCCCCCCTCTCCCTTGGGCGCCAAAATTTACGAGAACCAATGCGTACAGTGCCATGGCAAACAAGGCGAAGGGGTTGCTGACGCCTACCCGGCACTCGCAGGCAACCGCTCGGTGCTAATGAGCAACACTAACAACCTCACGCTGATAGTGCTGCGCGGTGGCTACGGCCCGTCTACAGCCGGCAAACCGCAGCCGCACGGCATGCCGCCCTACCAGCTCAGCCTGAGCGACGCAGAGGTGGCCGCGGTGTTGAGTTTCATCCGCAAAAGCTGGGGGAACGCAGCCGCGCCGGTGACTGAGTTTGATATAAACAAGATCCGTAATTCACCCATCCGATAGGCCTCCCATGCAGCTTTGTTTCCGACTGATTCCCTTGTGCAGCGCCCTGGTTCTGGCCGGCTGCGCAGGCCTGCCATCGGGCGGCCCCAAAGCGGATGTGGAATATGCCATCACCATCCTTCACACCAACGACCACCATGGCCGTTTCTGGAAGAACCGCGATGGCGAATACGGCATGGCGGCCCGCAAAACCGTGGTGGACCAAATTCGCCAAGAGGTAGCTGCCGCCGGTGGCTACAGCTTGCTGCTGGACGGCGGCGATGTGAACACCGGCGTGCCCGAGTCCGACCTGCAAGATGCCGTGCCGGACTTCCGGGGCATGAACCTGCTAGGCTATGACGCGATGGCCGTGGGCAACCACGAATTCGATAAGCCGCCCGTGGTCCTGCAAATGCAGCGCGCACTGGCCACCTTCCCGATGCTGTCGGCCAACATCTACCGCGATGGCAAGCGCATGTTTGAGCCCTACAAGATTTTCAACTTGGGGGACGTGCGGGTTGCGGTCATGGGGCTGACTACCGAAGACACCCAAAAGATGGTGCACCCCGACAACATCCGCAACGTCGAGTTCCGCAGTGTCCAGACAGAAGCTGCCAAGGTGGTGCCCGAGCTCCGCAGCAAAGCGGACATCGTGATCGCAGCCACCCACATGGGGCACTACGAAAACGGCATGCACGGCACCCAAGCACCGGGTGATGTGGAGCTGGCCCGCGCTGTCAAGGGCCTTGACATGGTGGTGGGTGGCCACACGCAGAACCCCGCATGCATGAAGGCCGAGAACGTGCTCGACCGCGCCTATGTGCCCGGCAGTGCCTGCAAGCCCGACCAGCAAAACGGCACTTGGATCATGCAAGCCCACGAATGGGGCAAATATGTCGGGCGCGCCGACTTCACTTTCAAAAACGGCGAGTTCAAGCTGGTGAAGTACACGCTGGTACCCATCAATCTGAAGAGGCCTGTCAAAGGGGCTGATGGCAAAACCACACTGGTGAACTACGGCCCGGAGATTGCCGAATCGCCCGAAATGCTGCAATTGCTCAAACCCTTCCAAGAGTTCGGCCAGCAGAAACTGATGGTCGAAGTCGGCAGCAGCGATGCCCGGCTGGAAGGTGACCGCACCTTAGTCCGCGCCCAACCCGCAGCGCTGGGCGTCATGATCGGCCGATCCATGATGGAAAAAATCAAGGCTGACTTTGCCGTGGTGAATGCGGGCGGCGTGCGGGACTCGCTGCCTGCCGGAAAAATCACTTATAAGGATGTGCTGACGGTGCACCCCTTTGGCAACACCATCGCTGTAGTGGACTTCAGTGGCAAAGAGGCGCTGGACTACCTGGCTGCCGTGGCCAAAATGACCGTAGGCTCGGGCGCATTCCCGCAATTCGCAGGCATTCGTCTAGAGATTGAAAAGGGCGTGGTGGTTAAAGCCAGCGTGGGTGGCAAGCCGATCGACCCGGCCGCGACCTACCGGATTGCCATCAACAACTTTGTGGCCTCGGGCGGCGATGGCTACCCCAAGGTCACCGCACATCCGAGCTACAGAGACACCGGCTTTGTGGATGCAGACGTGTTGCGGGCCTACATTGCGGCCAACAGCCCCTTGAAGGCGGCTGACTACGCACCGGGCGATCAGGTCGTTCGCCGCTGATGAGCGCTTTGTCCCGGAAGCCCCGGCCGCACTTCAATGTCCGCCGGGTGGGCGGCCCGCTGTCCAGCGGCCCGAATGCCCAGCACGTCATCATTGATGGCTATGCGCCATCGCAAATGATCGAGGACTTGCGCAAGTACCAGGCAGAACTCGAAATCCAGAACAAGGCCCTGCGCTACTCGCAGCAAGAGGCTGAGGGCGCTTCGGAGCGTTTTGCCACCCTGTTCTCCAGCGTGCCTTTGGCACTGATGGTGGTCGACGAGGGCGGCTTGGTACTCGCCAGCAACGCCATGGCACTGCGCCTGTTTCAGCCGCTGGAGAGCGACCCGCCGCTGAACTTTTTGCTGCCTTTTGTAGGGCCTGAACACACCGACGAGGTAGCAGTGGCGTTTTCGAGTGCGCGCCAGGAAGGCACGGCAGAGGTCAACGAAGTGCAATTTTTTGCCGGCACTAAAGGCACTTTCACCGGCGATCTGCACATTGCCCGCATTGAGAACCCCAGTGACGACCTGGCCCACTTCAGCTGCGCCATCATCGACCAAGGCCCCTTGCTCACCCAGCGCCACGCGCTGCTGGAGAGCGCAGCGGTTCTGCGCCAGCGCAATGAGGACCTGCTGCTGAGCGAAAACCGCATGGCCGCCATCATCAACTCGTCGCTCGATGCCATTTTGTGTATTGACGACAAGCAGCTGATCACGGTCTTCAACCCCGCTGCTACGGCGCTGTTTGAATGCCCTGTGGAGCAAGCCTTCGGCACCAGCTTGGGTCGTTTTTTGCCGGATGTCGAAAAGGCGCTGAGCAGTGGCAATGTATCGGCACAAGCCATGCTGGGTGAATTCACCGCCACCACGCTGTCCGGCAAACAGATTTACGTGGAAATCAGCGTATCGCTGGAGCGCCGCTTGCGCACCCGCACCCCCTTTCGGGCGGACGATCCCAACGCGATTGCCTTGCGCGGACAGCCCGGCGGGCAGGGCTCCATCACCACTATTTTTGCCCGCGACCTGACCTCCAAGAAGCTGGCCGAGGCGCAGCGTATTGCGCTGGAAACCCAGTTGCGCGAGTCGCAAAAAATGCAGGCGATGGGCACGATGGCCGGCGGTATTGCCCATGATTTCAACAACATCCTGAGCGCGATTCTGGGTAATGTGGACTTGGCCAAGCAAGACACCCCGACGGGGTCGCACGCGCTGGTCAGCCTGGAAGAAATCGACAAAGCCGGCCGCCGTGCGCGCGATCTGGTGCGCCAGATTTTGACCTTCAGCCGCAACGAGCCGCCCAAACGGGTTCCGCTGCAACTCAAAGAGGTCATTCAAGAAACCCAGCGCTTGGTTCGGGTTGCCATTCCGCCGGGTGTGGACCTGCGAGTCTCGATCAGCGAAGGCTGCCCGCTGGTGCTGGCCGATGCAACGCAGGTCGAGCAGGCACTGCTGAATTTGTGCACCAATGCGATTTTGGCCGTAGGCCAGCACAAAGGCTCTGTGACGATTGAACTCGGGACCACCGAGCTGTCGCTGCCGTTCAACGACCGAATTGGCGTACCGCCGGGGCGCTACGTGACCTTGCGGGTGCGTGATACCGGCAGTGGCATGGCGCAGGAAACGATCGAGCGGATTTTTGAGCCCTTTTTCACCACTCGCCAAGTCGGCCAGGGCACGGGCCTCGGGCTGGCTGTGGTGCACGGCATCATGCAAACCCACCAAGGTGGCATTGATGTGCAAAGCGCCCCAGGGCAAGGCAGCGTGTTCACGCTGTATTTCCCGGCCACAGGCGCCAAGCCACTCCCCACTGTGGAGCCCGAGCCGGTGCAGGTGGTCGAAGGCCGTGGCAAACACGTGATGTATGTGGACGACGATCAGGCCCTGGTGTTTCTGGTGAACCGGGTGCTCACACGCAAAGGCTTCAAAGTGACCGTTTTCAGCGACCCGCACGAGGCCGAAGCCGCTTTGCGCAGCCAGCCTGAAAGCTTCGACCTTTTGGTGACCGACTACAACATGCCCGGCTATAGCGGGCTCGACCTGCTGCGGGATGCCAAGGCCATCCGTGCCGACCTGCCGGTGGCACTGGCCTCCGGCTATGTGACGCCTGAAATCGAGCAACAGGCCCTCGAACAGGGCGCCAGCGCCCTGATTTACAAACCGAATGATGTGAATGAGCTCTGCGAGACCGTGCAGCGCCTGATCAGCCACCACGATGCATAGCCCGGAAGACATTTACAACCCGCCCCCCGCCGGTCTGCTGCCGGTTATTTACGTGGACGATGCAATGGTGGTGCTCAACAAGCCTGCCGGCTTGTTGACCGTGCCCGGCCGGGGCGAGGCCAAGCAAGATTGCCTGAGCAAGCGCACCCAGGATGTGTACCCCGAGGCCTTAATCGTCCACCGGCTGGACCGCGATACCTCAGGTTTGGTGGTGATGGCGCGTGGCATCGTGGCGCAGCGCGCGATCAACCTTGCCTTCGAAAAGCGCCAGGTCAACAAATGCTACGAAGCCGTGGTGGCAGGCCTGCTGCCCCCGAGCGAGGCCTGGCAAGAGATCGACTTGCCCCTGCTAGTGGACTGGCCCAACCGGCCCAAGCGCACGGTGAACTATGCGGAAGGCCAGCAGGCACTGACCCGCTGGCGCTGCATCGCGGCCGACACGGTGCGCAACTGCTCGCGGGTGGAGCTCGAGCCGGTGACCGGTCGCACCCACCAACTGCGGGTCCACATGCAGGCCTTGGGGCACCCGATGCTCGGCGACACGCTGTATGCCACGCCCGAGGCATTGGCCCTGTCCGACCGGCTTCAGCTGCACGCCCGCACCCTGTTGATTCCGCACCCGGTGAGCGGCGTGCAGATGGAATTCCACGCGCCGGTGCCCTTTTAAGCCCTGCCTGCGGCGAGTGCCCGGGGTGAGCGCCTAAAATGGCCGGGTGACCCAACTACTCAATGCCGACCTCCATTGCCACTCTGTGGTGTCCGATGGCACTCTTACCCCCGAAGCGCTGGCCGAACGCGCCAAAGGCAACGGCGTGGAACTCTGGGCCCTGACGGACCACGACGAAATCGGCGGCTTACAGCGCGCACGCGACGCTGCCAAATCTCAAGGCATGGGCTACCTGACCGGCGCTGAAATCTCGGTCACCTTTTTGCACCAGACGGTGCATATCGTGGGCTTGGGCTTTGATGCCGATAACACCGATCTGCGCGAAGGCCTGCGCCGTACCCGTGGCGGGCGGCAAGAGCGCGCCATGGAAATGGCCGATGGCTTGGCCAAAGTCGGCATTAAAGACGCCTACGAGGGCGCATTGAAGTTTGTGGGCAACCCCGAGCTGATCTCCCGCACCCACTTTGCACGCTTTCTGGTCGAAAGCGGCGTGTGCAAGGAAACTAACGAGGTGTTCCGCAAATACCTCACCGAAGGTAAGCCCGGCTACGTGCCGCACCGCTGGGCGCTGCTGAAAGACGCGATTCACTGGATCACCGGCGCGGGTGGCATGGCCATCATCGCCCACCCGGCGCGCTACAAATTCACCCCCAACGAAGAATTTGCCCTGTTCACCGAATTTAAAGGCCATGGCGGTCAAGGCGTCGAGGTCGTGACAGGCAGCCACTCGGTGGCCGAATTCGGCATTTACGCAAACACGGCCAAAGAATTCGGCCTAGCCGCGTCGCGCGGCAGCGATTTCCACAGCCCGGACGAAAGCCACACCGAACTGGGCACCCTGCCCCCGCTGCCCGCCGGCCTGACGCCGGTGTGGGAGCTGTTAAGCGCCCGCATCCAGTAACTTTTAACGACCCACCACCGAGGACCGGCGCCCCGGCGCCGCCATGCCATGGCGCAGTATTTCGAGCTTCACCCCGACAACCCGCAGCCCCGCCTGCTCAAACAAGCGATTGCGCTGCTGGAAAAAGGCGGCATTCTGGCCGTCCCCACCAACTCCAGCTACGCGCTGGTCTGCCACCTCGATGACAAAGTGGCTGCCGACAAGCTGCGCAGCATCCGTGGTGTGGACGACAAGCACCACCTCACCCTGCTGTGCCGCGACCTGAGCGAGCTGGCCAACTACGCGCGGGTGGACAACAAACAATACCGCCTGCTCAAGGCCGCCACGCCCGGGGCCTACACCTTCATTCTGGAAGCCAGCAAGGAAGTGCCGCGCCGGGTCAGCCACCCTTCGCGCAAGACCATCGGCCTGCGGGTGCCTGAGCATCATGTGCTCCAGGAGCTGCTAGCCCTCTACGGATCTGCGCTTCTAGCTACTACTTTGATAGCAAAAGGTGAGACTGAACCGCTCAACGACGCCCACGATATCCGCGAGCGCTACGAGCACCAGATTGCCGGCGTACTCGATTCCGGCGCCTGTGCCCAGGAGCCAACCACTGTGGTGGACCTCACCGGCGATGAACCCGAGCTGATCCGCCAAGGCGGCGGAGACCCTGCCCTGCTCGGGCTCTAAGCCTCGCGGCGTATCCTTTTTTTATTCCCAACCGAGACCTTGCGCCTGTGGACTTTGCCAACCTGATTCAAACCATCGCGATTTACGCACTGCCGGTGCTGTTTGCCATTACGGTGCACGAAGCCGCCCACGGCTATGCCGCACGGTACTTTGGCGATAACACGGCGGCCATGCTGGGCCGCATCACCCTGAATCCGGCCAAGCACATCGATCCGATCGGCACCATCCTGATGCCGCTGATGCTCTATGTCGCGACCTCAGGCGCATTTCTTTTTGGTTATGCCAAGCCCGTGCCGGTACGCTTTGGCAATCTGCGCAACCCCAAGCGCGACATGGTGTGGGTGGCCTTGGCCGGTCCGGGCGCCAATCTGGCCATGGCGCTGGCCTGGGGTGCGGGCTTGTACCTGCTGTCGGGCGCAGGGGTGACCGAACCCTTTTTCCTCAAAATGTGCCAAGGCGGTGTGCTGGTGAATGTGGTGATGTTTGCCTTCAACCTGTTCCCGCTGCCACCTTTGGATGGCGGGCGCATTCTGGTCGGCTTGCTGCCGATACGCCAAGCGATGGCTGTGTCCCGCGTGGAGCCTTGGGGGTTTTTTATTGTGATGGCGCTGGTGATTGCCGGCGTCCTCAGCACCGTGTGGATGCAGCCGGTCATGGGTTTGACATTTGACCTGATCGACCTGCTCCTCACTCCTTTTTCCTGGCTGGCGCGCTAAGCTGCAGGCCGCACTTGTTTTGTCTGATTGATTTGCACCCATGAGCACTGTTCGCTTCCTTACCGGCATTACCACCTCCGGCACACCGCATTTGGGCAACTATGTCGGGTCGATCCGCCCCGCAGTCCGCGCCAGCAAAACGCCTGGGGTGGAAAGCTTCTACTTTCTGGCCGACTACCACGCCCTGATCAAGACCGAAGATCCAGCGCGCATCCAGCGCTCCACGCTGGAGATTGCCGCCAGCTGGTTGGCAGCCGGGTTGGACCCGGCGCATGTGACCTTCTACCGCCAGTCGGACATCCCCGAGATCCCCGAGTTGTGCTGGTTTTTGACCTGCGTGACCGGCAAAGGCGTGCTCAACCGCGCCCATGCCTATAAGGCGTCGGTCGACAAAAACACCGCGGCTGGCACGGACCCGGATGCCGATGTGACCGCCGGCCTGTTCATGTACCCGGTGCTCATGGGCGCCGATATTTTGATGTTCAACGCCCACAAAGTGCCGGTAGGGCGCGACCAGATCCAGCACATTGAAATGGCGCGCGACATGGCCGCCAGCTTCAACCATCGGTACGGCGAGCACTTTGTGCCGCCTGAGGCCGAGATCGAAGCTTCTGTGGCCACACTGCCCGGGCTGGATGGCCGCAAGATGAGCAAAAGCTACGACAACACGATTCCCCTGTTCAGCAGCCGCGAGCAACTGAAGAAGTTGATTGCCGGCATCAAAACCGACTCGCGTGCGCCCGGCGAGCCCAAGGACACCGAAGGCTCCGCGCTCTTCCAGATCTACCAGGCTTTTGCCACCGAAGAAGAAACTGCAGCACTGCGCCAAGCCTATGCCGATGGCATCGCGTGGGGCGATGCGAAAAACACCTTGTTGGAGCGGATTGACCAAGAAATCGCCCCGATGCGCGCCGCCTATGAAGACTACATGGCCCACCCCGAAAAGGTGGAGGCGCTGCTGTTTGCCGGTGCCGACAAAGCACGCGCCATTGCCACGCCTTTCATGACCCGCTTGCGCAGCGCGGTAGGCCTGCGCCGGTTGAGTGCCAGCACCCAGCCCCAAGCAGCCAAGGCAGACAAGGTGGCGCTCGCCAGTTTCAAGCAATACCGCGAAAAAGACGGCCAGTTTTACTTCAAGCTCGCAGCCGCGGATGGCGAAGTGCTACTGCAAAGCAAGGCGTTTGACTCCGGCAAGGTGGCAGGCCAAACCATTGCACAGTTGCAGCGCGACGGTGCTGCGGCTCTGGCAGCACTCACAGAGGTGCTCGAACCCATGGACACTGCGGCCCACACTGCCGCAAGCGCGGCACTGGTCGCGCTGGCCGAAGCGGCTGCGCTGGCCGCCCAAGAAAAAGCCGCCAAGGCCTGATGTAACCCGCCTACGGTGCCAGCACCCGCACTTGCAGCAAGCGGCGGGTCTCGGTGCTGCCTTTGCTACTGAACGTGCCTTGCCGGGCGGGCGCATTCCCCGTGGCCGCAATCGTGACCCACTGCCCTAGCGGGGTGGTAACCGTCGTGCTGAGTTGCTGGCGGGTCTGGCTGGGCATGTCAGGGTTATGGCGCACTGCCATGTCCGCCTGCTGTAGCTCGATCTCTACCGTGGCATCTTGATTGCCCCCCGCCCAGCGCGGGGACACGGTCATGCTCTGGCCCACCTCGAACCACTGCACCGACTGCGCCACACCGCCCCCTGTGCTGCTGACCGATGTGCCACCCGAGCTGACGCTGTTGCTTTGGCTGCTGGCGGATTGCACCCACTGCACGGGGATAGCTTGGTTCATGCGCAGGCTGCCTTTTTCGCCATTGCGCACCTGGATTTTTTGGGGCGCCATAACGGGCGTGTCCGGCTGGGTGCCGATGCGCATGGCACCGTCTTCCCGGCCCTCTTCGACCTGCCGCAACTCGACCGTCAGATCCCGCTTAGGCAACTTCGACTCTTTGGCCGGCTGGGCCGCGTGGGCGGCCAGTGGCATCACCACCGCCAAGGCCCAGAGCAGTACGCCTGCACGGGGCATCCACGCCAAATCAAAACGCATACAAGCTCCTCAAAGTGCCGGTGGCATACCGCCGGTGGCCTGGATCGACAGGCTTTCTAGCCATAAGGCATGGCCATCGTACATCCGATAGGGCATAAAAAAATGCATCAAGCGCGCGCCCCAGCCGTGCTGTGTTTCTTCGGTCAGTACCCTGCAGCCGCCGGCTTGCGGGATGATCAGCCACGCGTGATAGACCTCGGCCCCGAGGCCGATGCCGTTCCAGGCGATCCGCTCACACGGAACAAACTCTTGCACGCACGAGCGGATATGCACCCCGAACGTCTTCCATTCGAACTCTAGGCCCAAGGCCAAATCACGGCTGCGGCCATGGGCCCAATCAACTTTGGAGTTGGCATACCACGTGGGCCACAAAGGCGCGCGGATCAGCCAAGCCCAGATGTGCTCGGCCGGCGCCGGAATAAACAAGTCGTTCACCACATGCACCGGCGCGTGGTCGGGGTGAAAGTGTGCGGGCCACTGGATTGCAGGGGCTAGGGTGCTTGTAGGCATCAGCTGTCTTGTCCTGTAGGGGCGGACGCGGTAGCGGCACTGTTGCGTGCCAGCGTCCAGTTTTCAAAGTCTGCGCTAGACATGGCCTTGGCAAACCACCAGCCTTGGCCGAGGTCGCAACCCGCATCGCGCAAGGCATGGCAAGTGGCTTCGTTTTCAATGCCTTCGGCCAACACCTTCAGGCCCAGATCATGGCCCAGCTCAATGGAGGACAAGACAATCGCCCTGTCTTTGCTGCCCTCAGCCAGGTTTTCCATGAAGGACTTGTCAATCTTCATTTCCTGGGCGGGTAGTTGCTTCAAGTAGGTCAGCGACGAGAAACCGGCACCGTAGTCGTCAATCGACAGCTTCACACCCAGCGCCACAAACCGGGCCATGCAATCAAGTGCCGTCTCCGGCGAGGTCAACAACACGCTCTCGGTGAGCTCCATCACCACCAAGGCCGGTGACAAGCCGCTGCTCATCAAGTGCTGCTCCACGGTTTGCAGCACTTCCGGATCGTGCAGGGCGTCTGCCGACAGGTTGATTGACACACTCACGCCCGGCAAACGGGTTTGCCACGCAGAACAATCCCTGAGCGCCCGTGCCACCGTCCAGACCGAGAACCGGTGCAAGAGCCCGGTGGACTCGATGATGGGGATGAACTTGTCCGGCGGTACCATGCCCTCTTGCGGGTCGTTCCACCGGGCCAGCGCTTCGGCCCCTACCACCAAGCCGGTCTTCAGGTCCACCTGCGGCTGGTAATGCAGCATCAGGGTGTTGTGCAGAATAGCTTCGCGCAGCTTTTCATAGCGGCGGTTGCGATCGACAAAATGCTTGTGCAGCAAGGCATCAAAAAACTGGTGGTCCAGTCGGTGGTCTACCGCAAACAACAGGGCTTGCTCGGCGTTGCGCATCAGCACCTCGGCATCAGACGCCTCGCCCAGCCTTTGCACCGCCACACCCAAAGCCATTTCGACATGGACTGCGAATTCACTGAGATGGGTCACATTGCGGAGGTGCGCAATCGCCCGCAGCTGCTGCACCGCACTGGCATCGGCCGTGTCGCTTTGCAGCACCACCCCCAAGGTGTCCTGCCCGATACGTGCCAACCCCACCAGCCCGGTCAAATGCTGCTGCAGCACACGCCCCAACTGCCCCAATGACTCGTCCACCTTGGCAGAGCCCACAATGCTCGCCAACTCAGGCACCCTGAAGAAGCGGACATGGGCCACCAACAAAAACCCGCCCCCGCCTGACAGCACTGCCAAGCTGGAATCCAGTCGCTCGGTCAGCCCCTGCCGGTTAAGCAGACCGGTGGACAGGTCGTGCAAAGCGTTGTGCTGCAGGGTCCCGATGTGCTTGCGCACCTCGCCGGTGTGGTACTCCACCTGGTCAGCCAGGTGGGCCTGAAAGCGGCTGCGCAGCAGGTTGAAATACGCAGCGGTCACCACGTTAAAGAAATAGGCCAACCCGTAATAGAGGGCGTGGGCATCGTCGTAGACCCAAAAATCCCAGTGCCGTGAGCTGTAGAGCATGAGGCAGGGCACCAGCACTGCAAATGCCAGGCCGACCAGCCAGCCGGTTTTTTGCCCCCGCAAGAAAAACACGAGGTAAGGGAACACAAAGGTCCAGTAAGGCGCGTCTCCGGTTTGCCCGCCAAACACCGCGTTTGACGCAAAAATGGCAAACCCTGCCAGCACCAGCATGTTTTCCGACAGCACCGGCGGCGCCCGGCGACTGACCAGAATGATGGCAGGCACGAGCAGGAACGCGACCTCGAGCAACTGCACAACGCCCATCACCATCAGCCGGTGGTCTTGCCCTGCCCGCACATTGGCAACTCCGAATACCAGCAAGGTCAAGGTGCCGATGACGGTAAAAATCAGGGTGTTGCTCCGGCGGCTGGCGTCGGGCACCAACTCCTGCTCGCCGATCCCGAGCAATTGCTTGAGCGTGGCAGGCAACGCCTGCTCAGAAGGCGGCGGGCTCTGACCAACAGGTAATGGGCAAGTGTGTGGATCCATGGTGTTACTCCCTGAACCGCTATTTTGTGGTGGTGCAGGTCGTGGTTTTGCGGTACCCAAAATCCACCTGCTGTGCTAACTTAACCTGCTAGCGGTTGCATGTCCACCATGCTGACACGCTTTTCAGGGGGATTCCATGACACAAAAACGATTTCTGGAAGCCATCATTGTCGGCAGCGGGTTTGGCGGGGCCGTGATGTGCTGCCGCTTGGCCACCCGCTGGCCTGGCAAGGTGCTGCTGCTGGAGCGGGGCAAACGCTACCCCAAGGGTAGCTTTGCGCGCAGCCCGCATGACTTTGCCAACAATCTCTGGGCCGATGCCGAGCCCGGCCAGCCACGCAAGCTCAATGGTTTGTTTGATATCCGCAACTACCACCGCATGGACGCGGTGGTGAGCGCCGGTTTGGGCGGTGGCTCGCTGATTTACGCCAATGTGTTCATGCCTGCACCTGCCTGGGTGTTTGGGGAGCGTTGGCCTGCACAAATCAATCTGAGCACCCTCGCCCCTTACTACCGGATAGCGCAAGGTGTGCTGGGTGCCCGGCCTGTGCCGCCGGCTCAAGGCGATGCCCGCCGGACCATCCAGCGCACCGGTCTGTATGCCGACTTTGCCCAAGCCGATGGCGGCACCAGCAGGGCTGCCGATATTTGTGTGTTTTTCGGCAATGGCTACGCGAATCGCCAGAGCGGCCCTTTGCCGATCGGCGAGCAGGAGCGCAACCGCTTTGGCGCAGTGCAAACCTCGTGCACCTATTGCGGCGAGTGCGATGTGGGCTGCAACGTACACGCCAAAAACACGCTCGACCTGAACTACCTGTACGCCGCAGAAAAGCAGCATGGCGCCTTGGTAGAAACCGGCAGCGAGGTCACCTGTATCACCCCCCTCAATGAAGCCGGTGACACTGACAGCACAGCCGATGGCCGCCACGGCTACCGGGTGGACTACCGCGACGACGCAGGCACAGCACGGCATGCCCTGGCCCGCCGGGTGGTGGTGTCCGCCGGCACTTTGGGTACCAACGAGCTGCTGCTGCGCTGCCGCGATGCGCTGGGCACCCTGCCGCGCCTCAGCCAACGCTTGGGGCAAGGCTTTTCAGGCAACGGCGACTTTTTGTCGTTTGTGACCGGCGGCGAGCGCGATGCCGACCCCAACTACGGCCCGGTGATTACCCAGTACATCGACTATGGCTTGCAACAACCCCAACCAGGCCAGCCCGCCTTCATGCTGGAAGACGCGGCCTACCCCGCTTTTGCTGCCTGGTATGTCGAAGGACTGCGCCCCGCCGCCAGCCCCGGCTATGTGTTCAGCCGGATTGCGCGCACCCTGAAAATCTTCAAGCAGCGTTGGGTGGACCAGCTGTTTTCCGGCAAATGGAGCGGCTCGGTGGTCGCCTATGCCAATGCGGTGCTGCAGGGCGATGTGTCGTACCGGAGCAGCGTGCTCCTGTTCATGGGGCAGGACGCTGCCGACGGCACCCTCAGCCTGAAGCGCGGCAGGCTAGCGCTGGACTGGCCACAAACCACCAGCCGCCCGCTCTACGACGCCATGGTGGCCTGTGGTGAACGGTTCAAGCAATTCACCCGGGCGACGAGCTACATTCCGCAGCCCACCTGGGCCTGGCCGGTGCGCAACAACATCACGGTCCACCCCTTGGGTGGCTGCGCCTTGGCCGAAAAACCTGCCCAAGGTGTAGTCAGCAGCCTGCCCGGAGTGCGGGGGCAAGCCTTCGGCTACCACGGCCTGTATGTGGCGGATGGCTCTATCCTTCCCACCGGCGTCGGGGCCAACCCGAGCGCCACCATCACCGCGCTGGCGGAGTGGATTGCAGAAGACATCACCGGCCTGGCTCCGGACGACACCCTTGGAGTACCCCATGCCTGAGCCATTGCCTAAACCGGTCGCCTTTCAGTTCACTGAGGAAATGAAGGGCTACATCAGCCCCGGCCAACACACCTGCCAACAAGGGTATGACGAGGGCAAAGCCGGCGGTCTGGCGCTGATGTTTCACCTCACCATCCGCATCGACGACCTGGACACCTTTATTGCCGACCCGGCGCACCATGCGCAGGCTGTCGGGTATCTGGAAGGGAGCTACATCGGTGGGCGGCAACCGGTGTTGGCGGGGGAATTCAACCTGTTTGCCGACAGCGGCGATGCCGACCGCAAGACCATGCTGTACCGCCTGAAGTTTGAAAACTCAGCAGGCCATGCGCTCACGCTCTGCGGCCGCAAAGACATCCGCGACGACTTTGGCTTTGACACCTGGTCTGACACCACAACCTTGTATGTGAACCTTTACGCCGGGCATGTGAGCGCTGCTGACGAGGGCGCCGCGACCTTGCTGGCCAGCGGCATATTGCATATTCAGGTGCGCGATTTTTTGCACCAGCTCACCACCTTTCAGGCAGACGCCCCCACCCTGGGGGAGCGCCTGCACGCGGTGCAGCGCTTTGGCCGCTTGTTTATGGGCAGGCTGTGGGAGACCCATGGCCTGCCGCGCCGCCACGGGCGCGAACCACGCATTCGCACCATCCCGCTGCACAGCTTGGAGGGCGTAAAAGACGCCGAGGTCAGTACCCACTACGCCAGCACCGGTGATGGTCTGGGCATCAGCCTGCTGCGCTTCCAGCGCGCGCCCTGCAAGGATGTGGTACTGCTGGTGCCGGGGCTCACCGCATCCAGCGACATGTTCATCATGCCCGAGCACCGTAACCTGACCCAGGTGCTGCTGGATGAGGGCTTTACCGATGTGTGGACGCTCGACGGCCGCATCAGCAAGCGCCAGCCCTACAACCACACGCGCCACCGCTTTACTGTGGACGACGTGGCGCTTTACGACAACCCGGCCGCACTGGGTGTAGTGCGCCGCGCGGTGGGTCCGCAGGCGCGCATCCACATCATCAGCCACTGCCTGGGTGCCTTGTCGGTGGCCATGAGCCTGTTCGGCAAAGCCATCGAGGGCGTGCGCAGCGTGATTGTGAATGGCGTGTCACTCACACCCAAGGTGGGAACCTTTGCCCAGGCCAAACTGGCGGTGGGCCCTTTTCTGGCGGAGTCGGTGCTGGGGGTGGACTACCTCAACCCCGAGTGGAGCCAGCAGGCCGGCATCTCGCCAGGCAAGCTCTTGGCCAAAGGTGTGAGCCTGATGCACCGCGAATGCGATGTGCCCGAGTGCCACATGACCAGCTTCATGTGGGGCTACGGCTACCCGGTCTTGTTCCGACATGAAAACCTGCACGAAGTGACCCACCGCCGCACTGGAGATCTGTTTGGCGGCAGCGGCGTGCACTACTACCGCCACATCCGCAAGATGGTGAGCGCCAACAACACCGCCGTGAAGTTCGACCCCAAAGATGTGCGCTACCGCCAGCTGCCCGACAACTACCTGCAAGACGCTGCCGACATCTCTACCCCGATGCTGCTGGTCGCAGGGCAAGAAAACGCCCTGTTCCTTGACTCGAATGTGCTGTGCCATGAGCGCCTAGAGCAGCTTGCACCGGGCCGCCACCAGTTAGAAGTGATCCCGGGCTACGGCCATGCGGATGTGATCATCGGTAAAAACGCGGCACACGATGTGTTCCCGCGCTTCCTAGAATTTTTACGGCAGCACGCCCACTAGACGGGGCGGCGTGCCCGCGGGCTCAATCGATCTTCAAATTCTGGCTGCGCACCACGTCGCGCCAGGCTTGGTAGTCGGCCTCGATGAAGCGGGTTTGCGCCGCCGGGGTGCCGGGCATGGCCTCTACCGCATCCACCTTGAAGCGAGCCTGCACTTCGGGCAAGGCCACCACCTTGTTCAAGGCGGTATTGAGCTTCTCAATCACTGCAGCGGGCGTACCGGCCGGCGCAGCAAGCGCAAAGAAATTCTGCACATCAAAACCCTTGAACCCGGCCTCGGTCATGCTGGGCACGTCCGGCATGACACTGGAGCGCTTGGCACTGGTGACGGCCAGTGGCTTGACGCGACCGTCTTTGATCATGGGCAGCAAGGCGGGAATGGTGCCAGTGACCAACTGCACCTGGCCGGAGATCATGTCCATGGTGGCGGGCGCGACACCGCGGTAAGGAATGTGGGTAATAAAAGTACCAGTGCGCGCCTTGAGCAGCTCCAGCACCAGATGGTTCACACCGCCTGCGCCGGCGGAGCCGTAATTCAGCGCACCGGGTTGGGCCTTGGCTTTGGCCACCAGATCCTGCATGGACTGGATGCCGGTTTGCGGCGTAGTGGCCCAGACCAGAGGGCCGCTGGCAATCATGCCCACCGGGGTAAAGCTCTTGAGAGGGTCGTAGCCCGCAGTGGGCAAAGAGGCGGCAACCGTGGTGAACGGAGAGGCCACCAGGAGCAAGGTGTAACCGTCAGCGGGCTGCTGGGCCACATATTGGGTGCCGATCGCACCGGAAGCACCGGTGCGGTTTTCGACCACAAAGCTGCCGCCCATGACCTCGCCAAGCTTCTGGGCCATCAGGCGGCCCATGGCATCGGTGCCAGCGCCGGGGGCGAAGGGCACGACGATCTTGACCGGCCTGTCCGGAAAACTTCCTTGGGCCCAAGCCGGGAGGGCATTGGACACGCCCACAACCAAAGCTGCCAAAGCCGTCCGACGAGAAAAAAACTTGCTGCGCATTGTCAACACCTCTGTGCATGAAACTCGAATAACCGAACTATGCGACAGCTGGGTTGCAGCAACATGACAAAGCCGCGCCCATGAAAAAAGCCTGCATTCCGGTGGGAATGCAGGCTTTATCGTTTGGAGGAGAAGGAGGGATTCGAACCCTCGGTACCTTGCGGTACGCCTGATTTCGAGTCAGGTACATTCGACCACTCTGCCACTTCTCCTGAGTTCGTATCGGTCGAAACGAAGCCGAGATTCTAGCAGGCTCGCAGGCCTGCTTCGAGCGAGCGCGGTTGTTCAGGCCTTGAGCACTGCCAAACCGCCCATGTAGGGGCGCAGCACTTCAGGCACGGTAATGCTGCCGTCGGCGTTTTGGTGGTTTTCCAGCACCGCGACGAGCGCACGGCCCACTGCCAAGCCAGAGCCGTTCAGGGTGTGCACCAGCTCGTTTTTGCCTTGCGCGTTTTTGAAGCGGGCCTGCAGGCGGCGGGCCTGGAAGGCTTCGCAGTTGGACACCGAGCTGATTTCGCGGAAGGTGTTTTGCGCCGGCAGCCAGACTTCAAGGTCATAGGTCTTGGTGGCACCAAAGCCCATGTCACCGGTGCACAGGCTCATCACACGGTAGGGCAGGTTCAGCTTCTGCAAGATAGCTTCGGCGTGGGTGACCATGTCTTCGAGCGCTTCGTAGCTTTTCTCGGGGTGCACGATTTGCACCATCTCCACCTTGTCAAACTGGTGCTGGCGAATCAGGCCGCGTGTATCGCGCCCGGCGCTGCCGGCTTCCGACCGGAAGCACGGGGTGTGCGCGGTGAGCTTGATAGGCAGGTCGGCCTCGGCAGACACCACATCGCGCACAAAGTTAGTCAAAGGCACTTCGCTGGTGGGGATCAGGTAGAGCGCGGTGTTGTCATCGCCACCCTCTTGGCCGCCCTTTTTGGCAGCGAACAGATCTTCTTCAAACTTGGGCAGCTGGCCGGTACCGCGCAGGCTGTCGCCGTTGACGATGTAGGGTGTGTAGCACTCGGTGTATCCGTGCTCGCCGGTCTGGGTATCCAGCATGAACTGGGCAAGCGCACGGTGCAAACGGGCTATTTGGCCCTTCATCACGGTGAAGCGAGAGCCGGTGAGCTTGACGCCCATCTCAAAGTCCAGACCCAGGGGGTTACCCAGATCTACGTGGTCTTTGACGTCAAAGTCAAACGTCTTGGGGGTGCCCCAGCTGCGCACCACCACGTTGCCATGCTCGTCGGCTCCCACGGGCACGCTGTCGTGCGGCAAGTTGGGCACTGCTTCCAGCATGGTTTGCATTTCAGCCTGAATGGCATCCAGACGGGTGGCAGAGGCTTCGAGCTCGGCTTTGAGGGTGCCCACTTCGGCCATGGCAGCGTCGGCTTCGGCGTGTTGGCCTTTGCCTTTGAGCATGCCGATTTGCTTGCTCACCGCGTTGCGCTTGGCTTGCATTTCTTCGGTGCGCATTTGGATGGTCTTGCGCTCGGCTTCCAGGGCCTTGAAGGCATCCACATTCAGGAAGACTTGGGGGCTCTTGCGGGTCAGCAGGCGTGCAACTACAGAATCCAGGTCTTTGCGCAGCAGGTTGATATCTAACATGGTGTTCTCGTACTTTTAAATCAAATCGGGCTCTAGCCCTCTATTTTATTGCGCAAGTAGCTACGTATTTCATAGCAACTCACCACAGCCTCATGCGTCCAGCTTCAGACCCTTGGGCAGCGGGAACTTCACGGTTTCTTCAATGCCGTCCATCTTGCGCACCGACACAGCGCCCAGCGCCTTGATGCGGTCGATCACGGCTTTCACCAGAATCTCGGGGGCGCTGGCGCCGGCTGTCAGGCCCACACGGGAGCGGCCTTCAAACCACTCGGGCTTGAGCTCATCGGCGTTGTCCACCATGTAGCTCTCGGTGCCCAGCTTTTTGGCCACTTCGCGCAAGCGGTTGCTGTTGGAACTGGTGGGGCTACCCACCACGATGACGATATCCACCTGCGGGCTCATTACCTTCACCGCGTCCTGGCGGTTTTGGGTGGCATAGCAAATGTCCTGCATTTTGGGCTTTTTGATCAGCGGGAAGCGGGCAACCACTGCATCGGTAATCTCTGCCGCATCGTCCACGCTCAGGGTGGTTTGGGTTACCACAGCCAATTTGTCGGTCTGACCGGGCTGGATGCGGGCCACGTCGGCCACGTCTTCCACCAAGTGAATACCGCTATCGAGCTGCCCCATGGTGCCCTCCACTTCGGGATGACCCTTGTGGCCGATCATGATGAACTCATAGCCCTCTTTGTGCAGCTTGGCTACTTCCACGTGCACCTTGGTCACCAATGGGCAGGTGGCGTCAAAAATCTGGAAGCCGCGGCGCTCCGCCTCGCGCTGGATGGCCTGGCTCACGCCGTGGGCCGAGAACACCAGCGTGGCACCCGGGGGCACGTCATCGAGCTCTTCAATGAAGATAGCGCCGCGCTCTTTAAGATCGTTCACCACATAGGTGTTGTGCACGATCTCGTGGCGCACATAGATGGGCCGGCCGAACTTGGCGAGTGCCTTTTCTACGATCTCGATGGCGCGGTCCACGCCGGCGCAAAAGCCACGCGGCTCGGCCAGCAAAATCTCTTGGGGCAATACCGGCGCAGTCATAGCACCCCGATCAGCTGCACTTCAAAGGTCACCGGCTGGCCGGCCAGCGGGTGATTGAAGTCGAACAACACCGCGCGCTCGGCGCCTTCGCCACGCAGTTGCAGCACCACACCGGCAAACTGGCCTTGGCCATCGGGTGTGGGGAACTGCACCACATCACCCACGTTGTAGGTTTCGAGCGGGTCGCCCATCTGGGTCAGCACCTTGCGGGCCAGCCATTGCTGCATATCGGGGTTGCGCTCGCCAAAGGCAGCGCCAGCCGGCAGCTCAAAGGTGGCGCGGGCGCCCTCTTCCATGTCCATCAAGCAGGCCTCGACCGCAGGCGACAACTCGCCGGTACCCAGGCTCAGGGTGGCGGGCTTGCCGTCGAAGGTGTTGATGATGTCCCCGGCAGGGCCGCCCAAGCGGTAATGCAAGGTGAGAAAGGAGCCCGGCTGAACCCGGGGAAGCGTGCTAGTCATAGAAATCCCGTTGAACTGGGCTCTATTGTAGAAAGGCGGCTTCCCCCTTGCACCCTTTACGGGTCAAGCCCCGGCCCCTAGAGATCAGGTGCGAACCCGCAATACGCGCGATAGCCTCACGCCGGCTGCGATGAAAAGCAACTGAACCAGCACGCGTATCGTCGCCGCCACCGGCGGAGCGAAGACCGGATCAGGCCGGAAAAAATCCCAAAGATGCAAAGGCAGGTAGCCCAAGCACAGCGCAGCAAAGGCAAGCCCGCCCCACTTGCGTGTACGTGGCCAGAGAGCTACCAGTCCTATGACTATCTGGACCACGCCCGCCACCAAAATGACAGGGATGGCGGGCAAAAAGTTAGGCACCAAGGGTGCGAAACCCTGCGGCGCGGCAAGATGCGCCACCCCGCCCCCGATCATCACAAAGGCAACGACGGCGGTGAGGCCCAACTCGACCATGTTCTGGCGGCCGGTCATGGTGTCACCTTGGTCGCGGCTACTGAGACGCTTTTCCACTGTTCCCATTCCGTCAAACGCGCTTGGTAAGCGCCGGGAACCAGCAGGGTCGGCAAAACGCCAAGGAACAGTCTCAGCGGCGGCTTGTCAGCGTCCACCAAGGCAAGGATAGCCGGCCCCACAGCAACCGGTTCACCGTACATCTCTGCCGGCATTTGACGGGCGGCCAACGCGGCGCGCACGGGGTCATAGGCCGGATTTTTCTCCGCGTGGGTCGCCGATGCGCCTGCCCAGTCCGTGGCGTAGGGGCCGGGCTCGACAAGCGTTACTTTGATACCGAGGCCAGCCACCTCTTGCGACAGCGCATCGCTCAAGCCTTCGACCGCCCACTTGGAGGCGTGATAGCCCCCCAGTCCCGGAAACGTCATGACACCGCCCACGGTAGAAATCTGCACAAGGTGGCCTGCGCCCTGGGAGCGCAGCACTGGAAGCACCGCCTGGGTCATGTGGAAGAGGCCAAAGAAGTTCACTTCCATCTGGTCACGTAACTGCTGCTCCGTGAGTTCTTCAACCATGCCAAACAGGCCGTAGCCTGCGTTGTTGACCACGACATCCAGTTGCCCCAACGCAGCTTTCGCCTTGTTGACCACGTCAAAGCAGGCCGCCCGGTCTGTGACGTCCAGTGTGAGTGGCACAAAAGCATCGCCGTACTCTGCTGCCAAATCGGCAAGCGATGTCAGGTCTCGCGCCGTGGCGGCGACTTTGTCACCGCGCGCAAGGGCTGCTCGTGTAAATTCGCGGCCTAGGCCTCGGTTGGCGCCGGTAATAAGCCAATGTTTCATATGAATTTCTCCTTCAAAACGTTATCTGAACACCGATAAGATAGCACGATAACTGAACACTGTATAGATGAGCAACGAAGAACCCCTGAGCAAACCGGGCTATCACCACGGGAACTTGAAATCCGCGCTGATCACTGCCGCCGATGACATCATTCGGGAGAAGGGAATCGAAGGGTTTTCATTGCGGGAGTGCGCGCGTCGTGCCGGGGTATCCATAGGCGCGCCTGCCCATCATTTCGGCTCGGTCACCGGCTTGCTGACCGAAGTGGCCTTGTTGGGCTATGACGGCTTGGGGGAGGCGCTCAATGGGGTGGTCCCCTCCGAGGACTCTGCCAAGGATCTGCAGCAGCTCGCCCTTTCTTACGTGCGCTTTGCGCTGGCGCATCCCGGGCGTTTTCGCCTGATGTTCCGCCCCGACCTCGTCAATCGCGAAGACCCGCGCTACACGCAGGCCAGCACGGTTGCGCTGTCTGGCTTCGCAGCAAGCATTGCCCGGCGCAAGAACGAAGCGGATAACCACATGGCGGATCTGTTTGTCGTGTGGTCGTCCATCCATGGCATGGCCAATCTGGTCATTGACGGAAAAGTCCGCTACCTGTTCGACGGGGCCTCGGGCGAGGAGTTTGTAGCCTCCATCTTGCCGGGTGTGCTCGCCCAAGCATGGCCTTTCGGGCAACTGGAATAACCCGGCGATGGCACACTTGTGCCACTGCGAAAGTGCTGTCGAAATCAGACATATCGACTCCACCCTCGCTGGGCGCCAGCCATCCGCCGAAGCGCACCCTTGGCGTCTGCTGCGGTAGCGATGCAGATCCCAACTCGATAACATCACCCCATGCCCCTCAAAGACCTCCCCCTGGAAGCCCAACCGCGCGAAAAGTTGCTTGCGCGCGGCCCCGGGGCGCTCAGCGATGCGGAGTTGCTGGCGATTTTGTTGCGCACCGGCATTGCGGGCAAAGGGGTGTTGCAGATGGCCGAGGAGTTATTGCAACTCAAAAAAGATAGCGCCTCGCGCAATATCGACGGGGGCCAGGGCGGGTTTGGAGGCATAGCCGGCTTGCTGCACGCCACGTCCGACGACCTCAAGCGTGTCAAAGGCCTGGGGCCTGCCAAGCGTGCCGAGATTGTGGCGGTGCTTGAACTCGCCCGCCGCGCCTTGGCCCAGCGCCTGCAAGAGCGCGAGGTCTTTGCCGACCCGCAGGCCGTGAAGCACTACCTGCAGCTGCACCTGGCCGCCAAGGGGCATGAAGTGTTTGCGGTGCTGTTTCTCGACAGCCAGAACAAGCTGCTGGCCATGGAGGAGCTGTTTCGCGGCACGCTCACACAAACCAGTGTGTACCCGCGCGAGGTGGTGATCCGTGCGCTGCACCACAGTGCGGCCGCCGTGGTGCTGGCGCACAACCACCCCAGCGGCAGCGTGCAGCCCAGCCGGGCCGACGAGGCGCTGACCCAAACACTCAAAGCAGCGCTCGCACTGGTCGATGTGCGGGTGCTGGACCACATCATCGTAGGCCCCGGCCAGGCACTGTCCATGGCCGAGACCGGACTCATTTAAAGGGCAGTCATGAAAATCAACGCCCTTTCCGACCTCAAGCAGGTCAAAAAAGCCATCGAAGCCCAAGCCGCACGCGAAGCTGCGTTGGCCGCCCACAAAGCCGCTGAGGCCAAGCGCAAAGCCGCTGCCAGCAACCTGTTTCAAGCGGCCATTGGCAAGGTCAAACCGCTAGAGCCGCCGCAACGCGCCAAGCTGACACCCGAGCCCCCCAAACCCATCCCCAAGCAGCAGATGCTGGATGACGCGGCTGCCCTGCAAGAGGCGCTGAGCGACGAAATTGACGTCACCACCCTGCTGGACACTGATGAGCACCTGAGCTTTCGCCGCCCCGGCGTGGGCACGGATGTGACGCAAAAGCTGCGCAAGGGCAAATGGAGCATTCAAAAGCAGATTGACCTGCACGGCTACCGCAGCGACGAAGCGCGCGAGGCGCTGGGCGCCTTCATCCGCGAATCGCACCGCAACGGCATACGCTGCGTGCGGGTGGTGCATGGCAAAGGGCTGGGCTCGCCCGGCAAGGCGCCGGTGCTCAAAGAGAAGGTGCACAAATGGCTCGTGCAAAAAGCCGAGGTGGTGGCTTTTGTGCAAGCCCAGCCGGCCCAGGGTGGAGCGGGCGCACTGGTGGTGCTGCTCCAGCCCCAGAACCGGGCCTGAACCCCGCTAAACCCCTTTGAGGCCAGGCCTCAGGTGCCGACGTTGCGCATCCAGTCGGCTGTCTGAAAAAACGAGGTCTTGAGCCGCTCGCGCAGCACCGGGTCGATAGCGGCATCGCCCATGGCTTGGTCCATGCAGGCCAGCCACTGGTCACGCTCCAGAATGCCGATCTTGAATGGCATGTGCCGCGCGCGCAGGCGCGGATGGCCAAAGCGCTCGACAAAGTAATCCGGCCCGCCCATCCAGCCGCACAAAAACCAGAACAGATGGTCGCGCGCCTTGTCGAGGTCGGTGCCGTGGGCTGCACGTAGCTCGGCGTAGCCGGGCTCCAGGTCCATCAGGTCATAAAAGCGGTCCACCATCTGGCGGATGACGGGCTCGCCGCCAATCCATTCAAACGGGGTTTTGGCGTTGGGTTCTTGAATCTGCATGACTTACAAGCGAAAAGTGCCTCTGGCGCTCATGGAACGTGCGCCATCTGCTATAAAAATAAGAGCAATCAGCTCGCAGCGCGGCGCAGGGTTTCCACGACCGGGCGGCGCAGCACATCGCGCAGACCCCACCAGCCGGCGGCCAGCGCCAGTACGGCACCGGCCAGTGCGCCTACCAGGGGCACCCAGAGCTGCACCGTCCAGTCGAACTCAAACACGAAGCGCGCCAGCGCCCAACCCACCGCAGCGGCGACGATGGAAGCCAAAAAGCCCGCCAACAAACCGACACCCGCCAGCTCGGTGCGCTGCACCTGGCGCAGCAGGCTGCTGCCCGCGCCCACCGCCCGCATGATGGCGAACTCGCGGGCCCGATCTTCGCGGGTAGCGGTGACAGCGGCAAACAACACCACCAGCCCCGCGGCCAAGGTGAAGCCGAACAAAAACTCCACCGCCCGGATCACCTGGTCCAGCACCCGCTGCACCTGGTTGATGGTGCTGCTCATGTCGACGTTGGTGATGTTGGGGAATTCGCGCACCAGGGAGTTGTCAAACCCCTTGGTCTCTGGCGCTTTGAAGGCGCCCATGTAGGTGCTGGGCACGTCTTTGAGGGTGCTGACCGGAAACATCACAAAGAAGTTAGCCCGCATAGAGCCCCAGTCCACCTTGCGTAGCGAGGTGATTTTGGCTTCGGTTTGCACGCCACCCACATCAAAGCGCAGGGTGTCGCCGAGTTTGAGGTTCAGGGTTTTGGCAATGCCCTCTTCCACGCTGATGGCGCCGGCCTCTTCTTCGGTCCATTTGCCACCGACGATCAGGTTGTGCTGCGGGTTTTTGGCACTGTGCGAAATGTTGAACTCGCGGTCCACCAGGCGCTTGGCGCGGTCTTCGGTGTAGTCGTCAGGGGAGACGACTTTGTCGTTCACCGCCACCAGCCGGCCACGGATCATGGGGAACCAGTCAAACTTGGCGACACCCTTGTCGACCAGCGCCTTTTGGAACGCATCCGACTGCTCGGGCATCACGTTGATCACGAAGCGGTTGGGCGCGTCGGGCGGGGTGGCTTTGCGCCAGCTGGCAATCAGGTCGGTGCGCAGCAGCACCAGCAACACCAGCGCCAGCAAGCCCACTGACAAGGCACTCACCTGCACCACGGTGTACATGGGGCGGGCTGAGATTTGGCGCGTGGCCAGCACCAGCCAGCGAGGCGCGGTGCTCTCGTTCACGGCTTTGCGCAACAATTTCACCGCCAGCCAGCCCAAGCCTGCAAACACCAGTACCGCACCGGCAAAGCCGCCCACGGCAATCAGGCCCAGGGTCAAATCGCTGCTGACGGTGAGCAGCAAGGCGGCAAAGCCGGCCACACCGATCGCCAGCACTCCCAGAGATGCCGGGCGCAAATTACCCACATCGCGGCGGATCACCCGCAATGCCGGCACCTGGGCCAGCTGCAGCACCGGCGGCAAGCCAAAGGCCATCAACAGCGTCAAGCCCATGCCGATACCGAGCAGTGCGGGCCAAATGGATGCCGCCGGCAAGGTGGCGCTCACCAGCCCTGCCAGCAAGGCCACAAACAAGTAATGAACGCCAAAGCCCACGGCCACACCCAAGAGGCTGGCAAACAGGCCCACCAGCGCAAACTCAAATGCGTAAGCGCTGGCAATGGTGCGCTGAGACAAGCCCAACACCCGCAGCATGGCGCAGTCGTCCAGGTGGTTGGCGGCAAAGGCGCGGGCAGCCAAGGCTACCGCGACGGCGCTCAGCAAAGCGGCCAGCAGCGCCACCAGACTCAAGAACTTGTTGGCACGGTCCAGCGTTTGGCTCATTTCGGGGCGGCCGCTTTCCAGCGACTCCACCCGCACACCGCGCACACTGCCTTTGACTTGGGCATCCGCCCACTCCACATACGTTTTGACAGCAGCCTCCGGGCCAGCAACCGCCATGCGATAGCTCAAGCGGCTGGCAGGCTGAATGAGCCCGGTGGCCGCAATATCGGCCTCGTTCAACATCACACGGGGCGCGAAGTTCATGAAGCCGCCACCGCGGTCAGGCTCGATGACCAGAATGGCGCCCACCTTGAGTTGCACATCACCCAGCAAAATCGGGTCGCCCACCTGAATGCCGATGGCGTCCAGCAGTGCAGCGTCTACCCAGGCTTGGCCGGGGGCAGGAATATCTTTGGTTGGGGTATCGGGGGTGTCGGGTGACGGGCTGATGCGCAGGGTGCCGCGCAGCGGGTAGCCGGCCTCGACGGTTTTGAGTGCCACCAACTTGGCGGCCCCGCCTTGGGCATCGCTGGCGCGGGCCATGGTGGGAAAGCCCAGGGTGTGCACGACCTGCAAACCGAGTTCGCGGGCGCGATCTTCAAAGGCAGCAGGCGGCTTGTTGTCGCTGGAGATGACCGCATCCCCGCCGAGCAGCTGGCGCGCATCGCGCTGCAGGCCACCCTGCAGCCGGTCCGCAAAAAAGCCGACCGCCGTTAACGCGGCCACGGCCAGTGTGACGGCCAGAATGAGCAAACGCAGTTCGCCGGAGCGCACATCGCGCCACAAAGTGCGCCAACCGAGCGCAAAAAAAGATAATTTCAAAACGGCCTCCCGGCACCACCGAACACTCCGGCATTATTCCTGAGACCCTGCTTCCCCTCTGTTCGCAAGGCCTCTGCGGCGCTTTAGCGGGTGTAGCGCACCGCCCGCTGCCCGCGCACCAAGCCCCACAGCTGCAGGCCGCTGCGCGCGGCAATATCCACCGCAAAGTCAGTCGGGGCCGAAATAGCGGCCATGGCGCCCACGCCCATGCGCACGCATTTGCGGATCAGCTCATGGCTGGCCCGGCTGGTCATGAACACAAAGCCGGGCTCCTGCAATCGGCTATCGCGGGCGCGCTGGCCCAAGAGCTTGTCCAGCGCGTTGTGGCGGCCCACGTCTTCCATCACGGCCAATAGCTCCCCTTCCGGGCTGACCCACGCGGCCGCATGCAGCGCGCCGCAGGCACGGTTCAGCGGTTGGTGATCGGGCAGCGCGCGGGAGGCGCGCAGCAAGGTCTCGACTGTCAAGCCGGCCAGCCACGGCTGCGGTGGCATGACTTGCAATGAGGGCCCCAAAGCGGCGAGGCTCTCCACCCCGCACAGCCCGCAGCCGGTGTTGCCGGCAAGACTGCGGCGTTGCGACTTGAGCCGCTGAAAACACGAGGCCGCAATGTCCAATTTGACGGCAAGCCCTTGCACCGCGTCGGTCTGCACCGGCTCGACCTCGATGCCATAACACTGGGCGGCCGAATCCAGAATGCCTTCCGTCAAGGCAAAGCCGAGGGCAAAAGCCTCCAGGTCCTGTGGCGTGGCCAGCATGACCGCGTGCGAAATGCCATTGAACTCTAGCGCCACCGGCACTTCGGCAGCGAGCACATCGGTGGTTTGGCCGTCTTGCGGCCAACGGTCTACGGCACAGCTTCGCAACGGTGCCTGCAAATCGTCAGGCCGCATGGTCGTGCTCCGCACATTGAATCCGCCCGGCCTCGGTCAGGCTGGCGGTCCAGCGGGCGTCGGCCATGTCCAACCGGACCCAGCCCGGCCCGGGCTGGCCGGCAATAACCGCATCGCCCAAAGGAGCCAGTGCGCGCATCACCACACTGCCGCTCAAGCCCAGCTGCTTGCCCAGCTTGGGCAGCGAGACCGGCTTGGCCTCGCGATACAGCGCCAGCAGCAAGGTTTGCTGCAGCTCTGACATCATGCAGCGGCCTTGTGAGGGAGCATCAAAACCGGAATGCACTTGGAGGTGGGTGTGCCGGCATTGATGGCCACCGAGTCCAGCGGCACCAGGGGGTTGGTTTCGGGGTAGTAGGCACCGACACAACCACGGGGGATGTTGTAGGCCACCAGCTTGAAACCCTCGGCCCGGCGCTCATCGCCACCGGCCCACTCGGTCACAAAGTCAATCAGGTCCCCGGCTTTCATGCCGAGGTCGCGAATGTCTTGCTCGTTGGCAAACACCACCCGGCGCTGGCCGAACACGCCGCGGTAGCGGTCGTCGTCGCCATAAATCGTGGTGTTGTACTGGTCGTGCGAGCGGGTGGTCATCAAGGCAAACACCTTGGCGTCGCCCTTGCGCTGGCGCGCCTGGTGCAAGGGGGTGTCCACTGGCACCGCGTGGGTCTTGAACACTGCTTTGCCGGGCCCTGTGATCCAGACCCGCTCGCTCGCGGTGTTGCGCAGGCGGAAGCCGCCTGGCACGCTCACGCGGGTGTTGAAGTCGGCAAAGTCCACAAACACATCGGCAATCTTGTCGCGGATACGGCTGTAGTCTTCTACCAGCCACAACCAAGGGGTTTGGCTGCGTGCACCCAGGGTCGCTGCCGCCAGGCGGGCCACGATGGCTGGCTCCGACAACAAATCGGGGGCTGCAGGCGGGTTGATGCCCATGGAAATGTGCACCATGCTCATCGAGTCTTCCACGGTCACGCCCTGCAGGCCGCCGGCTTGCATGTCCATTTCGGTGCGGCCCAGGCAGGGCAGGATCAGGGCGTCCCGCCCGTGCACGATGTGGCTGCGGTTGAGCTTGGTGGTGACGTGCACGGTGAGATCGCACTGGCGCAACGCCTTCCAGGTTTGCACCGTGTCGGGCGTAGCGGCGGCGAAGTTGCCACCCAGCGCAAAGAATACCTTGACCTGCCCGTCCAGCATGGCGCGGATGGTGTCTACCGTGCCAAGGCCCGGCTCCTGCGGAGGCGTAAAGCCGAACACGCGCTCGAGGTTTTGCAACAGCGCTTTGGGCGGGTGCTCCCAGATACCCATGGTGCGGTCGCCCTGCACGTTGCTGTGGCCGCGCACCGGGCACGGACCGGCGCCTGGGCGGCCGATGTTGCCGCGCATGAGCAGCAGGTTGACGATCATCTGAATCGTGGCCACCGAATTCTGGTGCTGGGTGATGCCCATGCCCCAGCACGCAATGGTGCTGCCCGCCTTGGCATACACATCTGCCGCACTGCGCATGTGCTCAGCACTCAGGCCGGACTCTTTCTCCAGCAGCTCCCAGGATTCAGCGCGCAGATCCTGCAGAAGCGAGTCAAAACCGGTGGTGTGCTCGGCAATAAAGGCATGGTCCAACACCTGGCGCCCGGCATCGTCCCACTCGACCAAGGCTTTCATCATGCCTTTGACGAACGCAAAGTCGCCGCCTATGCGCAACTGGAAGTAGTGGCTGCTGATGGCGGTGTCGCCCAGGGTGGCCATTTCCAGCTTGTCTTGTGGGTCGGCAAAGCGCTCCAGCCCGCGCTCGCGCATGGGGTTGATGCTCACAATGCGTGCGCCGCGCTTGGCGGCTTGGCGCAACTCACCCAGCATGCGCGGGTGGTTGGTGCCGGGGTTTTGGCCGAAGATAAAGATGGCCTCGGCCTGCGTAAAGTCGTCCAACGTAACGGTGCCCTTGCCTACGCCAATGCTCTCGCGCATGCCGGTGCCGCTGGGCTCGTGGCACATGTTGGAGCAATCGGGGAAGTTGTTGGTGCCGTACTGGCGCACAAACAACTGGTACAAGAACGCCGCCTCGTTGCTGGCGCGCCCGGAGGTGTAGAACGCGGCCTGGTTCGGGTCCGGCAAGGCGTTGAGGTGCTTGGCGATCAGGCCGAAAGCGTCGTCCCAGCTGATGGGGCGGTAGTGGTCGGTCTGCGCGTCGTAGACCATAGGCTCGGTCAAGCGGCCGTGGTCTTCCAAGGCAAAGTCGCTCTGCAAAGCCAACTCGGCCACGCTGTGCTGCGCAAAAAAATCACGCGTGACCCGGCGTGCGGTGGCTTCTGCCGCCACGGCTTTGGCGCCGTTTTCGCAAAACTCGAAGGTCGAGCCATGGTTGCGATCGGGCCAGGCGCAGCCCGGGCAGTCAAAACCGTCCGGCTGGTTGGCCGACAGCAGCGTTTTGGCGCCTTTGACCGGAATGTCCTGGCGCAGCAGCGCTTTGCCGACACTGCGCAATGCGCCCCAACCACCGGCCGGGCCGTCGTACAACTCAATTTTTTGTTCGCTCATTGGATACTCCGTAAGTCACACTGTTACTGCCCTGCAAGCCTCTTGTGCCTGCAGCACGAGGGGCCTCGCACGGCCTCAAATCACGCCGTCAAACATCATCACGCTGACCAGCTCACCGGCTGCCAAGTTCCCTTGCTCATGCCCCAGCACGATCAGGCCGTTGGCCTGCACCATGGAACTCAGCACGCCCGAACCCTGGTTACCAGTGCTGCGCACCTGCAATTGCCCGTCAGGGCTGGCCGTCACGATGCCGCGCTGGTACTCGGTACGACCAGCTTTTTTGCGCAGGGGCTCCACACTGCGGGCCTGCAGCAAGGGCTGCGGCTTCGGGTGGGCACCCATCATCTTGAGCAGCGCCGGGCGCACCAGCGACAAAAAAGTCACCATCACCGCCACCGGGTTACCCGGCAGCCCGAACAGCACGGTGCTGCCAATGCGGCCCAGCGCAAAGGGCCGGCCGGGCCGCATGGCAATGCGCCAAAAGGCCACATCGCCCAGCTTGGCCATCATCGCTTTGGTGAAGTCGGCCTCGCCCACGCTCACACCGCCGCTGCTGATGATCACATCGGCCTGCCCGGCTGCGCTGCGGAAGGCGGCTTCAAGGGCCACCGGCTCATCGCGCACCACCCCTAGCTCGATCACGTCGCAGCCCAGTCGCTCCAGCAAGCTGGCAATGGTGTAGCGGTTGCTGTCAAACACTGCGCCTTCGCGCAGCGGCTCGCCGGGAGACATTACTTCGTCCCCGGTAGAAAGATAGGCCACCTTCAGCCGGCGCACCACCGTCAGGCTTTGCAGGCCCAAACTGGCCGCCAGCCCAAGCGCAGCAGGCGCAAGCAGCTCTCCTTTTGATAGCGCTATGCCACCGAGCTGCAGGTCTTCACCGCGCAGGCGGCGGTTGTCGCCGGCACGCAAACGGCCAGCGGAAAGTTGGACCTGATCACCTTCCACGGTGGTCATTTCATGGGGTACTACGGTGTCCAAGCCAGCGGGCAAAAGAGCGCCGGTCATCACCTTGAGGCATTCGCCGGGTTGCAAGCTACCGGCCCACGCTTTGCCGGCGAGTGCGGTGCCGGCGATGCGCAGCGTCAAGGTGCTCTGGCCTTGGAGTGCTTCACCGTTGAACGCAAAGCCGTCCATCGCAGAGTTATCGTGCGCGGGCACGGCCATGCCGGAAATCAAATCCTCGGCCAGCACACGGCCCAAGCACTGGCGCAGCGGCAAGACCTCGGTGCCCTGCACGGGCGCTACCAGGCGGTCGATAAACGTCGTGGCATCCGCCATGCGCAAGGCCTGCGGGTCGTAACCCTGCAGGGTGCGGGCGATGTCGTCCAGCGAGTGCATCAGGATTCGAGCTGGCGCAATTCGTCCAGCGTATTGGCATTGGCAAAAGCGCGCGGGTCGTCGCCCGGCGCATCGAAAGAAACCTGCACCCCTTGGACACTGGTGGCCCAGGCCTCTACCTTGCGACCACCGCTGTGCAGATAGTCGTGCAGGCTGGGGGCCAAAGAGGTGCGCATCAAACAAAACACGGGCTGACTGCGCAAGGCCACCTGGCCATCGCGCCCGGTCTCCGGGGCCACTGCCACTGCGAGATCTGCACCGGCCTGCACCAGAGCGGCCAACAAGCGCTGCGCCAGATCCAGCGGGAACAACGGGCTATCGCAAGGCACGGTCAGCATCAACGGGGTGGCGCACACGTCCAGCCCGGCCTGAAAGCCGGCCAAGGGGCCTGAAAAATCGGTATCTCGGTCGGGTACGACCTGCACCTGCCCGGCGCCAAAAATGGCTTCACCCAGAGCGAGGTAGGTATCCGGGTTGCGGTTGGCATTCACGATGACGCCCGCCAGCACACCGGCTTGTTGCGCAGCGAGGCGCTGCAAGGCCTGCTGCACCAGGGGCACACCCTGGAAGGGCTGCAAGCCCTTGTCCACCCCGCCCATACGCATGCCACGGCCGCCTGCCAGCACCAGCGCGGTGATGTCAGACAGCGTCCAAGCAGCGGCACAGGCCGCGGGGGCAGACTCAGTCAACAGGTCGCGCGCTTGAGGCGCTGCGCCTTGCGACACCCGGCCCTCCGCCGCGGCGGAGGCCTGCGGAGAGAGGCCGGGTGGTGTCATGGCGTTCCTGTTGAGGTTCTAGGAACGTTAAGCGAAGAACTTGGCAACGCTCAGCAAGGTGCGGTACACGCCCCATGCCAAAGGCAGGCCCACAGCCGCCCAAGCAAATGCCACCACCCAGGTGGGGATCGTGTCTGCACCGCCAGTGCTGGTGCCGACTTCAGAAGCGGCAGCACGTTCGTGAGCCAGTTTCTTTTCAGCAGCCAACTCAGCGTCGGTCATGAACCACTTGTTGTCCAGCGGACGAACCAGCAGGTTACAAATCAGGCCCACAACCAACATGCCCACCAGGATGTACATGGTCTGGTTGTAAACCTGCTCACGCGGAATGCCCAAGCCGAGTTGGTATTCGCGCATGTAGTTCACCACCACTGGACCCAACACGCCGGCAGTCGCCCATGCAGTCAAAAGACGGCCGTGGATCGCGCCCACCATCTGGGTACCGAACAAGTCAGCAAGATACGCAGGCACTGTGGCGAAGCCGCCGCCGTACATACTCAAAATCACACAGAAAGCACCCACGAAGAGCACGATGCTGCCTGCGGCTGCGCTGCCGGGAACGCTGAAATACATCAGGCCGCCCAACACGAAAAACACGATGTAGGTGATCTTGCGACCCATCTTGTCGGACAAGCTGGCCCAGAAGAAGCGGCCGCCGATGTTGAACAACGAGAGCAACGCAGTAAAGCCGGCTGCCACGGTGGCAATCGCTGCCAACTGGGCTTTGTCGAGCTCGCCGAACTTGGCTTGCACACCGATCAAGGTGCCGCCGAACACTTCTTGCAACATGGGGGAAGCCATGCCGATCACGCCGATACCAGCACTCACGTTCATGCACAACACCATCCAGATGAGCCAGAACTGGGGAATGCCCCAGACCTTTTTCACATGCACGTGCTTTTGGGTGATCATGGCATTGTTCACTTGCGCGGGTGGGGGGTTCCAGCCTGCTGGCTTCCAGCCGGTTTCAGGCACGCGGTAGCCGAAGGCACCTGCCATCATGAACACGAAGTAAATCAGCGCCATCACCACGAAGGTCTGCATCACGCCCATATCGGTGGGGGTGGCGAAGTACTTCATCAAGTCAGCCGCGAGGGGGGAGCCGATCATGGCACCGCCACCAAAGCCCATGATCGCCATGCCGGTGGCCATACCACGACGGTCCGGGAACCACTTGATCAGTGTGGACACGGGGGAGATGTACCCCAAGCCCAAACCGATGCCGCCAATGACGCCGGAGCCCAACAACATGAGCCAGAACTGGTGGGTGTAAATACCGAGGGCGGAAATCAACATACCGCCGCACCAGCACACCGCCGACACCACGCCTGCCTTACGGGGGCCCGAACGCTCAAGCCAACCGCCCCAGATCGCAGCGCTGGAACCCAGCAACACGAAGAACAGGGTGTACATCCAACCGAGGGTGGAGATTTGCCAGTCGCAGTTGGTGGTGAAGAGCTGTGCCCAAAAACCTACTTCGGGGCCGCACTTGATGGCTTCTTTGATGCCCAGTGCTTTGGAGAGTGGCAACCAGAACACGGAAAAGCCATAAGCCATGCCGATGCACAAGTGAATAGCGAGAGCGGCAGGCGGTACCAGCCAACGATTAAAGCCGGGACCAGCGATGATCCGTTCCTTGTCGAGAATTCCAGACATTAAGTCTCCTTCGGGGTTTAGAGAAACACTGACCCACCGCTGTCCAACGGGGCGGGCGCAGTGTCACCGTTCAAGCCGGATGAGTCCAATGGATTCATCACATGCATTGATTCAAAAAATAAATGCTGCTGCGCAGCATTTAGGCTGGGGTCTTGAAAGTGTTGACGGCATCCGTCAACGTGTGAGATTGATCACGCATGCGCATGGCGGCAGCGGCGGCCTCTTCGACCAGCGCGGCGTTTTGCTGCGTCATCTGGTCGATTTCTGAAATACTCCGGTTCACGCTTTCGATACCGGCACTCTGCTCCTGGCTGGCGTGAGCGATGCCCTCGATATAGCGGACCACCTCGGCAATAGACGAGGTGATTTCTTCCATCGACTCGCGGGTCTTTTCCACGAGCTGGCTGCCCGCAGATACGTTGCTCACCGAGGCTGCAATCAGGTCCTTGATTTCGTGGGCCGCGGTGGACGAACGCTTGGCGAGGTTGCGGACCTCTGAGGCCACGACGGCGAAACCCCGCCCCTGCTCGCCAGCGCGGGCGGCTTCGACTGCTGCGTTCAGGGCCAGGATGTTGGTTTGAAAAGCGATGCCTTCAATCAAGGCAATGATGTCGTTGATCTTGTTGGCACTGGTGGATATTTGCCCCATGGTGCTCACCACATCCTGCACCACCTGGCTGCCGCTGCTGGCAACGCCCGCCACGCTGGTGACCAACTGGTTGACTTTGTGGGTCTGCTCTGCCGTCTGGGCTACGGTGCTGGTGAGTTGATGCACTGCACTCGCGGCGGCATTCACCTCGCCGGCTTGCTTTTCGGTGCGGTTGGCCAAATCGACATTGCCATCGGCGATTTCGTTGGTGCCCATAGCGACCACATCAGAGGCATTGCGCACTTTGCCGATCAGCAGGGTCAAACCCACGTTGATGCTGTTCATGGCCATCAGCACTTGCCCGATGTCATCACTGGTACCGACATGGACCTGCCGTGTCAAATCCCCCGAGGCCATACGCTGCGAGGCGGAGTGACCGGCCTTCAAGGGCTGGGCCACGTAGTGATTCATCAGGCTGTAAGTGGTCACCCACAGCAGCGCGAGCATGAAGCCACTCATGCCCATTTCCTGGAGACTCCCGAGCTGGCCGTTTGCCGCAAGGTACAACAGCTCCACCACGCCATAGACCGCTGAGACACGCCAGGCCATCGATGCTGCCAGCCCCATGCCCGGCGACGATGTCACGTCCAAGCCAACAAACAAGACGCCAATCACCTGCCCTTGGCCATCCTTGATCGGCTCGTAACGGGTGAGGTACTGTTTGCCGAAAACAATCGCATAGCCGGTGTGGGAGCGGCCTTGCAGCACGTCGGTGTAGGCGGGCTGGGAGCGGTCCAGCGGGGTGCCAATCGCGCGCTCACCATCCTGCTTGCGAATCGAGGTTGTGACGCGGAAAAAGTCGCTGCCATCCCTTGCAAACACCGTGGCGACCAGGCCAGTCTCGCGGGTGAACTCATCGGCCAGTGCGAAGTCCATGTTGAGGGTGCGAGCCCCGTTGCGCAGCGCCGGCATGGAGCGCCCTTGCACATCGATCCGCGCATGCGGGTCCAGCGAAAAGCTACCGCTCAGGCTTGCAGCAAACTTTCGGGCAGCGGCATTGACACGCCGCTGGGGGCCATTGAACAAGCGCATGGGAGGTCACTCTCTGTGATTGCAATGGCCGGTCCAACACCTAATGACCCTGCAAGTTTTAAGACTTTGAAACTCACAGTTTGTACACCAATTTTCTTGATTCAAATCAAATTAAAAGGCGGTTAAAAGTCCCGTATGCGTCGCCACATGGCGCAACCAGGCACTGTCTTGCGCCAGTTGCAGCGCTGCCTCCATGGCGCGTGATGGCCGCACCGCCGTCTGCGCCATAAAGCTGATGGGGGTGAGCACTTGAGGGCTCACCAAAGGCACAGCCTCCAACTCCCGGTAGCCGCGAACTGTGGACACCAGCGCGCCGGGCATGACGCTGCACACTTGGCCCGCCACGACGCTGAGGGCCATGGTCAAAATAGAGTTGGTTTCCATCACCACTTTGGGAGTGCAGCCGGCCGCCGCAAACGAAGCATCTACGATGGTGCGGTTGTGCATTTCAGAGGTCAGCAGGCACAGAGAAACCTCGGACGCCTGTAGCCACGACTCCGGCGCCGCGATCTGCAATTCGAACGCATGCGGGGTCCGGGATTTTCGTAACAAAAAGTAGTGTTCGTTGTATTGCGGATACGCCGTCAGCTGCACCGCCCGCAAATCCATGCGCTCGGTGTAACCCAGCGCCAGATCGATGGACAAGCTTTCCAACCGCTTTTCAAGCTCGCTGGAACTCAGCGAAAGCACCACCGGCATCAGCTCCGGGTGCCGAGCATGGAGCATGGCAGCAAACCGCGCGGCAATAGGCACCGCCGTCGGCACTGCCCCCACCACAAAACGGCCCGCAGGCTGGTCCACCGTGCTGCGCAAAGATTGGGCAAGCACCTTGTGCTCGTGCAACATGCGGCGAGCGGAGTCCAGCACTTTGTCGCCCTCAGGGGTGAAACCCACAAAGGTTCGGCCGCGGCGCACGATGACCACGGCAAACTCTTCTTCCAATGCCCTCAGGGCATTGGAGAGTGCGGGCTGGGTAATGTGGCAGGCCTGCGCAGCACGCGCGAAATGCCGGTGCTCATCCAGAGCCACCAGATAGCGCAGAGACGAAAGCAGATTCATGCCAACGACGCGCTATCAGCTGTTCTTGCTGATAGTGATCGTGGGGAACTTGCTCGAGAAGTCTTTGGATTGCGCCGCGATTTTGATCGCTACCTGGCGGGCAATGCCCTTGTAGAGGCCAGCTACTTCGCTCTCAGGTGCAGCCACCACCGTCGGGGTGCCGCTGTCTGCTTGCTCACGGATGTGCAAAGCCAAAGGCAAGGCGCCCAGGTAATCCATGCCATAGCCGGCCGCCATTTTCTTGCCACCATCAGCACCGAAGATGTGCTCCACATGGCCGCAGTTGCTGCACACATGAACTGCCATGTTTTCGACGATGCCCAGAATCGGCACACCGACCTTCTCGAACATCTTGATGCCCTTTTTTGCATCCAACAGGGCAATGTCCTGCGGCGTGGTCACCACCACTGCGCCGGTCAAAGGAACCCGCTGGCTGAGGGTGAGTTGGATATCACCTGTGCCGGGCGGCATGTCGACGATCAGGTAATCGAGGTCTTTCCAATTGGTCTGGCGCAGCAACTGCTCCAGCGCCTGAGTGGCCATGGGGCCGCGCCAAATCATGGCCTGGTCACCATCGACCAAAAACCCAATCGACATGACCTGCACACAGTGGTTTTCCATGGGTTCCATGGTTTTGCCATCGGTTGTGTCGGGGCGGCCTTCAATGCCCATCATCATGGGTTGGCTGGGGCCGTAAATGTCTGCGTCCAGCAAGCCCACCCGTGCACCCTCGGCGGCTAAGGCCAACGCCAAGTTGGCTGCGGTGGTGCTCTTGCCTACACCGCCCTTGCCGGATGCCACGGCCACAATGTTTTTCACACCCGGCAGCAGCTGCACACCACGCTGCACCGCATGGGGCACGATGTGGAGCTTGGGGCTCACGGTCACAGCACCGACGCCAGCCACGGTGCGTGCGGTCTCGCTGACCAGTGCCACCAGCGCGGGCCATTGGCTCTTGGCGGGGTAGCCCAGCTCCAGGTCCAGTTGCACGTCAGCGCCTTGGACCTTGATGTTTTTGAAAGCTTTGGCGCTGGCAAACGTGGCGCCGGTGTTCGGGTCGATCAGGCTCTGCAGGGCCTGGGTAATGTCTTGTTCGGTAAACGCCATAAAAACTCCTGAATCGGGCGAGTCTATCCAAGGGGGCATACCCGCCGCTACCCAAGGTGCAAAGTCTGTGCCACCAATCAAGGGTTAACCCCGCACACTTTGCTATTTACAAGTCCGGTGGGCTTTTCATAATGAAGAGCATGAGCGTTGCCATGTCCCCCGTACCCATGACCGGCCTGCTGCTGACCGGTGGGGGCGCGCGCGCCGCCTACCAGGTTGGAGTCCTGGAAGCGATTGCCGACTTGCGGCTGGCCTGCGGTGCCGGCTGGCAACCCAACCCTTTTCCCATCATTGCCGGTACCTCTGCCGGGGCTATCAACGCGTCGGCCCTGGCCTGCGGGTCGGATGATTTCGACGGCACCGTCCGCAAAATCGCGCACACCTGGCAAAACTTCCATGCGCACGATGTGTACCGCGCGGACCACCTGAGTATGTTGCGCTCCGGCGCGACCTGGATGACCCTGCTCTCGCTGGGCTGGGTGCTGGCCAAATGGCGCCGCGTCAAACCGCGCTCTCTGCTGGACAACAGCCCTTTGGGTGAACTTCTGCAGGGTCTGGTGCCGCTGGACCGCTTGCCAGAACTGGTACGCCAAGGGCATTTGCAGGCGCTAGCGGTCACCGCGTCCAGCTACAGCACCGGCGATCACGTGACCTTTTTTGAAGGTGACAGGCGCCTCATGCCCTGGTTCCGCACCCAGCGATTCGCCGTCCGGGACCGGATCACCCATGCACACCTGCTCGCATCCAGCGCGATCCCGTTTGTGTTCCCGGCAACGCAGTTGCACATCAACGGGCGGGATGAATACTTTGGCGACGGCTCCATGCGCCAAAGTGCGCCGGTGGCACCTGCTATCCATTTAGGAGCAGAACGCATACTGGTGATCGGCGCCGGGCGCATGTACGAGCCCAAAGAAGAGGCGCACCTCCACACCACCAGCAGCTACCCGAGCATCGCCCAGATCGCCGGTCACGCCTTGTCGAATATCTTTTTGGATGCACTGGCCGTGGATGTGGAACGGGTGCAGCGCATTAACCAGACCATCAAACTGGTTCCTGAGGACTTGCGCAAGGGCAGCTCTTTGCGGCCGGTTGAGCTGCTGGTCATTGCGCCGAGTCAACGGTTGGATGCGGTCGCCTCGCGGCACGTGGGCGACCTGCCGCATGCGGTGCGCACCATGCTGGGCGGCGTGGGCGTGTCGTCCGCCAAGGCCGACGTCAAAGGCGCCGCACTCGCCAGCTACCTGCTGTTTGAGAGCGGCTACACCACCGAGCTGATGGCGCTGGGATATGCCGACGCCCAGAAGCAGCGCGCCGAGGTTTGCAAGTTCTTCGGTTGGAACGACCCGGCCAACAATGACCCGGAACCGGGCGACACAGAATTTGTGGAACGCCGTAAAGACCCCTTGCGCCTGCCGTAACTCCCCGCCGTCGCGCACCGTAGACAATAGGCGTTTTGCCTTCGAGGCCCGTGTGACCACATCCTCCGCATCCGCCAGTCTGCTGGCCACTTACCACCGCGCCGCAGCCGATGCTGCTCACAAACAAGAGTTGATCCAGACCGTGGCCAAAAAAGGGCCCGCCGCCATCAAAGCCGCGGTGGATACCGCTGCCAAAGCGGAAAAGCGCAGAGCCACTTGGGCCAAAAAGCTGGCCGAAATGGGTATCAGCGTTCCGGACTAAGCAAGCCCACACCGCGCTTGCATTGACTCAAAACGGCCTCAGTCGATGGACGGGCAGCCCGCCGGCAGCACGGGCATGCCCTCATTACTGGTGTGTTCGCCCAAAAAGTCCAAAAACCGCCGCACCGCCGGCACCATGCCGCGGCGTGACGGGTACACCGCATGGAATATGCCGCGTGGCGGCGCCCAGCCCGGCAGCACATGCACCAGCCGGCCTTGCTCTAGTTCGCGCCGGCACATGTAATCCGGCAAAAAGCACATGCCCGTACCGTGCAAAGCAGCAAACTTGAGCGTTAACAAGTCGTCCGCCACATAACGTGGCTGGTGCACCAAGGTGTGTGTGGCGCCACCCGGCCCCAGCAGGACCAAGCTGGCACGGCCATCTATGGCCGACATGGAAATTGTGTCCATGTGCGCCAAATCATTGATCGAGGCAGGCTGCCCTTGCCGCGCCAACTGCAGCGGGCTGGCTACCAGCACCGTGTTGGACTCACCCAGCTTCTTCACCACCAGGCTGCCACTGTCGTCCAGCGAGGTACGCACACGCAGCGCCACGTCCACACCCTCTTCCACCAGATCCACTACGCGGTTGCTGATTCGCATGTCCACCTTCACCAACGGGTGGCGCGCCAAAAACAGCGCCATGATGGGCCCCACCGTGCTTTGGGCCAGCGTCACCGGGCAGGCAATCCGGATAGTGCCCCGCGGCTCGGTCTGCACCTGCTCCACTGCCTCGGCGGCTGCCTCCGCGGCATCGCGCATGGCAATGCAGTGGCGCAAATAGACCTCGCCCACTTCGGTAACCGAAAGCTTGCGCGTGGTGCGCTGTAGCAGGCGCACGCCCAACCGGGCTTCCAGCTCGGCCACGCGGCGCGAAAGTTTGGATTTGGGAATGCCCAAATGCCGCCCGGCAGCGGCAAAGCCGCCCCGCTCCACCACCTCGGCAAAGTACAGCATGTCATTGGTATCTTGCATTTGCGCCCCTTGATCGTCCCATTCCCAGGACAATCTAACGCAAATATGCGGACTTATCAAACATTCGCCTTTCTTGGAAACTAGTCCTATCGACCCCCCCCCTTCAAGGACTTGTCATGAAACTCTTGCACATCGACTCCAGCATCTTGGGCGACCACTCTGTCTCCCGCCAACTGACCAAAGACACCGTCGCCCAATGGGTCAACAACCACCCCGACACCACCGTAGAGTACCTGGACCTGGCCGTAGACACGCCCAGCCACCTGTCTGCCGACTCCCTGGGCTTCCGCGCCCCTGCCGGTGCAGAACTAACGGATGTGCAGAAGCGCGAGAACGTGATCTCTGAGGCGCTGGTGACCCAGTTCCTGGCCGCCGATGTGGTCGTGGTGGGTGCCCCGCTGTACAACTTCAGCATCCCCAGCCAACTCAAGGCTTGGGTGGACCGCGTTGCCCAAGTCGGCCGCACCTTCAAGTACACCGAAACCGGCCCCCAAGGTCTGGCCGGTGGCAAAACCGTGATCGTGGCGTCCACCCGCGGCGGCGTCTACTCCACCAACGACTGGGGCCGTGCTGCGGAACACCAAGAGAGCTATCTGCAAACCGTGTTCGGCTTTTTGGGCATCACCGATGTGCGCTTTGTGCGCGCTGAGGGGGTGGCCATGGGCGATTCCAAAAAGGCGGAAGCACTGGCTGAAGCGGCTATTGGAATTGCCAAGCTGGCTGCCTGAGTGACAGATAAAACAGCGGTGGTCCACATCAACCGGCGCTGCAAAAACAACAAAGCCCGGCTCTGCCGGGCTTTGTTGTTTGAGTTCTAGCGAATACGGAGTGCGCACAACGGCTAAAAGCTTAGTCTCTTAAAGGCTTGAAGTGGTCTTTCGCTACACAGCAAAATGGGAGCAGAAGCCCCCATCTGTTTGGGCTGAAACTGCTTTACGCTTGCTTGGCTTTGCGGCGTTTGAAGGAGACGCCAATCATGCCTAAACCAGCCAACATCATGGCGTAGGTTTCGGGTTCTGGCACAGCAGTGACTGAAGTTTCAAGAGCGATATCTCCAACTGCAATACAGCAACCGTTTCCAAAATTACCATCAATATTGAACTTGACATATCTGGCGGTTGTGTCAAGCAAGTCGTAGACAGTGGCCGCATAGTCGTTTTGCTGACCAGTGAAGCTTCCTACATTGGTGAAAGTGCTGAATGTACTGTCGTTGGACGTGGTGATACTGAAGCCTTTGACACTGGCACTGATACCACTAGCACCGTTCCACATTACAAATTTGGAAATACTATAAGTTGCACCCAAATCAAATGTCAGAGAGCCGCTAAAAACGCTAGAACTACCCAGCCAGCTGTTACGGTCCCCACCGCTGTGGGTAACTCCAGAGGCAATGAACGCATCAAAATCTGTCACACCGCTGATGTAGTTTGCTGACAAACCAGACTGGTTAGTCATTCCAATCACTTCAGGATAGCCGCTCCCATAGTTGCCTAAAGTGTTGGTCAGAACAGTCCCGGCTGAAGTAATTTCTCCAGCCTGTGAAAAGCCTGCCACCAATGCAATGACATGGGCTGAAATAATCTTTTTCATAAAGTTGCTCCCAAATAATAAGCTTCGCAATTTAATAAAGCAGGCGGCAAGTGTGAATAGTCCATTTGGACCAACAGGCGCACATTTGTTTACTTTCCATGAGACAAGACACACTGTTCAGGCTTCAACTGCTCCACAAAAATTCAGTGCGTTGTTTTTCAATGACCACTATCGCTGCAAAGACGCTGCCTAGTCGTTCAAGTCATAACACCCGAGCTGTCAGCCATCGCTGCTTTCTAACACCCCCAACGCCTCCTGCGCCCAAGCGATGCTGCCCTCTTCAAACATGATCCCCTTCTTCAGGATCAGATGCTGCAGCCGCTTGGCCCGCGGCATCGCATCGCCCCTACCAAAGTCCCGGGCCTCGATGGCGCGGTAATGCGCCAGCCGCTCGGTGTGCTGGGCTATGCGGGCGCGGAGTTCATCACTCAAGTCCACTTCATTCAACGCTGCATCGGCGCGGATTTTGACGGTGAACTCGTCCCGCAAATCCATGGGCTCGGCGGGCTCGCTGGTCCAGCGCACGAGTTCCGCCCGTCCGGCTGGCAACACTTTGTACTCCCGCTTCCGGGTAGCACCCGCGTCGGGCGCGCTGTCAGAAACGATCCAACCCTTGTCTTCCATGCGGGCCAGTTCGCGGTAAATCTGCTGGTGCGTGGCGTGCCAAAAGTAACCAATGGACTTGTCAAACCGCCTGGCCAGCTCGTACCCTGAGGACGGTTTTTCAATCAACGATGTGAGCACGGCATGGGCAAGCGACATGCGGGCGAGTCTAAGGGCAGCACTCTAACTATGCAACCAGTTGCATAAATCTGGCTAGACTTCTACACTGCAACTGGTTGCATAGCCGCGCGTGCCTTGGTGCCGGCCGGCCACCCGAACACATAACAGGAGACACCCATGACTGCCACGCTCACCTACCCCCACATGCTCGCCCCTCTGGATTTGGGCTTTACCACCCTGAAAAACCGGGTGCTCATGGGCTCCATGCACGTGGGCCTGGAAGAAGCCAAAGACGGTTTTACCCGCATGGCCGCCTTCTACGCAGAGCGCGCCAAGGGCGGTGTAGGCCTGATCGTGACCGGCGGTATTGCCCCCAATGACCGCGCCCGCCCCATGCCCGGCGGCGCGGCCATGACCACGCAAAAGGAAGCCGACAAACACAAGGTAGTGACCGACGCGGTACACGCCGCAGGCGGCAAGATTTGCATGCAGATCCTGCACTTCGGCCGCTATGCCTATCACCCCGAACTGGTGGCGCCCAGTGCGCTGAAGGCGCCTATCAGCCCCTTCCGCCCCCATGCGCTGACCACAGAAGAGGTGAGCCAGACCATCGAGGACTACGCCAACGCAGCGGCCCTGGCCCAAAGCGCGGGCTACGACGGCGTGGAGATCATGGGCTCTGAGGGCTACCTGATCAACGAGTTCATTGCCAAACAAACCAACCAGCGCGACGACGAGTGGGGCGGCAGCTATGAAAACCGCATCCGCTTTGCCCTGGAGATCGTGCGCAAGACGCGCGCTCGGGTGGGCGCCAACTTCATCATCATCTTCCGCCTCTCCATGCTGGACCTGGTGGAAGGCGGCTCTACCAAAGAAGAGGTGGTGCAACTGGCGCAGGAACTTGAAAAAGCAGGTGTGACCATCCTGAACACCGGAATCGGCTGGCACGAAGCACGCATCCCCACCATCGCCACCAAAGTGCCGCGCGCAGCGTTTGCCTGGGTGACCGAGCAGCTCAAAGGCAAGGTGAAGATTCCGCTAATCGCCACCAACCGCATCAACACGCCGGAGGTGGCTGAGCAAATTCTTAGCAGCGGCCAAGCAGACATGGTGAGCATGGCCCGCCCATTCCTGGCTGACCCGCTGTTTGTGCAAAAGGCGGCCGAGGGCAAAGCCGACCAGATCAACACCTGCATCGGCTGCAACCAGGCCTGCCTGGACCACACCTTCGGCGGCAAGATCACCAGCTGCCTGGTGAACCCGCGTGCCTGCCACGAAACCCTGATGGTGGACAGCCCGGCCCCCAGCAAAGAGCGCATCGCCGTGGTGGGCGCAGGCCCGGCCGGCTTGGCCTTTTCTACGGAAGCGGCCAAGCGCGGCTTTGAGGTCACATTGTTTGACGCGGCTAGCGAAATCGGCGGCCAGTTCAACGTGGCCAAGCAGGTGCCCGGCAAAGAAGAGTTCTACGAGACCCTGCGCTACTTTGGCAAGCAGATTGAGCTGACTGGCGTGAAGCTGCAGCTGAACCAAAAAGTCAGCGCACAAGACCTGACAGCCGCCGGCTTCAAGCACGTGGTGCTGGCAACCGGCGTAACACCACGCATGCCTGAGATTGAAGGCATCAAGCACCCCAAAGTGCTGGGCTACCTGGACGTGCTGCGCGACAAGAAACCCGTGGGCAAAACAGTGGCACTGATTGGCGCAGGCGGCATCGGCTTTGATACCGCCGAATTCCTGCTGCACGAAGGCACCAGCCCCAGCCTGGACCAAGCCAAATTCTTTGCGGAATGGGGTGTGGACACTGCCTATGCCAGCGCTGGTGGCTTGAAGCCCGCGCACATCGAGAAGACACCGCGCAAGGTCTACCTGCTGCAGCGCAAGACCAGCAAAGTGGGCGATGGCCTGGGCAAGACCACAGGCTGGATTCACCGCACATCGCTCAAAAACCGCGAAGTGGAGATGATCAACGGTGTGACCTACCGCAAGGTGGACGACGCCGGCCTGCACATCACCGTAGGCGACAAGGACATGGTGCTGCCGGTAGACAACGTAGTGGTCTGCGCTGGCCAGGACCCTCAGCGCGCGCTGCAGGCTGATCTGCAAGCCGCAGGCGTCAACGTGCACCTGATCGGCGGCGCCGATGTGGCTGCCGAGCTGGACGCCAAGCGCGCCATCAAGCAAGGCACCGAACTGGCCTTGGCCTTTGGTGCTGTGCCAGCTCAAACGGCAGAAGCAGGGGCTGCCCCCACGCTGGCGCAAACCCTGCCTGCACCGGTGGCCGCCAGCCTCAAGCTATGGCACCAGATGATTGCCGAGAACAACCTGGCCGAGCTGCCCACCATCCTGCACCGCAAGGCCGTGTTCCGCTCGCCCATGGCGCACACACCCTACCCCAGCGCGCAGGCGGTACAAGTCATCTTAACCAACGTGGTGCAGGTGTTTGAAGACTTCAAATACCACCGCGAGCTGGCTAGTGCTGATGGTCTGAGCCTGGTGCTGGAGTTCAGCGCCAAGGTGAATGGCAAAGAGCTCAAAGGCATCGACATGGTGCAGTTCGACGCCGAGGGCAAGATCACCGACTTTGAAGTGATGGTGCGCCCCATGAGCGGCTTGCAAGCGCTGGGCGACGAGATGGGCAAGCGACTGGCGCCCTATATGGCCATGATGAAGCCAGCCAAGACCTGAATTTCGGACTCATCAACACTATAAAAATAATAGCTGCTCGCGCACATTTCACCTGCGCTAGCGGCCTATTTGGCACATAAAAGGAGACACACATGGAGTTTGAAACCCTGAAGGTCACGCTGGACGCGCACATTGCCACCATCCGCCTGAACCGCCCCGACAAAGCCAACGCCATGAGCGCCACCATGTGGCAAGAGATCCGCCAAGCCTTTGAGTGGGTGGACCGCACGCCCGAGGCGCGGGTGGCGGTGTTGCAAGGCGACGGCAAGTTGTTTTGCGCGGGCATCGACCTGCAAATGATGATGGGCATAGGCCCGCAGATCGCCAACGAGTGCGACGGCCGCATGCGCGAGAGCCTGCGCCGCATGATTCTGGACATGCAAGACACACTGACCAGCCTGGAGCGCTGCCGCAAACCGGTGCTGGCTGCCATCCATGGCGGCTGCATCGGGGGTGGTATCGACCTCGTGACCTGCGCCGATATGCGCTATGCCAGTGCCGATGCGTTTTTCACCATCAAAGAGATCGACATCGGCATGACCGCCGACGTGGGCACTCTGCAGCGCCTACCCAAACTGGTGGGCGATGGCATTACCCGCGAGCTGGCTTACACAGGCCGCAAGATGGATGCCACGGAGGCCAAGAGCATCGGCCTGGTGAACCGCGTGTTTGAAAGCCGCGAGGCGCTCTACGCCGGGGTGCAAGAGATTGCAGCCACGATTGCGGCCAAGTCCCCACTTTCGATCCGCGGCACCAAGGAAATGATCACTTATGCACGCGACCACAGCGTGGCTGACAGCCTGAACTACATCGCCACCTGGAACGCCGCCATGCTGATGAGCAAGGACCTGACCGAGGCGATGACCGCGAACATGCAGAAGCGGGCGCCTGTGTTTAAGGACTGAGCTTCTTATCGCGCTTGCGTCTTTGCTGGGCTCGCAGCAGGCTGGGGGTACGTACCTCCGCTCGTGTCCCCCGCCCGCTTCAGCGGGCTCCTCCTTGACCTCGCTGCGGTACGCACCCCCAACCTGCTGCTGCGAAGCGAGGCGTGGTGAACTTTGTATGTTTGCAAGTCACATCACTTGAGGGGTGGGGCGGCTGACTGTTTTCACAACGTGCCTCGAACCATCCGCGCAGGATCAGGCGGGCTGGGCGTTTTGCGTAGGCCAAGGAGGAGGCCGAAGGCCGGGGGACACGTAGCAAAGCGCCCAGCCCGCCTGATCCCCCCGCAAATACGGAACACGAGCACAGCCCGACTAAAATCACTGGTCCCTCTGTGAAAGTCGATTCCCCATGCCCCGCCAACTATTCGTTACCACCGCCCTCCCCTACGCCAACGGCAACTTCCATATCGGTCACATCATGGAATACATCCAGGCCGACATCTGGGTGCGGTATCAGCGCATGCAGGGCAATGCGGTCAATTTTGTGGGTGCGGACGACACCCACGGCGCGCCCATCATGATTGCGGCTGAAAAGGCTGGCGTGACGCCCGAGCAGTTCGTGGCCAACATCGCCGCCGGCCGCAAGCAGTATCTGGATGGCTTTCACATCAGCTTTGACAACTGGCACAGCACCCACTCGCCCGAAAACACCGAGCTGGCCCGCCAGATTTACCGTGACCTGCGCGACCGCGCCGATGGCAGTCTGATTGAAGTGCGCACCATCGAGCAGTTCTTCGACCCCGAGAAGAACATGTTCCTGCCCGACCGCTACATCAAGGGCGAGTGCCCCAAGTGCCACGCCAAAGACCAGTACGGCGACAACTGCGAGGTGTGCGGCTCGGTCTACGCGCCTACTGACCTGATCAACCCCTTCTCGGCCCTCTCCGGCGCAAAGCCCGAACTCAAGAATTCTGAGCACTACTTCTTCAAGCTCTCCGACCCGCGCTGCGTGGAGTTTCTGGAAAACTGGACGCAAGACGGCAAGCTGCAGCCCGAAGTGGCCAACAAGATCAAAGAGTGGTTCAGCGTGCGCACCAACCCGGACGGCACCCAGAGCGAAGGCTTGGGCGACTGGGACATTTCGCGCGATGCGCCCTACTTCGGCATCGAGATTCCCGATGCGCCGGGCAAGTACTTCTATGTGTGGCTGGACGCGCCTGTGGGCTACTTGGCGTCGCTCAAAAACTGGTTCGACAAAGGCGGCCCCAAGGCCAAGCACGGCGACGCCCGCAGCTTTGACGAATACATCAAGGCTGAAGACACCGAGCAGTACCACTTCATCGGCAAAGACATCGTCACCTTCCACACCCTGTTCTGGCCGGCGATGCTGAAGTTCAGCGGCCGCAAGATGCCGAACAACGTGTTCGTGCACGGCTTCTTGACCGTGAACAACGGCGAGAAGATGAGCAAGAGCCGCGGCACCGGCCTCGACCCGCTCAAGTACCTGAGCCTGGGCATGAATGCCGAGTGGCTGCGCTACTACCTGGCGGCCAAGCTGTCGGCGCGCAATGAAGATATCGACTTCAACGCCGAAGACTTCATGCTGCGGGTGAACAGCGATTTGATCGGCAAGTTCATCAACATCGCCTCCCGCGCAGCCGGCTTCTTGACCAAGCGTTTTGACGGCAAGCTGACCAGCAACTTCGGCACCCAAGGGGGTGCACTGCTGGCTGAAATCCGCAGTGCTTCTGACGCGCTGGCCGCCCATTTCGAGGCCCGCGAGTACAGCAAGGCCACCCGCGAAGTCATGCTGCTGGCCGACAAAGTCAACGCCTATGTGGACCAGAACAAGCCTTGGGACTTGGCCAAAGACGTGGCTAACAACGAGGCACTGCACCAAGTGTGCTCGGTGCTGATCAACGCGTTTGACGCCTTGAGCCGTTACTTGGCCCCTGTGCTGCCAGGCTTGGCGCAAGCGGTGCAAAGCTTTGTGGGCCGCCCCATGGACACCTGGGCCGTGGCCGGCGATGTACAAGCCATCCAGCCCTACCAACACCTCATGCAACGCGTCACCCCCGAGCAGCTGGAAGCGCTTTTTGAACCAAAAGAGCCTTTAGCGCAGGCAGAACCTGCGCAAGCAGCTCCTAAAAAAGTAGCAAAGTCAGCGCCCGCCGCTGTGCCGGTCGACCCCAATGCCCCCGGTGGCGAGGCGCTAGCGCCCACCATCAGCATTGACGACTTCGCCAAGATCGACCTGCGCATTGCAAGAATAGTGAACTGCGAAGCCGTGGAAGGCTCCACCAAGCTGTTGCGCCTGACCCTCGATGTGGGTGAAAAGAACGCTGACGGCCAGCCCACCACGCGCAATGTGTTCAGCGGCATCGCCAGCATGTACAAGCCCGAAGAGCTGGTGGGCCAGCTCACCGTGCTGGTGGCCAACTTGGCACCGCGCAAGATGAAGTTCGGCATCAGCGAAGGCATGGTCATGGCGGCCAGCCATGCAGATGAAGGTACCAACCCCGGCATCTACATCCTGAACCCTTGGCCCGGCGCCCAGCCTGGCATGCGCATCCACTGAACCCACGCAGCGCGATCCGGGCCTCGTCACCATGTTCCCTTGGACCTACGGCTGGATCGATACCGAGCGCACCCCTGAAGCCAACACCCGCCTCGGCATGGCACTGGCCTTTGTGGCCGGGGCCACCAATGCGGGGGGCTTTCTGGCGGTGCACCAATACACCTCCCATGTGACGGGCATCGTCTCGTCGGTGGTGGACTCGGTGGTGCTGGGCCACACCGAGGTGGCCCTGACCGGCATGGCCATGCTGATCGCCTTTGTGTTCGGCGCCATGGCCAGTTCGGTGCTGGTCAACTGGGGCTTGCGCTGCCGGCTGCAGGTCGCCTACGGCCTGCCGCTGCTGCTGGAAGCGGCTCTGCTGCTGGTGTTTGGCATTTTCGGGGGCGTTATGAACTACGCCTATTACTTTTTCACCCCGCTCACGGTCACCCTGCTCTGCTTCATCATGGGGCTACAGAACGCGGTGATCACCAAGATTTCGCGCGCCGAAATCCGCACCACCCACTTGACTGGCATGGTGACCGATGTCGGCATTGAGCTGGGTAAGATGGTCTACCTCAACCTGGACCCCCAAGCCGCCCCCGTCCAGGCCAACACCGACAAACTCCGCCTGCTCGGCAAGCTGATAGGCAGCTTTGTGCTCGGCGCGTGGGTCGGGGCTCTGGGCTTTAACTCCCTGGGCTTTGTCACCACGGTGCCCCTGGCCTTGATTCTGTTGTACCTGGTAGCCCGCCCCGCCTTGAACGACCTGCGCCGTTACACGCAGACCCTGGGCTGATCGCCACCGACCTCTTTTCTTTTCTGCGAATGTCTACTCAACTCCCCTCTTCGCTGCACTTTGATGTGCTCATCGTTGGCAGCGGCCTCGCCGGTCTGAGTGCGGCGCTGCTGCTCTCGCAGCAATACCGCGTAGCCATCCTCACCAAACGCGCGGTGCGCGAAGGCAGCAGTGGCTGGGCCCAAGGCGGCATAGCTGCCGTGTGGGACAAGGACGACAGCTTTGCCGCCCACGTGGACGACACCCTGATTGCCGGTGCCGGCCTGTGCGACCTCAAAGCCACGCAGTTCGTGGTGGAAAACGCGCCCCAAAGCATCGCCTGGTTGCAAAAGCTGGGCGTGCCGTTTTCAGAAGAAGCCGGCCACGCCGGCCAGCTGCACCTCACCCGCGAAGGCGGCCACAGTGCGCGCCGCATCGTCCATGTGACCGATGCCACCGGTGCCGCAGTGCAACAGACCCTGATTGAAAAGGTGAAAGCCAGCGCCAATGTGACGCTGTTTGAGCACCACACGCTGGTGGACCTGATCACCACCAACAAACTCGGCCAAGCTGGCCCCAACCGATGTGTGGGCCTGTACGCGCTGGACGACGACACCGACGAAGTGCTCACCTTCCAAGCGCC